>DGTA01000144.1 GCA_002394165.1 Lachnospiraceae bacterium UBA4348 | reverse complement strand
TAGCACTGAGAAGCCGGGAGGCCGATCCTCTCGGCGGCGAGAAGGAAAATGTCAGGAGCAGGCTTTCCGTGCTCGACCTCTGTGCCGCTTATTACGGCGTCAAAATAGTCATAGACCCCGGCTTTGTTCAGGTTCCTCCTGATCAGATCGGGCAGGCTGCTGCTGGCAACCGCCATCCTGATGCCGCGCCTCTTCATGCCTTCCAGGATCTCATACAGCCCTTTCTTGACGGGCACTTCTTCCTGCAGGCTTTCATCCACGAGCCGCAGACAGTCGTCGCAGAACCGCTGCGCGTCGACCTGAGGGTAGTAGGAGTGGATCACTTCCACCATATGGCTGCCGCTGGTGCCGCAGACCGCTTTGGGAAACTCAGGATTATGGGGCACGCCGTACAGATCCGCCAGGCGGACCCAGGTATCTCTGTAAATCCGTTCAGTATCAAACATCAGACCGTCCATATCGAAAACAGCACCGCTCAGCATAAGATTTCCTTTCTGTATTTTGCAGTTACTCAGCACCCCAAATCCCAAATGCTTCGGATTCGGGAATAATAATTACAATTTGTTAATAATTGCCTAAATAGAGCGTTCCGCAATTGAACAGTTAGTATAGATTGTATATAATGACGGTAGCATATTATGTAGGTAACTGTCCACTGTCATTTTAAAGAAAAGGAAAAGATAATGAAAAATCTGCAGTACACAGTTAAGAATCCTCTCGGAATCCACGCACGCCCTGCAGCACTCCTCGCCCAGGCATGCACCAATTTCAAGAGCGCGGTAATGATCGAGTGCAACGGCAATGTTGCATCCGGCAACAACGTCCTACAGATCCTCGGTCTGCACGCCGCCAAAGGTTCTGTGCTTAATATCACTGCTGACGGCCCCGACGAGGCAGAAGCGATCGCGAAGATCGAAGAAGTCCTGGCGGATATCGCGCCCAAGGCAAAGAAGAAAGAGGTCCTCAAGGTCGCTTTCTTCGGCACCAAGGACTATGACCGCATGTTCTTCAGCGAGCTCTCCAGAGACAAGGGCGAAGGGACCTATAATGTCGACATCAAGTATTTCAACAGCCGTCTGACGATCGAGTCCGCGAACCTGGCCAAGGGCTACGACGCTGTCTGCATTTTCGTAAATGATGAAGCACCCAGGGAAGTAATCGAGATCCTGAGCGAGTGCGGCGTCAAGCTGATCCTTCTTCGCTGCGCCGGATTCAACAATGTCGACGCCAAGGCGGCGGCAGAGTGCGGCATCACGGTTCTGCGCGTGCCGGCTTATTCTCCTTATGCGGTCGCGGAGCACGCGATGACCATCCTTCAGGCGGCCAACCGCCGGATCCATAAATCCTATATCAAGGTCAAGGACAACAATTTCGCCCTGAGCGGACTCCTCGGACTGGACCTTCACAACAAGGTGGCCGGCATCATGGGAACCGGCAGGATCGGCCAGATCATGGCAAACATCTGCAAGGGCTACGGCATGACCGTACTGGGCTGGGACGCTTTCCCGAACATGAGCCTTGAGGAGAAGGGCCTCTTGAAGTATGTCACCAAGGAAGAACTCCTCAGGAAAGCTGACCTGATCTCTCTCCATGCGCCGCTCGTCATGGGACCGAACGGAACGTATCATCTGATCGATGACAACGCGATCGCCATGATGAAGGACAATGTAATGCTGGTCAACACATCCCGCGGACCGCTGGTCGATCCCGAAGCGCTGATCAGAGGTCTCAAGGCGAACAAATTCCACTGCGTGGCGCTGGACGTTTACGAGGGAGAGGATCCCAACGTCTACAACGACAGGTCGGACGAGATGATCGACACGGATATCGTGGCAAGGCTGACCATGTTCCCGAACCTGATCCTGACCTCGCACCAGGCCTTCTTCACGAGAGAGGCCCTGCAGGCGATCGCGGCCGTCACCATGGAGAACGCGAGAAACTTCAACGAAGGCCTCCCGTTCGGCATGTCCGAAGTGAAGTGAGGAGACAAAAGGAACCGACACAAGGCGGGCGCCGCAGCGGGCGGTGCCCGTCTCATTTTGTATTATCAGAATCAGACGATTTAGTGCATTGACAAACCGCATTACTGAGTGTAATGTAGTGATCGATTCAATAACTGCTGGGGGAGCAAATGCTGAGACAGCTGCCGTTCGCAAGTGCGGATCGGAGCGGCTGACCCTTATTACTTGAACCGGGTAATACCGGCGTAAGGAAGCACACGGTTGTTGAGTGAGAAGGCATGTCGGGAGACTGACTCCGGTTTTTCGGGACTGCCCTGTCTTGCTCCGACGCCGTGAACCAACTCCCCTCCTGCGAAAAGGAGGTTTTTTATGTCCAAAAATGTGAAGATCGTTGTTTTCTGTGCCATGTGCATAGCGCTGGCGAGCGTGACGAGTATGATCAAGGTCTTCGAGTTTCCGACCGGGGGCTCGATCACTCTCTGCTCAACGCTCTTTGCGGTCCTGCCGGGGTATTTCTTCGGCCCGGTCGTCGGGATCGCCGCGGGATTTGCATACGGAATCCTGCAGTTCTTTCTGGGCCCCTATATTTTGACTCCGGTCCAGGTCTTTATCGACTACGGGCTCGCGTTTGCGGCCTTCGGACTGTCGGGATTTTTCGCTTCCCGGAAGTTCGGGCTTCAGAAGGGATACCTGACAGCCTGCGTCGGGCGCTGGTTCTTCGCCTTTCTCTCCGGCTGGATCTTTTTCGGCGAATATGCCTGGGAAGGCTGGAACGCGGCGGCCTATTCCGCCGTCTATAATATCATCTACATTGTGGGAGAGGCGGTCATCGTGATGGTACTGATCAGCATTCCCGCTTTTTCCAACGCGCTGGGCAGGGTGAAGAGCGTAGCCTTGCAGAGCTGAAACGAATTTTAGGAAACACCTCCCGTCATCTTTTGTGGTGACGGGAGGTGTTTCATTTCGAGGGGAAGTGTTATACTCATTGAGTAACTTTCCGTTACGTCAAAGAAATATCAGGAGATCATATTTATATGGGAATAAACTTCAGCAGAGTACTGGAACTTGCCATCCCCTGCCTAATGTTCTGGGGGATCCTGGCGGCGTCTCTTGCACTGGACCGAAGCAGGTTCAGAAACTGCATATTCCTGCTCCTTGCGACCACGTCGACCGCGCCGCTTATGTGCGCGCTGGCAGGCAGCCATGAGGAAGGAACGGCCAGGGCTCTTTCAATCATAGCCTTCGCGGCGCTGCTGTCCGTACCGGGTCTGCTGATCGGAAACGGCGTGACCATGTACCGCAGGGAGGGAAGGAGCCTGGCCAATCAGCTCTCGCTCATCCTCGGAATCGTGGTGGCAGTGGGAGAGCTGTGCACATTTCTGTTCTATATTTTTCCCATATTCTGGTCGGAGGGAAACTGGCAGTTTATCACAACGGGTATGCGAGTGCTCCTGTTCATCAGCCTGTCGATCACTTATGTGTCGGTGATCTTCGCGGCGTTCATGGGATACACGATTCTGCTGCAGCTGATCCCTCCCAAGAGAAATTTCGACTACGTGATCATTCACGGCTGCGGCCTGCTGAGGGGAAGAGAAGTGTCCAAACTTCTCGCGGACCGCATCGACAAGGCGATCGAGGTCTACCACAAGGATCCGACGCCTCCGATCCTGATTCCGTCGGGAGGAAAGGGATCCGACGAGGAGATCTCCGAAGCAGAGGCCATGGAGGCGTATCTCATAGAGCACGGGATACCGGCCCGGCAGATCATCAAAGAGGACAAGTCCATGACGACCAGAGAGAACCTGCTGTTTTCGAAGAAGATCATCCGGGAGCGGGGCGGAAGTCCCTACGTGGCGCTGGTGACGAGCAATTACCATGTCTACAGGGCGCTGAATCTGTGCGAGAAGATCGACCTGGAGTGCACGGGGATCGGGGCCCATGTCGCCTCGTATTACTGGCCCAGTGCCCTGATCAGAGAGTTCGCGGCTATTATGAGCCAAAAGAAGAATTTCGCCGTGTTCGCGGCGGGGTGGCTCCTCACAGTGGTCCCTTTGCTGTATATGATCATGGGAAACGCCATACAGTAGAAATCCGAGAATTATGACAGAGAATCAAGAGAAGACCGTCCCGAAGCGGACAAATAAGTTCATAAAGCGGGGTATCTCCGTGATCCTTATGATCGGCGTCCTGATCGCGGCCATGCTCGAAGTGCTGACGCTTACGGAGTACAAGCCCCCCGAACGGGAGCAGGTAGCCATCAACAACTTTGGCTGGGAGGCGGCAAAGCCCGGCGACAGCCTGAAAGTCCTCTCCTGGCAGATCGGATTCGCAGCGGGGGGCGGCAAGACTGCCGATGAGGAGAGCGTTCGAAGCAACCTTTCCGGGATCGCGAAGGAGACGGCGCAGCTGGACCCCGACGTGGTCTTTCTGCAGGAGGTCGACCGCGACGCGACAAGATCGCACCGCATCGATGAGATGATCGAGCTGGTCAACGTATTTATAGATGACCATGAGCTCGATTT
>DGTA01000055.1 GCA_002394165.1 Lachnospiraceae bacterium UBA4348 | reverse complement strand
CGACTCTCTCCAGCTGGAAAGAATCGGGATTCTTTTGAAATCGTATAAAGCCAATAACCTGCTGATTATCTCTTAGAGAACTGCGGAGCTCTACGTGCCTTCTTGAGACCCGGTTTCTTACGCTCTTTCATTCTCGGATCTCTGGTGAGATAACCAGCGGTCTTAAGGGCGGGACGGAAATCAGCGTCCGCTTTCAGAAGAGCTCTGGCAATGCCGTGACGGATCGCACCGGCCTGACCGGTCGTGCCGCCGCCGCGTACGTTAACAAGGATATCGAACTTGCCGGTGGTCTCAGTCCTCTCCAGCGGCTGGCGGACGATAACCTTCAGGGTCTCAAGTCCGAAATACTCGTCGATGTCTCTTTTATTGATGGTGATCTTTCCGGTGCCCGGTACAAGATACACTCTCGCGATGGATTTTTTTCTTCTTCCTGTTCCGTAATATCTTTCTGCAGCCATGTCTTACCTCCGATCAGAATGTCAGTGTTTCCGGCTTCTGTGCCTGATGGTTATGCTCCGGCCCTGCATAAACGTGAAGTTTCTTGTACATTTCACGTCCGAGCGGTCCCTTGGGAAGCATGCCTTTGACTGCGAGCTCTACGACTTTCTCGGGTTTCTTTTCGATCATCTCGCGAAGCGGAACTTCCTTGACGCCGCCAACATATTTGCTGTGGCTGAAGTAGGTCTTCTGATCGAGCTTTTTACCGGTGACTTTGATCTTCTCGGCATTCACGATGATCAGGTAATCACCTGTGTCGATATGCGGTGTAAAGATCGGTTTGTTCTTTCCTCTTAAGATCTTGGCTGCTTCCGATGCGAGACGGCCAAGAGTCATTCCATCTGCGTCGATCACATACCATTTTCTATCAATGGTAGACGGACTTGCCATAAATGTCTTCATGGTGTTTCCTCCTTATGTAAGCTGAATGGTCTGGCGCGGGGCTGGCAGAGGCTTATTTCCGTCCTCCCTGCTGTTGGATATGATAAAATGTTTTATCCGGGGCTTATGGCTAAAACATTTACATACATAATAGTGTGGCCAGGGGTCACACTCGAATTATTATAGGGTAATTCCATAATCCTGTCAACAGCTTTTTACCGGTATTTACGGCCTTTCCGGGGACTTTGAAAACCGGGCAAAACAAATTGCGTTCCCGGGGCGTTTTATGGTACTGTTTGTACAGGCCGCTCCCCGCGGCGCGTCGTCCGGGAGCATGACAAAAAGGAGTTTTTTTCATGGGAAAAGCAATAATTAGTATCCTGAATTCCATCGACAACGTGATGTACTACCCCATCCTGATCATCGTTATGGCAGTGGCGGGCATCTATTTCACCATTCTCACGAAGGGCGTACAGATCCGTCTGTTTAAGGAGTCGTGCCGCCTTGTCATGGAGCCCTCCGGCAAAGGCCAGGTCTCCTCATTCCAGGCGCTGATGGTCTCCACCGCCTCCCGCGTGGGCACGGGAAACATCATCGGCGTATCCACGGCCATCTGCCTGGGCGGTCCGGGCGCCTGTTTCTGGATGTGGCTGATGTGCATCATCGGCGCCTCCTCAGCATTTATGGAAAGTACCCTGGCGCAGATCTACAAGAGAAAGAACAAGGACGGCTCCTGCTACGGCGGCCCCGCTTACTATATCGAGAAAGCGCTTCACGCCGGTTGGCTCTCCTATGTGTTCTGCGTCTTCCTGATCGCCACCTACGCGGTCGGCTTCAACCTGCTGTGCTCGTACAACCTGCAGTCCACCTTTGCGGTCTACAGTTTCTATGACGCGAAGGTCACGCCGGTGATCATCGGCGCCGTGCTGGCCGTGCTGGTCGGCTACTGCCTGCTCGGCGGCGGAAAGAGGATCGTCTCCCTCACCAGCCTGGTGGTTCCCTTTATGGGCATCTCCTATGTGGCGATCTCGCTCATCGTTATCCTGTTCAACATCACCCATGTTCCGGCCATGTTTGTCCAGATCTTTAAGGATGCCTTCAACTTCAGGGCGATCTTCGGCGGCGTCTCGGGCTCATGCCTGATCTACGGCATCAAGAGAGGCCTCTACTCCAATGAAGCCGGCGTGGGATCGGCCCCGAACGCTTCCGCCTCCGCGGTTGTGACGCACCCGGTCAAGCAGGGACTGGTGCAGACCCTCTCCGTCTACATCGATACACTGCTCCTTTGCACCGCCACCGCTCTGATGTGTCTCTCGAGCGGTGTCCCGCATACAGCCGAGGTCTCCGGCGCCATGTATGTGCAGAACGCCATCTCCACCGTGTTCGGCTTTGTCGGACCCACCTTCATCACCATCGCCATGGTGCTCTTCGCGTTCACCACGCTTCTTGGAAATCTCTATTACGTGGACAACGCGCTGATCTTCCTCAACGGAAAGAAGGTACCGTCAAAGCGGTTCCGGGTCATCTTCAAGATCATCTGCGTCCTGGTCGTCTTCTTCGGCGCCATCATCCCGATGGATGCCGCCTGGGCCATGGCGGACATCACCATGGGCGGCATGACGCTCATCAACCTGCCCGCCTGCATGCTGCTCGGAAAGGTCGCCATCGATGCGCTCGATGACTACGAGAAACAGAAAAAGGCAGGAAAAAACCCCGTGTTCCGCGCCGGGAACATAGGGCTTAAGTCAGGGGAGCTTGAGTATTGGGACTGATCCTTTCCCACTCCGGGTAACGGATCTCTACGAGCGTCAGGCCCTCGGGCCTGGCCGTCTCCGCGGCTCTTTGCCGGTCCTTCGCTTCCAGGATTTCCTTCATCTCATCCGGCTGCATCAGTCCCTGGCCGATCCGGAGCAGGGTCCCGGTGATGATGCGGACCATGTTGTAAAGAAAACCGTTTCCGGTGATCCGGATGGCGACCTCGTCCCCATTCCTGGTCACCTTCAGTTCATAGATCGTTCTCACATGATCGGTCACATCCGGTTTATGGGTGCACAGGCTCGAAAAATCGTGGGTCCCCACAAGGTGATCCGCCGCCTGCTGCATCCTTTTTTCATCCAGCTTCCAGTGGTAGTGCAGCGTATAAAGACGCGTGGTCGGATCCGGAAACGTGCGGTTGCAGATCCGGTACTCATAGGTCTTGACCGTCTCCTGGAACCGCGGATGAAAGCTTAAAGGCACCTCCTCGGAGGAAATTACCCGGATATCCTCGGGAAGCCTCGTGTTCATCGCAAATGCGATCCGATCGGCCTTCATCCTCGTCTCCGTATCGAACACCGCCCTGTTGCCGAGGGCATGTACGCCCGCGTCCGTCCGGCTGGCACCGATGACATGGATATTCTCCTTAAGCAGTTCGCTAAGGTGCCGGTTGAGCTCCCCCGCGATGGTATTTCCGTTCTTCTGAATCTGAAATCCGCAGTAATTTGTCCCGTCGTAGGCGACGGTCAGCAGGATTCTTCTCATAAATCTTCCCCGTATCAGACAAACCGCTTCTAGAGGAAACGGACCAGAAACAGCGCCGCTACATAGGCCGCCATCACCAGGTAGGCGATGTAGTCCCTGTGATGGTACTCAAGCGGCCTCATTTTCGTCCGGCCTTCTCCGCCGTGATAGCCTCTCGCCTCCATAGCCATGGCCAGGTCATTCGCGCGGCGGAACGCCGAGATGAACAGCGGCACCAGCAGCGGGACCAGGCTCTTTGCGCGCTTTATAAGGCCGCCGCTTTCAAAGTCCGCGCCCCTTGCCATCTGGGCTTTCATGATCTTGTCCGTCTCCTCGAGCAGGATGGGGATAAAGCGCAGGGCGATCGACATCATCA
>DGTA01000022.1 GCA_002394165.1 Lachnospiraceae bacterium UBA4348 | reverse complement strand
GAATCTGCGGATTTACCACATCCGGCAAGTGAGCCGACGGTCATGACGATCGCAACTCCAATAGCCAATGATTTCATAATTTTACGTTTCATTTCGAACCTCCTGTGATTCGTCTAATATTTGTTGACCTTTGATCACAGTTGGTATTGTAGAAGTTCGTTGTAAAATTCAAAACCAGTGAAGCGTAAAAGGTTCGTAAATATTCATGCATCTTCTTTTTATCCAGGCAAAAAATAAAAGCGTGATACGCCACACCGTAATGGTATGGAATATCACGCTTCACTTTTTCTTAGCCAACCCAATAGCAACAGTGCTCATTTTTCAGTCTTACTGTTTTATGAACACTGCGCTAAGGCGGGTAGTTTTAGGTTAGGAACCGGTAGACAAAAGCATTTCCGGTCTGATATCCTGCCTGTAGGAACCTTTTTCAGGAAACGGAGAAAAAGATGATCAAGATAATTTTCAGTGATGTGGACGGCACGCTGCTAAATTCCGCCCATGTCGTGACCCCTCTCACCAGACGCACGATCCTGGAACTGAAGGATATTCCTTTCGTCATCGTCTCCGCCAGGAGTCCTTCCGGGATCTACCCCATCCAGAAAAAGAACGGATTTGAAGGTCCGATCATCTCCTACAGCGGCGCCCTGATCCAGGACGAAAAAAGAAGGATCATCTATCAGCATGGAATGGGAACTTCCCTCGCAGAGGAGATCCTGCGTTTTATCGAATCAGAGAAGCTGCCGCTGACCTGGTGCCTCTACTCGGGCGATCAGTGGATCGTCAAAGATAAAAGTGATCCCAAGGTCCGAAGAGAGGAGGCGATCGTCGAAGCCCAGGCGCAGGAAGGCACGGTCCGCTCTGTCCCTGAGGGCGGGAGCGTCCATAAGATCCTGTGCATCTGCGATCCGGGGACGATCGATGAGACCGAGCGCCGGATCAAATCCCGGTTTTTGGGGATCAACGCCGTCAAATCCTCGGATATCCTTCTCGAGGTCATGGCCGCGGGCGTGAGCAAGTCCGGCGCGGTCAGCTGCTGTTGCCGGCATCTGGGGATCCCGCTCACACAGGCCGCAGCCTTCGGAGATAATTATAATGACCTCGATATGCTAAGCGCCGTCGGATACGGGGTCGTGATGGGAAATGCCCCCGACGCGATCCGCTCACAGTTTGCCCATGTGACCGAGGATAACGACCACGACGGCATCGCAAGAGAACTGATGCGCATCAGACATTTACTCCGTCCTTAGAGTATACCGCCAAAAAGACATTCCACCGGCTTCGATGGAATGTCTTTTTTAAGTCAAACGGCCGTTTTTTTGCCGATCACCATGATCGTCCCGATCATGAGGACCGTCTGCACCGCCAGCGCGATCCACGGCGAGAGCATGAAACCCGCGATCAGGTAACCGACCGCACAAACCACCGCTGTCAGTGTCGCATAGGGGAGCTGAGTCTCCACATGCCTGATATGTTTGCAGTCCGCCCCGGTGGAGGCCAGGATCGTCGTGTCCGATATCGGTGAGCAGTGATCACCGTAGACGGAGCCCGCGAGCGTCGCACCAAGGGCCGGGATCAGCAGGGCCCCTGCCCCGTCCGTCTCACAGATCATGGTAATGATCGGGATCAGCATGCCGAAGGTTCCCCAGCTCGTTCCCATGGAGAAGCTCATGATGGCTGCGATCACAAAGATCAGGAACGGCAGCAGTCCCAGCGGCAGGTTGGAACTCTCCACAAATCCGGATATAAATACGCCGGTGCCGATCAGCTGCCGGCAGACACCGCCCAGCGTCCACGAAAGGATCAGGATAAGCATCGGCGGTACGATATTTCCGATTCCGCCCACGATGCAGTCGATAAACTCCTTCGGCTTCATCAGCCTGCGGGGCAGGTAAAGCAGCATGGCGCAGATAAGCCCTGCGAACGCTCCCAGCGATAATCCCGCGGTCGGATTATAGCCGATCGCTTCCGAGAAGCTTGTCCCCTCAAAAAAGCCGCCAACGTAGGCCATCCCGAGGATCGCGCAGATGACCAGCGTTACAATGGGAAGCACCAGGTCGATCACCTTCCCATTCTTTTTATTCTCACTTTCTCCATCCGTCTGTG
The DNA here is from genome assembly GCA_002394165.1 of Lachnospiraceae bacterium UBA4348. Classification (GTDB taxonomy): domain Bacteria; phylum Bacillota; class Clostridia; order Lachnospirales; family Lachnospiraceae; genus Merdiplasma. The sequence goes on along the minus strand of DGTA01000022.1, from coordinate 19,088 downwards.
CCCTTTTCTCTGAAGCGGCCAGCTCCTCTGCCTTTTTCATCGGCCCGAAATCCCTGCCGGTAAAGGAGATCAGAAAAACCATCAGGATGGTCATCAGCGCATAGAAATTGAACGGGATCGTGGAGAGGAAAATATGAAAACCGTTCGTTTCGCTCACTTCGCTCGCCACAGCGACCGCCCAGCTTGATACCGGTGCAATGATGCATACCGGCGCCGCCGTCGCATCAATGATATAGGCCAGCTTTTCCCTGGAGATCTTCAGCCTGTCTGTAATAGGCCGCATCACAGTGCCCACGGTCAGGCAGTTGAAGCCGTCATCGATGAAGATGAGGATGCCCAGCAGCGACGTCGCAAAGGCCGCGGCCCTTTTGTTTTTGATCTTGCTGCCCGCCCACACACCGTAGGCATAGCTTCCTCCGGATTCAGAAACCAGTTTGACCACCGCCCAGAGCAGCGCCAGGAAAATGATCATGTACGCATTATCCGCGATCTTCGAGCTCATCATGTCAAACGTGAGCGCCGCAGCCGAGATCAGTGTCCCTCCGCTGAAAACGGTATAAATGATCATTCCCGAAAAAACGCCGATAAAAAGAGAGGAATAAACCTCTTTTGTGATCAGGGCCAGCATAATGGCTATAAGCGGCGGCAGAATCGAGAGCCATCCTGTTTCGATCATCGTAAATTCCATTGATTCTGTTTCCTTCCATTGTGTTGCTTGTGTTGCAGAAGTTACTCTGCTCATATTTTATCGCCGCCGATGTCCTGTGTCTATCCCAAAGATGTTTAGCCAGCCGAACAGCCATCAGGCACAGCTTCACTGTATATTTTTCCTGGGATATACTATTAACAGATACCATTAAGTTTCACGCATACAGACAGGAGGTAGTTGATCATGAAAAAGAAAATGATGTTTCTGGCATGTGCCCTTGCGGCTGGAATGAGTATTTCGTCTGCAGCCTGCGCGCAGGAAAGCACCGGTTCCGGGATCATGGATGATATACAAGCCTTACTTGAGGATGAAGAAGTGCAGGATGCCCTCTTCGGAGAAGACGGGCTGGTCAGCGGGTTACTCCCGGAAGGAACCGACATAGAGACAGGTAAAGAAATAGCGTAACTACAACAAAGAGCCGTCTGATGAACTCAGGCGGCTCTGACTGTCATAATCCGGACTATCTTCGTATTCATTGTCTTGATCCTTTTTCTTTCGTATTGCTTTAAGTATCTGATTTACATTATCACGGTTCATTACACCGGGACGTTGTTCCTGATACTCAATCAGTATCTCTTTATTCTCAGTCTCCATTAGTCTGATCCGGTTGTAAAGCGTTCCGTATTCTCCTTCTGCCATCGCCCTTTCAAGAAATGGCGTGAATACAAAGAAAAAAGCCATCTGATGAACTCAGATGACTTTTCTTTAAAAATGTATGCGGAAGATGGGACTTGAACCCACACGACCTGACGGTCACAAGATCCTTAGTCTTGCTCGTCTGCCAATTCCGACACTTCCGCGAACAAATGCGATTATAGCAGAGGGTCTCCATAAAGTCAACAGGGAATTTCGTCTTTTCAGGAGACTTTCTTCAGGTAGTCTGCGCTTGACCAGCCGTGCTCTCCGTTCTCCGGACAGATCACTTCAATCCACGCTCCGTCAGAAGAAACATTCCCGGTAGACTCAAGCGTCTCCCCTTGCAGCGCTCTCGAAAAAGCATCATATTCCATACCCGGACCGGAGCGGATATTCACCGCGCTTCCGGTAGCTTCATACATGCCTCCCCCACTCTCTCCGGACGAGAGTATGCTGATCGCAGGCAGACCGCTCTGCGGCCATGGAATCTGCAGTTTCCCATACATAGCCAGAAGAAGAGCGAAAGATGCCATCATACACATCATTCCGGAAAGCACGCGCGCAATCGAGACTTCTCTCTTCTTTGTGCGTTTTACAGGCGGCTGTTCATATTCCGTCTGCTTTTCATACAGTTCCGGGTCGTCATAATACTCATAAGAATCCACTGCTCTTCCTCCTTTCCGATTTTCACATATTTTATCACACCTAAACCGACATGTATATCTGCCGCTGGGGAGAAAGCAAGTTTTTCTGGGGCCTGAGGTCCTTTTCCGCGCCTCTTTTGCCCCACCGCCTTATCCAGCCCCCGCACCTGATAAAATTCAAGGGGTCAGACCCTTTTCGTACGTTGAAGTGCGAAAAGGGTCTGACCCCTCATTTCACTCAGATCTTTGATTTTGCGATCTCCGCCAGTGCAGCAAAGCCCTCGGCGTCGTTGACTGCCATATCGGCAAGGACTTTTCTGTTAAGCTCGATCTCAGCCATCTTCAGGCCGTGCATGAACTTGCTGTAGGAAAGGCCGTTGATGCGGGCTGCCGCATTGATACGGGCGATCCAGAGCTGTCTGAACTGGCGCTTTCTCTCTTTTCTGCCAGCGTATGCGCTCGTGAGAGCTCTCATGACAGACTGCTTGGCGATCCTGTACTGTTTTGATCTGGCACCTCTGTAACCCTTAGCCAGTTTTAAGACTCTGTTATGTTTTTTTCTAGCGTTTAAGCCGCCTTTGATTCTTGCCATTTTTTACACCCTCCTTCGATCTCCATTATAAATACGGTAAAATCTTCTTCATGTTCGACGCATTCGTCGGATCCGTGATCGTAGATTTCCTGAGGTTTCTCTTTCTCTTTGTGGATTTCTTGGTCAGGATATGGCTCTTGTATGCTTTATTTCTCTTTAACAGGCCGGTTCCGGTCTTTGTGAAACGTTTTGCAGCAGCTCTGCTGGTCTTCATTTTAGGCATGATAATTCCTCCTTAGTAGTTTTTACCGCTTCCCGGAAAGAAAGATCGTCAATGACCTTCCTTCCTGTTTGATCGGCTTATCGATCACAGCGATATCCTCGACGGATTTCGCGAAATCTTCCAGAATATGGCGGTTCGCGTTCATATGCGCCATCTCACGGCCTCTGAAACGAAGTGTGACCTTAACCTTGTTTCCCTTCTCAAGGAATTTCCTGGCATTCACAGTTTTCGTATTCAGATCGTTTACATCAATGTTCGGAGAGAGACGGATTTCTTTGACCTCGATGCTCTTCTGCTTCTTCTTGGCCTCTTTCTCTTTCCTGGCCATCTCATAACGATATTTACCGTAATCAATGATCTTGCACACCGGCGGCTTGGCCATCGGCGCTACTTTTACCAGATCCAGTTCAGCTTCCCTGGCAAGGCGCAGTGCCTCTTTGGACGGCATGATACCAAGCTGCTCACCATCTGCTCCGATCAGGCGAACTTCTCTGTCCCTGATCTCCTCGTTAATCATTAAATCACTAATGGCCAAAACACCTCCTAAACCATTGAAAGTATGAAACGAAAAATGCGGATAACAGTAGTTATCCGCATGAAAGATCCAACACAGCCCCTGAGGGTGCATTTACTTCTATTAACCACGGGTCACCTGATCGTGCCTGGGTGAGAGCGGATACTCTGCTTTCCTGTAAATTGCCTTAAATAAAATAGCATACGTTCCGGAGCTTGTCAAACACTTTCCGGATAAATCTCCCTTTCTTTGTCAAAGATCCTCTTTCGGTGTTACAAAGTCGAGGAAATTGGCGCCCATGACGGCCCTGTACTCATCCTCGTCAAGACCGGCCTCCGAGCGTATCTGTTCGATAAACATCGTCATATCCGCCTCGCGGCACGCGGAGGGATACAGAAGCAGAGGGAAATCGCTGCCGAACAGGACTCTGTCACTGCCGACAAGTCCGGTCACGGCTTTCACGATCCGGATATCGTAAAGCAGCGGGAGCGCCGCCAGGTCATAGCGGACATTCTTGAAGATTCCTTTAAAACGGCGGTTCATCTCAAAGAAGGGCATCCCCCCTCCCAGATGAGCCAGGATCAGCTTCAGGTCAGGATACCGGCGTATGATATCGGGCAGGGGATCGAGCGAAGTACGGTCCCTTCCGGGATAGTCGACGCCGACGCTCTCTCCGCAGTGGATGCAGACCGGCAGGTCCAGTGCCTGTGCCATCTCCAGCACGGCAAGGAAATCCGGGTCGTTAAAATCGTATCCGTTGCCTCCCGGCCCCAGTTCTCCGATCCCGCAGAAGCCCTTGGCGGCGCACCGCTCAATCTCCGAGAGAGCCTCCCACCCGAACTTCGGGTTGACGCTTGCAAAGGCTTTAAACCGGTCCGGATGGTCCTTCAGAAGCTGCGCCATGTAGTCATTGTGGAGCCGCATCAGGCCGGGATCGTTCCAGTACCAGCCCTGCATGCACATGCCCTCCACTCCGGCCTTGTCGGCCGCGAGCAGAGCCTCCTCCCCGTTCACCCAGGCTTCCTGCGCGCCTTTCGGGGACTTGCTCCTGGCAGTGAGCGATCCGAATACCGGATCGATCTTTGCATATTTATCCCAGTTCTCATAGATCTCCGGGGGGAACAGATGAACATGACTGTCCCATATGTGTATGTCACTCATCGGCGGCTTCTTCCTCCGATTCTGCTGTCAGATCCTCCGCCTCTTCGGCAGGCTCCTCCCACTCGGCATCCTCCGGCCAGGTGAGAGCATTTTCGTCAAGGTCGTCATCCTTGAACAGCGCTGCTGCCTGTTTGGCCCTGTAAGCAGCCTGCCGCCTGGCAAATCGCCATCCGGCCGCCGCCACCGCGGCTGTAAAGCCAAGGACTGTCAGTGCCGCCGCGCGCTCGGCTCTTTTTAAAATCATTTTTTATTCTCCGAAAATCAGGCATTCCTGCCGCAGCAGAATTTATATTTCTTTCCGCTGCCGCACGGGCACGGATCGTTCCTTCCGATCTTTTTGCCCTTTACGATGGTGTTCATCTTCTTGGCTTCTCTGTAGAGGTTCTTGAGTTCCTCCTCAGAGTAGATGTCCTTCCACGCCTCCAGACCGTAGAGCCAGTCAGCTTTGGCATCCACCATGTTCTTGTACAGCTTTTCCTTGTCAAAGGCAAGGCTGACGGGAGTATCCTCCTCCATCTCCTCGATTGGGTTCGGCTCGATCAGGGAATCGTTGATGCCGTCGAGGAATCCTGTCATCGTCTGGACGTCGATCCCGTATTTCTCCGCCAGTTCCTTCACGGTGCCGGTGACTGCCGTGTCGGGATCGGCCAGCAGCTGCTCATAGATGGCTTTTTCCTTCTGGAAGTAATCCTGCCAGAACTGCTCCATTTTTCCTTTTTCTTCTGTCTGTGAATAGGCGGTGTCTCTCCAATCCTGTAATAAACCCATAACTGTTCCTTCCTTCTTTATCAATTTCCGTATATCTGCTACAATGTCCTTACTAAAGGCTGCTTTTAAAAGCAGCCGTCATAAGGAGAGTAAAACCATGGAAAAGATCAAACGCATCCTGGCGCTCATCACCGCGGCCGGCCTGATCATCCTTTATCTTGTCACCTTCTGCGTGGGCGTCTTCGGAAAGGGCGATGTCCGCCCCCTGCTGACCGCCTGCGTCGTGCTTACCGTCCTGATCCCCGTACTGCTCTACGCCATGTTCCTCGTGGCGGGGATCTTAAAGAACCGTAGGGAGAACGATCCTCACGACAGGGAAGATGTCCGGTAAATAATATCCTTTCTGCCCGGTCCGTTCGAGACCATCGTGATGGGATATCCCAGTCTGCTTTCAATGAACTCGATATAGCGGCGGCAGTTTTCCGGAAGACTGTCGTATTCTTTTATGCCCCTGATCTCACATTTCCAGCCCGGAAGCACTTCATAGACCGGTTTCGCCTTGGCCAGTGAAGAGGTGGTGGGGAACTCATCCGTCACCTTGCCGTCGATCTCGTAACCGACGCAGACCGGGATCTCATCCAGGTAGCCGAGCACATCAAGCACGGTGAAAGCCACATCCGTCGTTCCCTGCAGGCGGCATCCGTAGCGGGAGGCTACGCAGTCAAACCAGCCCATTCTCCTGGGTCTGCCGGTCGTCGCGCCGAATTCGCCTCCGTCGCCGCCTCTGCGCCTTAATTCATCCGCCTCATCACCGAAGATCTCACTGACGAATTCCCCTGCGCCGACAGCGCTCGAATAAGCCTTGCACACCGTCACGACCTGGCGGATAGCATAGGGCGGGACACCGGCGCCGATCGCGCCGTAACCGGCCAGCGTGGAGGATGAGGTGACCATGGGATAGATCCCGTGATCCGGATCCTTGAGCGTTCCGAGCTGTCCCTCGAGCAGGATGGTCTTGCCCTGCCTGTCCGCCTCATACAGCATGGCGGCCGTATCGCACGCATAGGGAGCGACCATATCTCTGTACTGGTGGAGTTCCTCCATCAGGTCCTCTTCCTTCAGCGGCTCCTTGTGATACAGGTTTTCGATGATCACGTTTTTGAGCGTGCAGATCTTCTTTACCTTTTCCTTAAGGATCTCATCGTCAAACAGCTCGCTCACCTGGAAGCCGATCTTCGCGAATTTGTCGGAATAGAACGGCGCGATCCCGGACTTTGTGGAGCCGTAGCTGTTCTTCCCAAGCCGCTCTTCCTCATATTTATCCAGCAGGATATGATAGGACATCACGATCTGTGCCCGGTCGGACACGGCGATCTTCGGCATGGGAACGCCCTTGTCGACGATGCTCTTGATCTCGTTTGTCAGGATGGGAAGATTCAGCGCGACGCCGTTTCCGATCACGTTCACGGTATGCTGGTAAAACACACCGGACGGAAGCGTGTGCAGCGCGAATTTTCCATAATCATTGACGATCGTGTGACCGGCATTGGCGCCTCCCTGAAAACGTACGATATAGTCGGCCTGCTCGGCCAGCGTATCCGTGATCTTACCTTTTCCCTCATCGCCCCAGTTGGCACCTACTACTGCTTTAATCATTTCCTCATGCTCCTCTCATTTTCCGCAGCGTCATACGTTGATCTGTGCACTTATTCCAAGCAGTTCCTTGTTCTTTTCAAGCACCGGCCCGATCTCCTCTGTCAGGAAGCGCTCCACCTGGTGCTCACTCGCGCCGATATAGCGGGAAGTATCCATCGCCGCCTCCAGCTGCTCCTTTGTCAGGTTGAACTGCGGATCCGCAGCGATCCGCTCGAGCAGGTCATTGTCCCTGCCCTCCACCTTCACGGCGTATCCCGCCTGCATGGAAAGCGTCCTGATCTTCTCATGCAGCTCCTGCCGGTCCCCGCCGGCCTTGACGGCGTCCATCATGATATTTTCGGTGGCCATGAAGGGCAGCTCGCTTCTGAGCCGCTTTTCGATGACCTTGGGATAAACGGCCAGATTATCGGTCACGTTCAGGCAAAGATCCAGGATCCCGTCCGTCGCCAGGAAGGCTTCCGCCACAGCGATACGCTTGTTGGCCGAGTCATCCAGCGTCCGCTCAAACCACTGCACCGCGCTGGTGACGGCGGGGTTGAGGGCATCGATCATCACATAGCGCGACAGGGAAGCGATCCTCTCGGAGCGCATCGGGTTGCGCTTGTAGGCCATGGCCGAGGAGCCGATCTGGCTCTTCTCGAAGGGCTCTTCGATTTCCTTTAAGTGCTGCAGCAGCCGGATGTCATTGGACATCTTATGCGCGCTGGCGGCGATCCCGGCCAGGATGTTGCAGACCCGGGTGTCGACTTTTCTCGAATAGGTCTGCCCGGAGACGGCGTAGCACCCGTCAAAGCCCATCTTTTCAGCGATCATCGGATCGATCCGGTCGACCTTCTCAAGATCTCCCTCGAACAGCTCCAGGAAGCTTGCCTGGGTTCCGGTCGTTCCCTTCGATCCCAGGAGCTTTAAGGATCCCAGCACGTAGTCGAGATCTTCCAGGTCCATCAAAAAGTCCTGCGCCCAAAGCGTGGCCCTCTTTCCGACCGTGGTCGGCTGGGCCGGCTGGAAATGCGTAAAGGCAAGGGTCGGCAGTCCTTTATACTCACCGGCGAATTTGCCCAGCTGAGCGATCACGTTGATCAGTTTTTTACGGATCAGCCTCAGCCCTTCCCTCATGATGATGATGTCCGTGTTGTCGCCCACGTAGCACGAGGTCGCCCCGAGATGGATGATCGGCTTGGCCTTCGGGCACTGCAGTCCGTAGGCGTAAACATGGCTCATCACATCGTGCCGTACGATCTTCTCCCTCTCCCTGGCATCCTCGTAATTGATATCGGAGACATGCTCCTCCATCTGGGCGATCTGCTCATCGGTGATGGGCAGTCCCAGCTCCTGTTCGGTGCGGGCGAGTGCGATCCAGAGTTTTCTCCAGGTCGTAAACTTCATATCCTGCGAGAAGATGTGCTGCATTTCTTTGCTTGCATATCTCTCGGAAAGGGGACTTATATAGCGCTCTGTTGTCATGAGTTCAACCTCCTGCCTTTCATTGGGCCTCCGCCTCCTGGTTCTTGCGTACGCTTCCGCGGCTGCGTCGGTATTCTTCTTTCAGCTGTTCAAGCATTTCATGCGGCGCCCTGGAGCTGTCCGGTGAAAGCTCATTCTCTCTGGCCGCCTCGTTCGCGACCTTCAGGTTATATTCCTGGATCTTGCCGATCACGGAAGCGTCCGCTCCCAGCGCCTTCAGCTTCTCTTCATAGACATTCTCGGGCAGGTACAGCGGAAGAACGCTGACATAGCTCCGGAGCATCTTTCTGGTGTGCGTCAGCTGCCACGCGTTCAGGAAGCAGTCGGCCGCCTCCTCGAAGCGGAACATCCGCGCAAAGGCGCAGCCCATATTGTTCCACACCTCCGAATAAAAGGCCGTTCCCAGGCTGCCCGGCACCTGCCGGTCCAGGATGTGCTGGTATTCCGATACCGCGTTCGAGAACATCCCGCAGCGCACCAGGTAATCGCCCTTGAATTTCTGTTTCATGTCCTCCGGCTGGACTTCGAGCCGCCCGATTTTCTCCAGATAAAGCCGGGACTGTTCCGGATTCAGGTATCCGATCTCCCTGAAAATGGAGGTGATGAAGCCGGAGATATCCCCCTTCTCAAGCTGCTCGTACAAAATGCGGTAGAGCCGTTTCAGGCCCAGCTCATCGCGGATCCAGTCACACAGCTTCTCGTTGATGATCGAGGAATCCACCAGATAGACATTTTCGTGGAGATGATAGCACAGTTCTTCGATCGTCCAGATCTCCACGCCGATCGTTTCGATAAGATATGGGTTTGAAGCCGGGCTGACCTGGCAAAGATCAAAGCTCAACGCGCTCACCTCCTTTCCGGTCTATTTTTAAAGTATTATCGTCTCAGATATAGATACTGCGTTTCCATGTCTTTCCGGAAGACCTGAAAAAGCCGCCGAAGCCAAGGTCTTCCACCTCCACCACGCACTCGGAGGGCGAGGTGAAATACACCGTCATCCGAAGCCTTGTCGCCCGGTTGGGGCGCTGCGGGAAGCGTTTCAGACGAAGGACGTGCTCCACCTCGTTTCCGCCCGTCATGGGTTTGGTGAGGATGGTGATGTTCTTCTCCCCGTCCGGAATGAATTCGCACTCGTGGTGGGCCTCATACCAGTTAACGCCGGCGTTGATGATCGTGTAGAACCATTCCCGCCCGCGCACGCGCATGTTCATGCCGATATTCTCTCGCACGATGTCCTTCCCTAAAAAGAGCATGTCGGGAAAACGGGTCATGCCCGCTCTCTCCATGGCCGCATAGCAGGCACCCTTGGTGTAAAGGTTGCCGCCCCGGAACGCGTGCCGCCTGTGGCAAAGATACTGGAAGGAGCGAACGGACCAGGTCCCGTCAAAATAATCGCCCATCAGGTACGTGGTGACCACGTTCCTGCGCTCAAAGATCTTTTTGAGCAGCTCAAAGAGCAGCCTGTCGCGCTCCTTGTCCCAGTCCTCCTGGCTGCGGTCTCCCCTCAGGGACTCATCCACCGCCTGGCGGCCGGCTTCCTCCACCGTCACCAGCTGCGGCGTCTTGGTCTGGTCGATGTGCAGGACATAGCCGATCATCTGGCCGTTCCTGTACTCGAGAAGCGCCACGTCCCCGTTCCATAATTCCTTTTTCTGGTTGATGGTATAGGCGTAGAAACTCGACAGGTAGTCCTGGAGCCCTATATTCTTGCGCGGGCATCCCAGGCTCTCGAGCGCATCCGCGATCTTTTCCGCCTTCTCCTGCGTAAGCTCCCGGACCGTCACCATGATATGGAGCGTATCAAATCCGGGAAATTCCGGCACCTTCACGATCATCCCCTCCAGGAATGAGCGCAGGGCATCCTTATCGGCCATCGTCCCTTCCGGGATGCGGCTGATCGCCGGTCCCTCTTTGGTATCGGCCCCCGGAGTGAGCGGCTCCTTCATGCCCTGGTAATACCAGGTCAGCTGGGCAAAATGCTCTCCCAGCTGGAGTCCCACAGCCGTTTCTTTCTTTTCCTGTGCCATTTGGCTGCCTCCATCAGTCCGGATCCTAGACAAGAAGGAAGATCTTCTGTGTCAGGTAATCCAGCTGCCGGTAGTTTTCCAGTTCTTCGGCCAGCTTCTTGGTCTGGCCTTCCTGTTCGTAGCGGGACATCTCGCCAAGCATCGCGAAACGGTCGCGCGGCGCGCCCTCCGTTCCAAGCCCGCTCAGTATCCTCAGGCTCGAAGTGTTGACCAGTTCGTCCCCGTCATATTCTTCGATATAGCATTCCAGCATTTCCGTCTCAAAGAGGATGAACTCTTTGACAAAGATCCCCTCAAATGCATTCTTCAGGGGCTCCCGCTCAAAGTCGCAGTTTTCTCCTCTCCCGCGGAAGCAGGCGATCACCGTATGCGACGGATCGGCCACATACTCAAGGAACACCTTGTCCTCAAGCTGGCACCTTCTGCGCAGGCGGTACGGGAATTTGCGGTAGAAGTCAAAGCGGATATCACGCTCATCGTATTCCTTAAGGAGCGCCTCCACCGTGTGTTCCCGGTGTTCCCCGAGGGAGGGCAGTCCGGAGAAGTAGCGAAGCAGCGCCAGCTTGCACACGTCCTCGACCTGCTCTTCCCGCAGAAGGTTCGTCTCGATGATCTCGAAGATCACATCGTTTACCGGAAGGTTGCGGATCAGGTACTCGTAGGCCTTCAGGTTCAGGTAAGCCCTTCCGGTCCGCTTTCTTCCCATCTTGCTGCGGTAGGCCAGGAAGATCTGTTCGGTATCCTCCGTCCCGGTCCGGGTAAAGAGGATCAGCGTCAGGATCTTCTCCTCCAGCGCCATGGTATCCATATCATTCTGCCTTCCGCTGTGCCACAGGCGCTTCATCTCCTCGATGGGGCCGTCATAGTACATCAGCAGGTAGGTCAGGATGTTGTCGTCATATTTTCCGTAGGTGTAGCACCGGCTGCAGTAGGCGAGCAGGACATCATCCTCCTCGTACTCGCGTCCGAGCACGTTCTGGGAGCAGATCCGCACCAGGACGGACAGATCCACGTTCTCGCAGCCATACTGCTCGATCAGGGAGAAGGCCTTCTCATAAAGCCCTTCCTGTGCCAGCAGGGCGATCAGCTTCCCCTTGCCGACCCGGACATAATCCGAATAATTCAGTGACCGCAGGAATTCATAGCGGTCGCTGACCATGTCATTGCGGGCATAGTATTCGAGCAGCGCCAGCCTGAGCCTGTCGCGGTACCAGTCGTGGAGCTGATCATACTCGCTTCCGCGGATGTAGGCCGGCAGCGTCTCCTCATTCACTTCCCCGCTGCGGGAGGTGATGTAGAGCACCAGTCCGGGATTGTCCGGGACCAGCTCGCGGCAGAAGGTGATCAGCAGCGGAGAATCCAGGTAGCGCTCCGCCTGATAGAGCGTATCCGAGCTGTGAAGCTGTCCGCTCTTGTCCTTGAGGAGGATGCCCGCGTTCTCAGCATAGATGCGCACTTTCGCCTGCCCGTTCTTAAGCGGTGTCTCCTCCGCCTCCTTCAGGCAATCATGCACCACCACGACCGAAGTCATCTCCGGGTTTTTGCAGGTCACCTCGAAGGTGAAGAGGATCCTGGCCAGCTGCTCTGCCAGATTGCGGTTCAGCAGCCGCCTTGTCAGGAAACGCTCGTAGAGGATGGCCAGGTTCTGGTCCACTCTGCCCAGCCCCAGCTGTTCCACCACAAAATGCTCCATATCCGTCCGGCTGGAGCGGTAGACCTGCGGAACATTGTCACGATTATCCGAGATATCGCGGTAGACAGCCGCCTTCCGGTGATAGCTCAGGGAATTGTTGTAGGCAAAATACATGCGGATCACCTGGGGCATCTTCTCGATCCCCATGGAGTCCATGGTCTCCATATAGTATTCGTAAAGGCCGGTGATGCGCACGTCCTCGGACACGCCCAGGGCGTACCACTCGAAATACTCCGGCGTTTTCTTCTGTCCGTTGATCAGCAGCTGGCAGATGGCCCGGAGCAGGTCCTTCGATCCGGTCAGCTCGTAGCCGCTTTTCAGGATCCTGAAAAGCTTGGGCTCGAAGGGCTGGCCCTGCATGGCCAGGTTGGCGGTCTGGAAAGCCAGTTCCTCGGTGAGGATCCGGTATTTGGACATAAACAGCAGCAGCTTGATCTCAAAGGAGCCCAGCTTGCGCAGCTGATAGGGATCCTTGCGGTAGATCTGGGCTGCCTCCAGGTACATGATCGGGCTGCTGCACCCGTATCTTACCTGGGCGGCGATCGCTTCGATCTTGGCCTGGTCATTGCGCAGGTATTTTTCCTGCAGGTACAAGAGCACCCACTGCATGATCCAGCTGTCGCGCTGCTGCAGGAAAAGCTGCTGGATCCGCGCCTCCACCCGGTCCACATACGCGTGGTCACGGTCAAAGAAGGTGGTCAGGTACAGATAATAGGCATACTGCTCATTGTTCGTAAAACGGCTGGAGTGGGTCCCGATCTCCTGAAGAAGACGGCCCGCCTTCATCCGCTTGCCCTCCGCATAGTGCAGCTGCACCATAAACAGCGACGCGAACACATCGTCCCCGCCGGCTCTCTTATAGCTGCTGATGACACTGAGGGAACGCTCCACCCAGCTGTTCATCTCGATCTTCTTCATCCTCAGGTCCATATAGAGCGTCAGCAGTTTTTTCTGCATCAGCTTCCTGACCCGCAGGGCTCTCTCCTCGTCATTTCCGCGGTGGCAGTCCACCGTCACCTCCAGGTACAGCGTCCCGTAGCTGGTGCTGACGCTGATCCGGCCCATGTTGATGCCGCCGTGGAGGAAATTCGTATCGATGATATAGCCCACCCTGTATTCGTCTCCGACGAAGGAAAGCGTGGACAGTTCTTTTTTCTCGGGGCGCAGGAACCGCGAATCGGATGTGATCTTGATGGGCAGGCAGCCCCACCCGTTCTTGCGGATGACAAACTCTGAGCGCACGGAGCCCCTCGGGCGCTCCACCTTCACCGCGCTCTCATCCAGGGACAGCTCCACCGGCTTTTTGCGCCCGCAGGTGATGAGATACTCCTCAAGGGCCGTCTGGGCGTCGTTGGCCGCGGTCAGCTCACGGTACATCGCAAAGAGACGCTTATCCGATCTTTCGAGGAAGTTCCTGTAATCCTCCGATTCGAAAAGGGCCGCCGCCTTCGCCATATCCTCCCTGGCCATCTCGCAGAGCCTGTAGGGATCGGGCATGGACAGGTTCTTATCACCGGAGGGAGCCTTTTCCGAGCACACAAAAAGATAGGGCAGAGTATACTCCCCCCTGTCAGTACAGATGGTAAATGCGCCGTCCGTCTCCTCGCCGCTGCCAAGCCCCGTCAGGTCCGCCTGGAACATGATCTTTGAGGACAGTCCGAAAAACTGGACCGGATCAAAGGTGACCCTCGGGTTTGAGGAATGTACGAAGCCCCGCACCTTCCGCTCATTCGGGCTCTCGACCGTGAACGAACCGGTCACGATCTGGCCCGGGCCGGCTTCCACCCGGATATTGTCCGGGCTGATGAGAGGCGGCTTCACCTCATATTCAAAATTGCCGTTGATTAACTGTTCTGCGCGTTGTTTCACTGTTCTTTATTATTCCAGAATCTTTTTCAATTCTTCCATGAAGGTATTGACGTCCTTAAACTCACGGTAGACCGAAGCAAAACGCACATACGCCACTGCGTCCAGCTCTTTTAAGCGATCCATCACGATCTCGCCGATCCGGCTGCTCTCGATCTCCTTGTCCTCGATGGCAAAGATATCCCGTTCCATCGAATCGATGCATTCACGGATCTTATCCACGGAGATCGGCCTTTTATAGCAGGCGCGCATGACGCCGTCCTCGATCTTGCGGCGGTCATACTGCTGCCGGGTCAGGTCTTTTTTGATGACGACCAGCGGGATGGTCTCGATCTTTTCGTACGTGGTGAAACGCTTCCCGCACGAATCACAGATCCGTCTCCTTCTGATCGATGTGTTGTCATCGGCCGGCCTCGAGTCCACAACTCTTGTATTATCGAGATTACAGTACGGACATTTCATGGATCTACCTCATTTAAGTCGCAAGCCTGTTCTTGTCTTTTACGGTACGGCCGCTTCCATTGCGGCGATATGCAAAGTATAGCGAATCCGGGGGATGGTGTCAAACTTCATTATCCTTTCAGATACTCGCTGCGGAGGGTCGTCATCATCCCGTCAAGCTCGCTCTTAAGCTCCCTGGCGCTCATCCGCCTTGCCCCGGCCCCGAATATGATGACCTGCTCGGCGCCGTCGGATGTCGCAACGGTGACATTTCCCTTCTTCCCGATCTGGTGCACGGTCCGCTCGATGTAGGCGTCCGCGGTCTCCGCGTGCGCCGTATACACCATATGGATGTTATGATAAGTCTCCTCCCTGCGCACGCCGCCGCTCACCTTGTAGGCGTCGAACACCAGGATCAGCGTCATTCCCTTGTACCCCTGGTAATTGCACAGCATGTCCGCCAGCCTTATCCGGGCGGCATCGAGATTCTCCTGCGCCAGCGCCTTGAGTTCGGGCCAGGCGTAGATGATGTTGTACCCGTCCACCAGCAGGTAATCCGGCTTTGGCGGCTGCTTTTTGGCCGGCTTCCAGGGAACGTCCTCCGCCGAATAATGCGTCACGCTTTTTCCCTTGGTGCGCTTCCAGTTTCTCCTGGACTCTATCCTGGTCCGGTAGGTCTGCTCAAAGATGGCTTTGATCTCGTCCTCGGTCACCGGCCCGATCCTCGAAGCGACCCGCTCGGGAGCCGAGAGCCTTATGCCTCCGCTCTCCTCCTCTTCCTCTCCGTCATCCGTCTCATAAGCCGGAAGATGCATATGCTCCTCCACCTCATTCCAGGGGATGAAGATGCCTGCCCCGTGGGAGCAGAATACAGAGCCGGAAGGATTTTCCGTATCCGCATCCGGCCGGTAGTTCTTCGCTTCGATGATCTCCTCCTGGTTGTGGCAGGGCTCAAAGCCTGCCGGGGAAAGGGTCAGCGAGCCTCTCCCGCCCGTGTAGGAGACGACCTGCAGACGGTAACTGCCGATCAGCACCGCGGGGGCCTTTCCCTCAAACACAGACACTTCTCCCCGGGGGATGGGGCCGGTAAACACGGCCTTCATCCTCTCCAGATCGGTCATCGCCCGGCCGATGCAGTCGTTCGGAATCCCCAGGGTAAAGGCGTAGACCGGCTCCAACAGAAGGCTGGTCGTCTTCATCAGTCCCTGCCGGACCGCCCGGTAGACGGCCTGCCTGAAATCCCCGCCCTCCGTGTGCTTTAAGTGGGCTTTTCCGGCCACGAGGGTGATGGAAACGTCTGTCAGCTCCGATCCCGTCAGCACTCCCAGGTGCTTTTTCTCCTCCAGGTGCGTCAAAACCAATCGCTGCCAGTTGAGGTCGAGATCGTCCGTGGAGCACGCGCTCTGGAAGGAGAGCCCGCTTCCCCTGGGCGCCGGCTCCATCAGCAGGTGGACCTCGGCGTAGTGTCTTAGAGGCTCAAAATGTCCCACGCCCTCAACGGTCCTCGTGATCGTCTCTTTGTAGACGATCGCCCCCTCCCCGAAACCGACTTCCAGCCCGAGTCGGCTGCGGATCATCTCCTGCAGGATCTGTGTCTGGACCTCGCCCATCAGCTGGATGCTGATCTGCTGGGCTTCCCGGTTCCACTTCAGGTGGATCTCCGGGAACTCCTCCTCCAGGGCAGTCAGCTTCAGGAAGGTCTCATGGACATCCGCCTCCTCCGGCAAAAGCACCTGGCAGGTAGTGACCGGCTCCAGGATAGGGATGACCTCCTCCTTCTCGGCTCCCAGCCCGGAGCCCGAGAGCGGACCCGAAAGCCCCGTTACAGCGCAGATCTCACCGGCATCGGCCGACGGCACCTGGCGGGCGTCATCGCCGGACCAGATGCGGATCTGGTCGATCTTCTCGCCGCCGATCTCCTGGCGCACCTTCAGCTCTCCGCCCGTGACCTTCAGCCAGGTCAGGCGGTTTTTCTGCGGATCGCGGGTGACCTTGAACACCCTGGCTGCGAACTCTTCCGGGTAGAGCGGCGTCGCGATAAGCTGCGAGAGGCCGTCAAGAAGGGTGTCCACGCCCTCCAGCTTCAATGCGCTGCCAAACCAGCACGGAAAAAGCTTCCGGTCGATCACCAGGGAGCGCATCTCCTCAAGCCCCGGCTTTTTCCCGTCCAGATAAGCCTCGAGCAGGTCCTCGTCCGCAAGGGCCGCCTCCTCGAGGATCCTCTCCTCCAGGATATCCTCCCCGAACCGGCAGCATCCGGGCGAAAACTGTTCCTGTAACTGGGCCATCAGCTCGTCCGGGCTCTTTCCGGGAAGGTCCATCTTATTGATAAAAAGGAAGGTGGGAATCTCATATCTGCGGAGCAGGTTCCACAAGGTCAGCGTATGCCCCTGGATCCCGTCCGGCCCGGAGATCAGCAGCAGGGCGTAGTCGAGCACCGACAGCGTCCGCTCCATCTCGGCCGAGAAATCCTCGTGCCCGGGGGTATCCACCAGCGTCATCTGCCGCTCTCCCAGCGAAAACTGAGCCATCTTGGAAAAGATGGTGATCCCGCGCCGCCTCTCCGTCTCATCGGTATCAAGGAACGCATCCTGGTGATCCACCCTGCCGGCTTTGGCGATGGTGCCCGTCCGGTAGAGGATGGCCTCCGCCAGCGTTGTCTTCCCCGCATCTACGTGGGCCAGTATGCCCAGATTGATCTTCTTTGCTTCCAACATATCAAAAAATCTTTCTAAATCAGTCTTCTTCGCCGTTCTTCCAGCGCCGGATCTTCTCGGCCCGTTCTTTCAGCTGCGCCTCCCGGCCCAGGCCTGCCGGCCGGTAATAGACCCTGTCCTTGAGGGAATCAGGCAGGCACTGCATCCTGGCCATCTTCTCCTGTGTGTCGTGAGCGTAGATATAGCCTTTCCCGTAGTCCAGGTCCTTCATCAGCTGTGTCGGCGCGTTGCGGATGTTGAGCGGCACCGGCTCGGCCAGCTGCTTAAGCGCATCCTCCTTCGCCTCGTTGTAGGCCACCTCCATCGCGTTGGACTTCGGCGCCAGCGACAGGTAGATCACCGCCTGGGTCAGGTGGACCGTGCATTCGGGCATTCCGATAAAGTGACAGGCCTGGTAGGCCGCGACCGCCATCTGGAGCGCCTCGGGACTGGCCAGTCCCACATCCTCGCTCGCGAAGCGCACCACCCGCCTGGCCACGTAGAGCGGATCCTCGCCCGCCTCGAGCATTCTGGCCAGCCAGTACACCGCCGCGTCGGGATCGGAGTTGCGCATGGATTTGTGGAGCGCGGAGATCAGGTTATAGTGCTCCTCTCCCTTCTTGTCATAAAGCAGGGATTTGCGGGAGGTGCACTGCTCAAAGGTCTGCGCCGTGACCACCGTGTCTCCCTCGCGGGTGATCTCGCCGTTCAGCACCAGCATCTCCAGCGTGGACAGCGCCACGCGGGCATCTCCATTGGCGAAGGCCGCCAGCTGGTCGATCAGATCGTCCCCGATCTGCACCCGCTGCATCCCGAACCCGGCCGGATCCTTAAGCGCCCGCCTGATCAGGCCGGCGATCTCCTCATTGGTGAGGGCGTGCAGCACAAAGACCTTGCATCTCGATAAAAGAGCCCCGTTGATCTCGAAGGACGGGTTTTCTGTGGTCGCCCCGATCAGGATGATGCTCCCTTTCTCCACAAACGGCAGGAAAGCATCCTGCTGCGCCTTGTTGAAGCGATGAATCTCGTCCACGAACACGATGGTCCTGGTCCCGTATTCCCGGTTCCGGTCCGCCTTGGTCATGACCTCACGGATCTCCTTGATCCCGCTGGTCACCGCCGAGAAATCAATGAACGAAGCGTTCGTCTGCCTGGCGATGATCCTTGCAAGCGTCGTCTTTCCCACTCCGGGCGGCCCCCAGAAGATCATGGAGCAGATCCTGTCCCCCTCGATGAGATTGCGAAGTACTTTCCCTTTGCCGATCAGGTGCTGCTGCCCCGCGTATTCATCCAGCGTCGACGGCCGCAGCCGGTCCGCCAGCGGCGCATAGGCCTGCTCGGAAAATAATGACATCTGTTCCATAGATATATTTCCACCTCCCGGACTTGTCCGGTCCCTGTTCAATTTTCTTCTTCCGCATAAAGCCTCACATCCGCCGTCAGATCGTTCACGATCTCACCGGCGATGATCAGTCCTGCCGCCGACGGCACAAAAGCCGTCGAGCCCGGAATGCTCCGTCTCACAGTATCTTCCTTTTTGGTCAGATCTTCAAGAGGCCGCAGCGGCTTCTCCCTCGAATAGACCACCTTCAGATGCTCGATCCCGCGCTTTTTGCACTCGCGTCTCATCACCTTCGCCAGCGGGCACACACTCGTCTCATAGATATCTGCGGCCTCAAAAGCAGAGGGATCGGTCTTGTTCCCGGCCCCCATCGAGGAGATCACCGGTACCCCGGCTTTTACCGCCTTCTCAACGATCGAGAGCTTCCCGGCCACCGTATCGATGGCGTCCACAACATAATCATATTGAGAAAAATCGAACTGTTCCTGCGTCGACGGCAGAAAGAAAGTCGGATATACCCGCACCTGACACTGCGGATTGATCGACGCGATCCGATCCGCGGCGACATCCACCTTCAGCCGCCCCACCGTATCCAGCGTCGCCAGGATCTGGCGGTTAATATTCGTGATATCGACCGTGTCGTGGTCGATCAGGTCCAGCGCGCCGATGCCCGACCGGGCCAGCGCCTCCACCACATAGCCGCCCACGCCGCCGAT
>DGTA01000044.1 GCA_002394165.1 Lachnospiraceae bacterium UBA4348 | reverse complement strand
TTGACTTTTTATTTGCAGACTGACTTCCCGTAAGCAAAAAAAACCCCGCCGGCGGCGGGGATTTTTCATCAGCCTTCGATCATTATTGTCTTCTTTTCAGGCACGGCCTTTGCTTCCTTCTTCGGAAGACACAGGCTTAATACACCATGTTTGAAGGACGCTTTGACATCTTCTTCTGTCAGCTGTTCACCGACATAGAAGCTTCTCTGCATCGCCCCGGCATATCTTTCCTGACGGATCAGTTTGCCTTTCTTATCGTTCTGGTCCTTGTCAAGGCCCTTCGCGGCGCTGACGGTCAGATAACCGTTATTCAGCTCAATGGTGATCTCATCTTTTGCAAAGCCCGGCAGATCGATATCCACTTCATAGTGGTCATCATGCTCGTGCACATCTGTCTTCATCAGGCGATCCGCACGTCTGCCGTACAGCTTTTTTTCAGCCTGATCCAGATCGGAAAACTCCGGGAAATCAAACCAGTCGTCAAACAAATTCTCTCTGAAAATACTAGGCATCAACATAATCAATTCCTCCTTTTACTCATTCGTCATCTCGTGCGCGAGTAACGCGCATTTCATGAAGAAGCTTTATGAGCAATGGGACGGAGGGGTTAGACCGGTGAAGCCTTTTGGGTTTCCTGATCTTCTTCGTTCCTTTGTTCTGATTATGTTATAACACCGAAATTAGCACTCGTCAAGCGAGAGTGCTAACAATTATTGTGAAAGTTTTGTGTCCTCCTCCAGGATCTTTATGATCTCATCCAGACTGTCAGCGAAAGTTATTCCCGTCAGCTTCTCCTCCGAGGAAAGTCCCTCTTCCACCATCCTCTCAAGCAGGCCGCGCAGGCAGTCATAGTAACCATTCAGATTATAGACAATACACGGCGTATGCAGATGTCCCAGCACGACCTTAGACATGACCTCCGAGATCTCCTCCAGCGTTCCGGTTCCGCCAGGGAATGCGATGAAGGCATCTCCCAGTTCGATCATCTTCGCCTTCCGCTCTGACATATCCTTCGTGACGATGAGCTTTGTGATCTCCGGATAGTCAAACCCCATATCGATGAAAAACTGCGGCTCCACTCCGATCACTTCCCCGCCTGCGAGCAGGACACTTTCCGCCAGTTCTCCCATGAGACCGCATTTTGATCCGCCATAGACCAGGGTATGGCCTGCCGAGCCGATCCAGGTTCCAAGCTCTCTGACGGCGCTCTTCATTCCGGGTGTTTTTCCTTCATTTGCTCCCAGATACACAGTTATAGTCATTACAGTTCCTGCCTTTCCTGACTCACCTATACTCAAACAGCAGCTTGTCATATACTTTCTCTCCGACTTGAAGGCCGTTCTTCTCTGTACCGACGAGCCGCATCCCCGCTTTTTCCATCACTCTTCGTGAGCCAACGTTCTCAGCTGCGCACCAGGCGGTCACACAGGGGATGCCTTCATTTTCCGTCAGGTATTCCAGGACTTTCCTCAGCGCTTCCGTCGCGAAGCCGCGGCCCTGCCAGCCCCGGTAAACGCTGAAGCCCACCTCGATCCGGCCGTTCTCATAGTCGTAAGCCCCAATCGTGCCCACGACAACATCGTCCACATCCATTATCCACGAATAAGCCTGTTCCTCCGCATAGCTTTCGATAAATCTCTGCACCGTCTCCTGTGCCATTTCCGGCGAGGCATACGGATTCCAGCCGGAGTATTTAACCATCTCCGGATCTGTCCCAAAGCGGCGGTACAGCTCCTTTGCATCTTCCGGGCGGTATCTTCTCAGGATCAGGTTTTCCGTCCACAACTCGACGGTGCCGTGTACCTCGATCTCCTCTATGGAAACGATCTGCCAGCGGTAGATCAGGCAGTCTTCAATGAAAACGCCGTCTCCTTCGCCGCCGTATTCGCACTCCAGGAAATCGGCGTTTGCATAACTTGCCATACCCGTGAAGGTTTCTCCCCACTTATCCGTTATACGGACGTGTTTCCCGTTATATTTTGACAGATCCATCCTGTCCCTCCTCAAGGCGTTTTCTTCTCCGTCATATCTGCCGGTTCTCTTTCATTCATTTAGCAGACGGTGCAATATCTGCTCTCTGTTGTTGATAAACATGGACGTCACTTGATAACTGTCCGTCTCTTCATAGGTGCACGGATGGATCGGGCCGTCGTCAAAGCTTAAGATCTTCGCGCCCCTGATCGCTGCGATCTCACGCAGATAGCTTCCCTCGTCTATTTTGTCCCAGTCGATCATCACACTACGGATCAGCTGCGTGTCCAACATAGATTCTATAATTCCCTTCTCAGTTTATATTCTCCTCATAGAAGGCCAGGAATGAGGCAAACAGGTCTTCATCCAGACGGCTGCTCCACCTGGCGTGATCAAGGTTCTTCGTTATATATTCCGCCTTCTCCTGCGTGAAACGCTCTTTATTTTCTTCCGCCTTATAATCATAGTCCAGCGTCTCAAGCCATTGATCGAATTTGGCGTTGAATTCATCCTTATAGGTGTCTTCGGGATCGTTCAGGATATCATTGTGCCCCTTGTTTTCAAACCGGACGAAGGTGAACCGGTCATCATCCTTATATTTTTTGTAGTATTTATCATATCCATATCCGATCCCGATCACATCGTCATCCGCGCTGTGGACGATCATAACGGGCGCCTCTGTCGACTCAAATCCGTCCATGGCCGTGTTTTTGGCATATTTCCCGTATTTGAAACGCTCATAGATCTTTACAAAGGGCGTCATGGCATAGATCAGATCCCCGGCCTGCGATTTTCCGCCGGACTCGAACATATCCGACGAGCTGTTGAAGCCCGAGCATTCAATAACGGCCTTTACCTCAGGATGATAGGTCAGGACGCTGCATACGCTGTACGCTCCCCAGCTGTGTCCGAAAAGAACGATGGGAAGACCGGAGAGAGCCTCATCCGCCTCGACAAAGGAAATGGCATGATCCAGATCGATCACTCCCTGCGGGACACCGCCCACCCCTTCGCCTTCGCTTTTGTCCGTCCCTGTCGCATCATAGGCAAAGACATACCAGCCATGCTGAGCAAAATAATTGGCGGCATCCATATAGGAATTATGGCCCCCGCCGCCAAAGCCATGGGCGATCACCACAGTACCCTTCTGCTCCTCCCCGGCGCTGTAAAGATAACCCGCCAGCATCTGACCACGGTCGGAGGGGAAGGTGTATTCTGCGCATTCAAGGCCGTCAAAATCCTCCACCCGCAGCATCAGGGGCTTATAGCTGTCTCCGCGAACATTAAAGTTCTCATCGTATATTTTCACGCAGAACACTCCCCACGCGCCGATGGCTAAAATGATGATGCACAGGAAAATAATAAGTATCTTCTTTTTCATTCTCTTTTATCCCCCCACGTTTTCATCAGATAGTCCTTCATCCCGTCTGCAAACTGGCGGTGCCCTTTCTCCGAGAGATGTACAAGATCTGCAGACATATCCGGTTCCCAGGTTCCGGCATCAACAAAGTTTACATGATACAGCGCTGCCAGCTCACGAAATCCGGCATTCATCCGGACACTCTCCTCAAAATACCGGCGATACAGCGGATCCCGTATGCGGCTGCTTCCGATATGCGGCGGCGCAACAACCAGGATTGCCGGGGCATCTTCCTGATCCGCCAGGAATTCGAGGAAAATGCGCATTTTCCTGACAGCCATATCCGCATCCGGCGCCATTGTGAGAAGGATATCATTGGTCCCGAGCATGAACGCAAAAAGATCACCCAGCCGCAGGCTTTTCAGCATGCGGCGGATGCGTTCCGCGTCATATTTCAGATCCGGCAGCCTTCTTCCGTTCATTGCTTCCGGGATGATCTCCCAGTCCTCCGGCATCTGCTGCTGCAGCAGCGTGGTCCACCTGCAGCGCAGCGGATATCTCTGCTCATACAGATCGGCCGGATCGAAGCCGTATGTATTGGAATCTCCGTAAAACAGTATCTTCATTTCATTGATAATCCCTACTTCAGAATTCGTCGAACAGCCGCGTCGGTCCCCTCCGGAAACAGTTCTTTTGCTCTTGTAAAAATACGTTCTGCAGAGGCAGAAGGCTCTTCCTTATAAGCACTCGTCACATGCTCATAGCCCCAGAGTTCTTCCGGTTTCTGGTAATAGGAGACAGCCATGCCGTAGCTCTGGCCGCGTTTGTTCCGCCTCCGCTCAAATTTGCGGATGATGAGATAGGTCTGCATCTGCAGCTGCGTAATACAGCCATCGAAGTTCTTATATCCTTCTTTGCCAAATCCTGCTACCGGTTTCAGCTCAAAGCCCGGATGCATACCTCCATCCTCGCAGATATCCATGATCGCCTTATACCGGACCTGGATCAGTTCGTCATCCCACGCCGCATCAAAATCATATCCGTCACGGCGGGCGTTGGCAAAGTACGGAAACCACTCCCTGGAAATGAAGCCGGACTTGTTATTGAAAAACTTCCCGTATGCCACTTCACCGGTCGCGGAAATGATCTCGCGCCACTCCCACGGATCCTGCTCGGGATCTCCCGTCCACCAGAAAAGAGGAGAGACGTGCTCCTCTGCGGAAAAGCCCGGCACCTCGTTGGCAAAGAGCGGCAGGAAGCCAATTTCATTTATCCAGTTGATCAGCTCACGCCAGGAACGGATCCGATATGGATCCTCCCAGTCGAGACCTTTCATGATCCATACACCGCCTTCGTTGGCCATAACATTACCGCCTTCCTGCAATCATCATCCTGCCATCTATCACTTCAGCTTTGCCGACCATTCTTCTTCCTTGAACCCAGTCAGGACAAATCCGTCACCGACCACCAGCGGGCGTTTCACCAGCATTCCATCGGTTGCAAGCAATGCCAGCTGCTCATCCTCGCTCATCTCCGGCAGTTTTTTCGAGAGTCCCATTTCCCGGTAGGGAATGCCGCTCGTATTGAAGAAACGCTTCAGCGGAAGGCCGCTCAAGTGATAATACTCCCTCAGCGTATCCTCATCCGGATGATCCGCTTTAATGTCGATAACGTTATGCTCGATCCCGTTTTCCTCGAGCCATTTCAGGGCTTTCCTGCAGGTGGTGCACCTGCTGTAACAATATACTGTGATCATTCTCTTCCTCCGGTAAGTGCCAGTCTTTCCAAAGCCTTGTCATAGGCCGCTTTCGTTCGCGCATCAAAAAGAACCCAGAGAACCTCGTCTATCGCATCTGGATCAGCGCTTAAAAAATCAGTTACTGCGCGGACTGCAATCTCAGCCGCCTCTTCCACCGGATAGGAATACACCCCGGTAGAGATCGACGGAAAGGCAATGGTGCGTATGCCCCTCCCTGCTGCCAGCTGCAATGAATTCTTGTAGCAGTTCGCCAGAAGCTCTGCTTCACGGTGCCTGCCGCCGCGCCAGATCGGTCCGACCGTGTGGATGACATATTTGCAGGGCAGCTTATACGCCCCTGTAATCTTTGCTTCTCCGGTTTCACAACCGTTCAGGGTGCGGCATTCTGCCAGCAGTTCCCTCCCGGCAGCGCGATGGATGGCTCCATCCACCCCACCGCCGCCAAGCAGCGTATTATTTGCCGCATTCACGATCGCCGTCACACCGTCAACCTTAGTGATGTCGCCTTGAATGGTCCGGATAATGGTATTTCCCTGTCGCACAGCGCTCCTCCTCCCATTTATGATGAGAATCCGAATTCCTTAGCCAGCTGCTCAAACCGTGCCTGCTCATGTGCCTTTACGTCCTTCGTCGGATCCCCCAGCGAATGATGGATCACATCGGCATCCTTCAGCACCTCATCCATTGCAGAGTCGATCTGATCCTTTGTGTCATGGTTCCAGATCGCGGAGCATATGATCTGCGTCTCCTCCTCAGAAGTAATGCCCAGTTCCTCCAGAACCTTACGGGCGTACTCCGCTCCCTTGTGAGCATGGTCATCATACGATCCGCTCTTATATGCATAGAGGTCATGCAGAAGTCCGGCCATGGCGGCCAGCTCCGCATTCTCACCACGCTTCTTTGCGATCATCACCGCCGCAAGGGATACCCCGTGCAAATGGGCGATCGCATTCGCCCTCTTCTGATTATCATCCATCGCCTCCAGAATGCGATGAACTTCCTTCTGCAAGTCTTTAATCCTGCTCATGTAATTCTCCTCACGATAATCTTATTTTTATCGGATCTCCCGCTCCTCATCAATAATCTCCGCTTCCGTATTCTCTTCCACAAAGAGGGAGATGTCCTCCATCAGACTGTCGGCTATCGCATTATGGGGCACGATTGCCGCCACGCCGACCACAATGATCTGATGCGTGTCCTGCTCATCAACCTCCGCTGCCGAGACATGGTATCTGTTCTGCAGCTTCGCGATAAGGCTTTTCACGATCATCCTTTTCTCTTTCAGGCTGTGGACCCATTCGCCCGCAGTCTGAAGGTCATTACGGCTATTCTCAT
>DGTA01000111.1 GCA_002394165.1 Lachnospiraceae bacterium UBA4348 | reverse complement strand
CAGGGTATGATGTTCGGTTATGCCACCAATGAGACAGAGGAATATATGCCCTACCCGATCTGGCTTGCGCAGAACATCTGCCGCCAGCTGACGAAGGTCCGCAAGGACGGTACGCTGACTTATCTGCGTCCGGACGGCAAGAGCCAGGTCTCCGTGGAATATGATGAAAACGGAAAGCCCTCCCGTCTTGAGGCGGTCGTGGTCTCCACCCAGCACGGACCCGAGGTCAGCCAGGAGCAGATCCACGAGGACATCCGCAAATATGTGCTCGATCCCGTTCTTCCGGCCGATATGGTCGATGAGAACACCAAGATCTTTATCAATCCCACCGGCCGGTTCGTGATCGGCGGCCCGCAGGGTGATGCCGGCCTTACCGGCAGGAAGATCATCGTCGACACCTACGGCGGCTATGCCCGTCACGGCGGCGGCGCTTTCTCCGGCAAGGACTGCACGAAGGTTGACCGTTCCGCTGCCTACGCAGCCCGCTATGTTGCCAAGAACATCGTGGCAGCCGGTCTTGCCGACAAGTGCGAGATCCAGCTTTCCTACGCCATCGGTGTGGCCAGCCCCACTTCCGTAATGGTAGATACCTTCGGCACCGGCAAGCTTTCCGATTCCGAACTCACCCAGCTTGTGCGCGATCACTTTGACCTGCGCCCGGCCGGCATCATCAAGATGCTCGACCTCCGCAGACCGATCTACCGCCAGACAGCCGCATACGGCCACTTCGGCCGCAACGACCTGGATCTGCCGTGGGAGAAGCTGGATAAGGTGGAGGAACTGAAAAAAGCCTGACAGGGGGACAGTCCTTGCAGGTATCATATTAATAACAAAGAACAGATTCAAAGGATCTTCAGCCAGTTGCCGCTGTTGAAAGTGCTGCGCCGCCTATCAGACGCATTCTGCGCAAACTCGCGTT
This sequence comes from Lachnospiraceae bacterium UBA4348, assembly GCA_002394165.1. Taxonomy (GTDB): domain Bacteria; phylum Bacillota; class Clostridia; order Lachnospirales; family Lachnospiraceae; genus Merdiplasma. The sequence goes on along the minus strand of DGTA01000111.1, from coordinate 5,461 downwards.
CTGACGAACGCTCAGACAGTGCTCCGAATGCGTCCGCTATGCTCGCACTTTCTGCAGCGGCGGCCTAAGCTGAAGATCCTTTTGAATCTGTTCTTTTGTTGTTAATTCTCTCACTTTACAAGGACTGTCCCTTTCCGTGCGCGGTGCACGCGGCTTCCCCCAGTCCGCCGGCTGACACAGAACCGTCCCGCAGGCCTCCTTTTCATTGTCAGCTGATGTGTGAGGGTTGAGCTTTCCGGTGACGGTGATGTCTTTTAAAGTGTATTTAACAATAGAATTGCAAATTCAAAAGGATCCTCTGCATATGCAGCCGCTGCAGAAAATGCGAGCATAGCGGATGCTTTCGGAGCTTGTCTGAGCGCACGTCAGTGCGTGAGTTGCGAAGAAAGCATCCTGATAGGCGGCGCAGCATTTTCAAATGCGGCAAATAGCAGAGGATCCTTTGAATTTGCTTTTTTATTGTGTAAAGGAATTTTCTTTAGAAGAATGTTCCCTGTCAGCTCAGGTACTCTTCCAAGCACATCCCGCTCTCCCACATCTCTTTCGCGGCTTCTTCTCCGACATACCGGTAATGCCACGGCTCGTTGATCACGCCGGTGATGTCGGTCTTGTCTTCAGGATAGCGCTTGATAAAGCCGTATTTCCAGGCGTTTTCATAAAGCCAGCTGTAGACGGCGTCATCTGACGAGCCGGAGTTGTCGGCGTTGATGTCTACAGCGATCCCGAGCTGGTGTTCGCTTGTCCCGGGCAGGGCGACCCATTCCTCAGCCAGCTTCACGGCTTCTTCATCGGAATATCCGGCATTGCGGTATTCTTCGATCTTTCCGTCCATGATCGCCTGCTGTTCTTCCTGGGTGCGGTATCCGTCCCGGACGAACAAAGCCAGGCCGGCGGCTCTCGCGTCATCAAACATGGCCTGCAGCTGGGGATAGATCCTTGAGTCCACCTGCATTCCGTTGGAGAGCTGCATCAGGTCCACCTGATAATTTTCCGGAATGGGGTGTGTGCGGTTGACGAGGATGAGATACCACTCGTCGTCCCCGGCCGTCCCGGCCGCTGTCTGATTCATTTCCTCTGCAGATGTATCTGCCGGTGTTTCATTTATCTCTTCGTCAAGAAGCACGATCGCATCCTCCCCCGCGCTGTGCGGTGAGAACAGGCCTGCCAGGTTCTCGTTTTCCGGGACCTGGGTCTGTGCCCGGACATTTCCCGGAGCCGCTGCCAAAAGCAGGAGGGCCATGAGCGCCGGAACGGCCGCCTTGGTTCTTTTTGAGTGAAATGGATTTTGTTCTGTTGCTGATGTTGTAAGATTAAGCTTTCCAGGCAGCCACACGCCGCGGTTCCTCCTCATGTTTTCCGATTATTTTTTCCATCCAGACCATATCATACCAGCGTCCGAATTTAAAGCCGCACTTATGATAAGTGCCGGCAAGTGAATATCCCATGTGTTTGTGAAAATGGAAGCTGTCCCTTGTCAGGTACGCATCCTCCGTCTCAGGAAAACTGATGCAGGCGTACAGATTCTGGATCCCCATCTTTTTCAGCTCTTCCTCGAGTGCGAGATAAAGGCGGCGGCCGAGGCCCCGGCCATGTTCGCAGCGGTCGATGTAGATGCTCATTTCACAATCCCAGTCATAGGCGGCCCGGGCCTTGAACGGGCCGGCGTAGGTGTAGCCGAGGATCTTTCCGTTTTCTTCGATCACAAGATAGGGGAAGCGAAGAAGCGTCTTTTCAATTCTCGCCGTGAACTCCCCGGGAGAGGGGATCTCATATTCAAAAGAGATGGCGGTATTTTCCACATACCAGCCGTAAATATCAAGGATCTGCGCCGCATCCGAGGGACGGGCACTTCGGATAGTAGTGTTCATGGTCTGTACTTTCTGATGAATCTTCGTTCGCTGCAGGGAATGCGGCCATCTGGTCCGCATACGTTCATAAATACCAACGCCGGCGGCTTCTGTCAAGCGTTTTCTCAGGCGGGGATCCTCATGTCTTTCTTAAAATTTCAGAAACAATGGTCCCGGCTTGATACGAGACCTTTTTTTGTGTGATATACTACGGAAAAAACGGAGGAAGGACTGTCCCCTGTCAGCGCCCGCTGACACAAGGGAGTCGCGCGCGCACCGCGTTCGCAAGCTCATCACGCACCGCGCACGGAAGTGAACAGTCCCCTGTCAGAAAATGAAACTGAGATCGAAGCTGATTATATCTTTTGCGGCGATCATCCTGGTGCCGCTGGCTCTGCTGTTCCTGTTTGTGAGTGTGTATATGAACGTGAAGGTGCACTCGCTGGAGAGGGAATATGAGATCGAGCTGTCTTTGCCGGACATGATCAACACAGCGCAGATGATCAATGAATCGACGGCAAAGCTGCTGGATCGGATGAGAAATGATACCCAGGCGGATCCGGACCGGCTCCTGGACAGGGGGTACCTGCAGGATATCGATCATGAGCTGGGCGGCCGGCTCTCGTTTCTGGTGGTAACGCTGGACGGTGAGGTGTATTACGCAGGAAACCGGGATAACCTCGGCGAGCTGATGGAGGCCCTGCCGCCGCAGGGCGCCGGAAACGTCGATACGGAACTGGGCGGTGTTTATATCAGCGGCGATAATCCGGCGATGGTCAAGCAGCTGGATGTCACCCTGACTGACGGATCGGCGGCCAGTGCGTACATTATCACGACGGTGACCGGTGTACTGCCGGAGATCAAGACGATGGTGCGGCAGCTGACTTTGGTGATGCTGCTGATCCTCCTGATCACGGCGAGCGTCCTGACCTTGTGGATCCACAAGGGGATCACGTCGCCTATCCGGGACCTGCGAATAGCGACCCGGAGGATCGCGGACGGGGATCTGGACTTTACGCTGGAGACCAAAAGGAGCGATGAGTTCGGTGACCTGACCAGTGACTTTGAGAAGATGCGCACCCGCCTGGCACAGGCGGAGGAGGAGAAGCGGCGCTATAACGACCAGTCGAAGGAGCTGATCAGCAATATCTCCCATGACCTGAAGACGCCCCTAACCACGATCAAAGGGTATGTGGAGGGGATCATGGACGGGGTGGCGGACACCCCGGAGAAGATGGATCACTATGTGAAGACGATCTACAGCAAGGCCAACGAGATGGACCGCCTGGTCAATGAGCTGTCCCTCTACTCCAGGATCGATTCGAACCGGATGCCGTATCATTTTACGCTGCTGAACGTGAAGGGATTTTTCGATGACTGCGCCGAGGAGATGGATATTGAGCTCAAGGAGAGGGACGTGCTCTTTTACTATGAGAACCAGGTCATGGAAGAGACCACGATCATTGCCGATCCTGAGCAGCTGCGGCGTGTGATCAGCAATATCATAGGCAATTCGATCAAGTACATGGACAAGAAGCCGGCGATCATCCGTCTGAACGTGGAGGACGAAGGCGATTTTATACGGGTGGACATCGCGGACAACGGACCGGGCATCGAGGGGCGCGACCTCGAGAGGATCTTTGACCGGTTCTACCGCACGGACGAATCGAGAAACTCGGCGATGGGCGGCAGCGGGATCGGGCTGTCCATCGTGCGCAAGATCATCGAGGACCACAGCGGCAGGATCTGGGCGACGAGCCGGGTCGGCGAAGGAACCGTGATGCATTTTGAGATAAGAAAATATCAGGAGGCAGAGGTATGAGCAGGATTCTGATCATAGAGGACGAGGTGTGCATCGCTGAGCTGGAGCGGGATTATCTGACGATCAGCGGCTATGAGACGACCATCGTCAATAACGGAAAAGAAGGACTGGCGGCGGCGCTTTCGCAGGACTGGGACCTGGTGATCCTGGACCTGATGCTTCCGGGTGTGAGCGGCTTTGAGATCTGCCGCCGAATCCGGGAGGAGAAGAACACGCCTATCATCATGGTGAGTGCGAAGAAGGATGATATCGACAAGATCCGCGGCCTGGGACTCGGAGCGGACGATTACATGACCAAGCCGTTCAGCCCCGGAGAGCTGGTGGCCAGAGTGAAGGCCCATCTTGACCGCTATCAGCGGCTGACGGGCATGAAGGCCCCCTCCGGCGAGATCATTGAGACGGGCGGACTGAGGATCGACCGCGCATCCAGGCGGGTATGGGTGGACGGCACGGAGACGGTCTTTACATCGAAAGAATTCGATCTTTTGAGCTTCCTGGCGTCCAATCCGGACCGGGTCTTCTCAAAGGACGAGCTGTTCAGGGAGATCTGGGGCATGGAATCCTTCGGAGATATCGCCACGGTGACCGTGCACATTAAAAAGATCCGCGAGAAGCTGAAAGACAGCACCGCGGATCCGAAGTATATCGAGACGATCTGGGGAGTGGGTTACCGGTTTAAGATTTAAAACCGGAGGCAGAAAGCCGGGAAACCGCATAAATACTGGGGAAAACGGCGCTTTAGCTGAGTAAAGACGGCTGAAATACTACCACAAAAACTACCAAAATTTCAGAGGGCATCATTTAACGTTGGAATATACTGTGGAATGGTGTCTTTTGTTTTATTCGATCGGTTTTTCTTGACTATTATAGAAAAAATTTCTATGTGAACGCAGTAAATGAATTTAAGCGTACAAAATCACAAAATGAAAAGTGAAATATGAACCGAAGAAAATTTACCTCTGAGGTAAACAAGCATCTTGACCAATTGAGATATCTGCGCTATCATAGATTTACCTCAAAGGTAAATCAGAAAGAGAGGCGATGGTTTGGATATCACGTACAAGAACAACAAGATCAAAAAGGTTTGTACGGATGCCAAAATTGCAGAGAGGACCTACGGTCGAGAAATGGCCGATAAAATACATCAGCGTATAGATGAAATTGGTGCTGCAGATACTGTTGAAATGATGATACAGTTCCATATCGGACGCTGTCATCCGCTTACGCAGGATAGGAAAGGGCAATACGCAGTGGATCTGGTTCATCCGTACAGATTGGTATTTGAGAAGAATGGCGACGAGATCCAAATAGCAAACATTTTGGAAATAGTCGATTATCATTAAAGGTCAAGATGACAAGTCAAGGAGGCAGCACTATGGTGAGAAGTCGCAGTTATATTGCAACGCCACCTGGGGCGACAATTAAAGAACAGTTGAATGGCAGAGGCATGAGCCAGAAGGAGTTTGCTGCCAGGATGGATATGTCTGAAAAACATATCAGCAAGCTCATTAACGGTGAGGTCCAGCTTACACCAGAGACCGCAGTTAGATTAGAGATGGTTTTAGGTGTACCGGCAAAGTTTTGGAATAATCTTGAGGCGATCTACAGAGAGAAGATCATAAAGGCTGAAGCAGAAAACGCAATGGATGCCGATGCTGAAATGGCCAAACAATTTCCTTATAGTGAAATGGCAAAGTTTGGATGGGTTCCGGAGACTAGAGAAGCGAAGGAAAAGGTTGTCAATCTGAGGAAATACTTTGAGGTTGTTGAACTTTCACTTCTTGGGAGTGAG
>DGTA01000026.1 GCA_002394165.1 Lachnospiraceae bacterium UBA4348 | reverse complement strand
ATAGAGGTTTTCCGGCAGCGCATCCAGGTCAAACCACCGCCATTCATCCTGCTTGTCCGGTTCGGTCACCTGCGGCTCTCCGCTTGATGACCCCGCCACGATATGCAGGGTCACATAGTGGCGGTCCGGCCGGATGCTGTCAGCCGCCCCGAGCAGATACAGATCAGCGATCTCGAGGCCTGTCTCTTCCTTCACTTCCCTTGCAGCCCCTTCGAACATGGTCTCCCCGAATTCCTGTTTGCCTCCGGGCAGGCACCAGCTGCCGGGCTGATAGATACCTCCCGTGTCCTTTCCCTTCTCGCACCGGTGACCGAGCAGCAGTTTCCCGTCGCGAAGGACCATAACGCCAATTCCCACCCGGATCTGCTTCTGAATATTATCCATTGTTCCTCTCCTCTTCTGTACCCTGCAGTTCTCTTTCCTACCATCATATACCCTGACCGTCTGTTTCGTAAATATCGAAAGTAATAGATGAAATATTATACTGTTTTGTGTATAATAAACACGGCCATTTATGGCCACTAATTCTCAATTAATAGATGGAGTTATCATGGATACGAAAACACCTTTCAGGCAAAAGGAGCATCTGGATTATCCAAAGCTCACCATGTACCAGCTGATCAGGCAGAATGCTGAGGCTTATCTTGACTGGCCCGCTTATTCCTTTTTCAGGAAGAGAACTACATACCGGACATTTATAAAGAAGATCGACCGATGTGCGAGGGCCCTGACTGCCCTTGGCGTCCGGCCGGGCGAAGCGGTGACCATATGCCTGCCCAACATTCCGCAGGCGATCGACTTTTTCTATGCCATCAACCGGATCGGCGCCGTCGCCAATATGGTCCATCCTCTCTCCGCCGAGAATGAAGTTGCCTTCTATCTTAATCTGGCTGAAAGCCGGGTCATCCTGACGGCTGATATGTTCTACGAAAAGGTGGCAGCTGCCTCGGATGCGGCTGATCATCCCGTCAGGATCCTGGTCACCCGGATGCAGGACGAGCTGCCTCCGCACCTGGCCCTGGGCTACTCACTCACCCAGGGAAAGAACTATCTTTCCCTTCCGGGACGCGTGAAAAGAAAGAAACCGGGCGACGGACCGGACCTTACCTGGAATGAATTCCTCCGGTCCGGAAACAAAAAAACGGAGCTTCCCCGGGTTAAATTTGACGAGAAAAGAACAAGCGTCATCCTCTACAGCGGGGGGACCAGCGGCGTTCCCAAGGGTGTCTGTCTTACCGACCTGAATATGAATGCACTGGCAATGCAGGCCAGGGAAGCCATCGGCATAGAATTTAAGAACGGCTACACCATGCTCAGCTGCATGCCCCTCTTCCACGGATTCGGCCTGGGCATCAACATCCATACGGTCCTGCTCCACGGTGCCGAATGCATCCTGATGCCCACGTTCACCATCAAGACCTATGCGGACAAGCTGATCAAAGAAAAGCCCAACTTCATCGCCGGTGTCCCGACCATTTTCGAGGCGCTCCTGCACATGCCGCAGCTGGACAAAGCCGACCTTTCCTTCCTGAAGGGCATGTTCTGCGGCGGAGATTCCCTGACCGTGGAATTAAAGCATAAGATCGACACTTTCCTGGCTGAGCACGGCGCTTCCATCCAGGTACGCCAGGGATACGGACTGACAGAGTGCGTGACCGCCAGCTGTCTGACGCCCAGGGACGAGAGCCGCGACGGAAGCATCGGGATCCCCTTCCCGGATACGGTCTACGCGATCGTCGCACCGGGTACGGAGGATGTCCTCCCGCCAGGCACCGAAGGCGAGATCATCCTCCGCACTCCCACCCTCATGCTCGGGTACCTGAAGAACGAGGAGGAGACGGCCCAGGCGCTGCGTCGTCTTCCCGACGGCAACATATGGCTCTATACCGGAGACCTGGGCAGCATGGATGAGGACGGATACGTCTACTTCAGGCAGCGGATCAAGCGCATGATCGTCACCAACGGATATAACGTCTATCCCGGCCAGGTGGAGAACATCATCGACAGCTGCGACGAGGTTGCTTACAGCTGCGTGATCGGGGTCCCGGACAGGAAAAGGATCTCCAGGGTCCGCGCCTATATCGTGCTGCGCGACGGCTTCACAGGGGATGACAAATGCAAAGACAGGATCATGGAAAAGCTTAAGAAACATATCGCTGGCTATGCCCTGCCGCGGGAGATCATCTTCAGGAAGGAACTGCCCAAGACTCTGGTCGGCAAGGTAGCCTACCGTATCCTCGAAGAGGAGGCACAGGCCGAGGCGGCCGATTCACAGACAGGAGAAACCAAATGAGTGAAGAACAAGCGAACACAAAACCGGTAAAAAAGCGCCGCGGTGATCGGCGCGACGGGCGTTACATCAAAGCTCCCGGTCTCCAGACCGTCATGATGTATATCCTTCCGAAGCGCACCGAATGTGAAGTCTACATGAAGGATACCTTTGACTGCACGAACCTGCTTGCCTTTATCGAGGAGGAGAACCGCATCCATCCCGAATACAGGACGACCCTTTTTCACGGGATCATCACCATCCTGGCCAGGATGCTGCGGGAACGCCCGAAAATGAACTGCTTCATTCAGGGCTTCCGCATGTACGAGCGCAATGAGATCTCCCTGAGCTTTGTCGTCAAACGCAGGTTCTCCGACACCGGCGAAGAGTCCCTGATGTATTTGGTTCCCAAGGATACAGACACCATCCGGGAGATCAGCAGCCATATCTGCGGAAATGTAGAGGAGACCAGAAAAAGCGAACATTCCACCGGCGGGATCGACGAAGTCATCGACAAGTTTGCCTCCCTGCCGCGCTTCGTACTTATCCCCGTCATGCGGATCATCCGCTGGCTGGATTTCTGGGGGATCAACCCGAAAGTGCTCACAGACGGCGACCCGAACTACTCCAGCATCCTCCTGAGCAACCTCGGAAGCATCAAATGCCCCGCGGTCTACCATCACCTGAACAACTACGGCACCAACAGCATCATGGTCACCATCGGGACTATGCGCAGCGAATACGTGAGAATGCCCGACGGGACCATGAGCGAGCGCACCCTCGTCGATATCAGCGCCACCCTCGACGAGCGCATCGCAGACGGATTCTACTTCGCGCGCTCACTCAAACTGATCCGCCACGCCCTTGAGAATCCAGAACTTCTCCTCAAACCCCTGAACGAACCATCCGGCTTCGACTACAAATAAAAGCCAATTATTTCCTTACATTCCGCAGGCTTCCAGAATACAGGAAACTGACGGATCAGAAAAAAATGTGCATCCATATCCCAGAGGGGACATACCGCAGCGCCGGTACTTGGCGAGGATATATCCGAGCCTTAGTACCGCTGCGCGAGGTTCGAGCGCGAGCGGTCCCCGAGGGATATGGATGCACATTTTTATTTTTATGACCAGACAGTCCCCGTTACAGCGTCACTCTGTCGAAGGTATCCGTCACTTTCTTCGACGGCGCCGGCGTGATCAGGCTGACGATCACGTTCACAACGATCGCCACGATGAAAGCCGGAAGCAGCTCGTAAACGCCCAGGATGCCGCCTCTGGGACGGATGGCGAATTTCCAGACAAAGATCATGATGCCGCCGGCGATCATGCCCGTCAGAGCGCCCCATTTGTTGGAACGCTTCCAGAACAGGGCCAGCAGCATGACCGGTCCGAAGCAGGCGCCAAATCCCGCCCAGGCAAAGGATACGATCATGAAAACGGAGCTGTTGCTGTTCCATGCGAGCACCACGCCGAGAATGGCGATAATGGCCAGGCAAAGCCTTGAGATGAACAGCAGTCCTTTCTCCTTGATATGAAGTCCGAACACATCTGTCAGAAGATCGCTCGTCACAGACGAGGAAGCCGCCAGAAGCTGGGAATCAGCTGTGGACATCGTGCAGGCCAGGATGCCGGAAAGGACCAGGCCGGCTGCAAGGGCGAAGAAGACGCCGTTTTCGCTCATCAGGTTCGAAAGTTCCACGATGACCGTCTCGGAAGCATTTCCTTCAAGGAGAGGGATGACCCCCTTCATGGAGACAGCCAGTCCCATGATGCCGATCAGGATCGCGATCGCCATAGCGATCAGTACCCAGGCAGAAGCGATCCTTCTGGATGTCTTGATCTTGTTCTCATCATCGATCGCCATAAAACGCAGCAGGATATGCGGCATACCGAAATAGCCAAGGCCCCACGCCGTAGTGGACAGGATCGTGATCGGGCCGTAAGCGAGCGCGCTCTTCGTTGCCGGATCATAGCTCTGGGTCATGCTGAAATAACCGGGAAGCGATTTCGCGTTTTCGATCACGGCGTTCATGCCGCCGGCTGTCTTCACCCCGAAGATCAGCACGATCAGCAGTGCGATCGTCATTACGATACTCTGGATCAGGTCCGTCATGGAGGCTGCCAGGAAGCCGCCGGACATAGTGTAAGCGATGATGACCACCGCGCTCAGGATCATGGCGGTGTGGTAGTCAACGCCGAAAAGGCTGTTGAAGAGCTTTCCGCAGGCCGAGAAGCCGGACGCGGTATACGGAACAAAGAAGATGATGATGATCAGCGCCGCAGTGATCGTCAGCAGTTTTTTCTGATCATCATAACGCTTGGAGAAAAATGACGGGATCGTGATCGCATTGATCTCGTCCGAATACCGGCGCAGCCGCTTGGCCACGATCAGCCAGTTCAGGTAAGTTCCGGCTGCCAGTCCGATGATGGTCCAGCCTGTATCCGCCATACCGGTCAGGTAAGCCAGTCCCGGAAGGCCCATCAGCAGGTAGCTGCTCATATCCGAGGCTTCCGCGCTCATCGCGGTCACGATGGGGCCGAGCTTCCTGCCGCCCAGGTAGAAATCCTTGACGGTCTTGTTTTTCCCCGATGCATAGAAACCCACGATCAGCATGACGGCCAGATAGACGATCATGACAATCAGAATGCCGATTTTCGCTGTTGACATAAATTATCATTCCTTTCTTTTGTGGCTGCGTAGAAACGCAGGCCACCAATTGATCAAAATGTCTCCGCATCATTTTTTATTTTTATGCAGATACCAGCATATAATATAAACTGATTAAACCATTTCGTCAATAAAACTTAGCGGCGGACACTCTGTTTCGGAAAAAATATACATCCGGCAGCCCTCAGATCTCCGGCGCCGCCAGTGCCAGGAACCAGACTTTTCCGGCGCCGCCTTCTTTCAATACGCGGGCGCACTCGTTGATCGTCGTTCCGGTCGTAAACAGGTCATCGACAAGAAGCACCCCGGCCCCGCCCGGCAGCGTGCCATCCCGCAGAGAAAAAGCACCGGCCAGGTTTTTCATGCGCTGGGCGGGAAGGAGTCCTTTCTGCGCGCTCGTGTAGCGGCCTCGGATCAGGATATCGCGCCTTTGCACAATACCGGTGATCCTCGAAATCTGTTCTCCGATCAGAGCGCACTGGTCAAAGCCGCGCTCTTTTGCCTTCCGCTCATGAAGCGGCACGGGAATGATCATATCCGGACACCGCGTCTTTAAAAAATCCCGGCCGCTGCCTGCCATTGAGGCGGCAAAAAACGGGATATAGTCCCTGTGGTTCTTAAACTTCATCCTCAGCAGTGCCTCTTTCAGGGCTCCCGTGTAGATAAAGGTGCACCGGCCTTCATCAAAATACCAGCCAGTGCGTTCACAGTGAAAACAGTATTCCGCCCCGGCATCTTCAAGGGGCCTGCCGCAGCGCAGGCAAAACGGCTGCCTGATCAGGGGCAGCTTTACTGCGCAGTCCGCGCACACATACTTTTCACGGCCGATCAGAAAGCGCTCACAGAGCGGGCATCTGGGCGGAAAAAGGATATCCGCTGCCTTGTCAAGGCCGTCCGTCCCCGCCGTGATCAGCCGCTGTATCTTTTCTCTCATACATATATGAGCTCTCTCCCGTAAAAAGCTTTACGGCATCCTGTCTCCCGCGCCGTCGGTGAGTTCTTCGATGCGCATCGACAGGCTTGTATACCGTTTCTGCTCATGATCATTTTCGACCATGTGTGTCAGTGTCTGGGGATCCCCGACTATGGCGACACAGCTCTTAGCCCGGGTGATGGCCGTGTAGATCAAGTTGCGGTTCATCAGCATCCTGGGGCCGTTCATGATCGGGATCACCACCGCGGGGTATTCGCTT
>DGTA01000147.1 GCA_002394165.1 Lachnospiraceae bacterium UBA4348 | reverse complement strand
GCCTGGCAGCGCAGTTTTCTATGCACTCATTTGTCCCGGCGATATATCCGCCCGTCGGAGCCAGTCCTCCTCCGGGATTCTTGATCAGCGATCCAACCGTCATGTCCGCTCCCACATCGGAGGGCTCCAGGGTCTCAACGAATTCGCCGTAACAGTTGTCGACCATGACGATCACGCCGGGCTTTGTCTCCCGGACGGCGCGGATCGCCTTTTCGATCCTGTCGATGGTGAGGCTTGGCCTGGTCAGGTATCCTTTGGACCTTTGGATAGCGACCAGCTTTGTTTTTTCGCCGATCGCGGAGCGGATCGCATCAAGATCGAACTCCCCGTCCTCTGTCAGGTCCACCTGGGAATAGCTGATCTGGTATTCCGCCAGTGATCCCCTGGATGGCCTGATGCCGATCACTTCCTCGAGCGTATCATAGGGCCTTCCGCTGATCGATATCATTTCATCGCCGGGCCTTAAATTGGCTGCGAGGGCGAGGGAAAGCGCATGGGTGCCGCAGGTGATCTGCGGCCGTACCAGGGCAGCCTGTGTATGGAAAGTATCGGCATAGACCTTTTCAAGATCATCTCTTCCCAGATCATTATAACCGTATCCCGTTGTGCCGTTAAAATGTTCGGCGCTGATCCGGTTCCTGCGCATGGCGTCAAGCACCTTGAGCTGGTTGATCTGTGCGACGGCATCGATCCGGCGCATCCTGTCCTCCAGGCTTTCCTCCACGCGGGAAGCGTAGGAAAACACGCGGGGACTGATCCCCATCTGCTCATAGATCTCCTTCAGCTTTGATCTGTCCATTCCTTATCCTTTCCTTCCGGGATGATCCCTTTCTGGATCAGTATCCGGATCATCTCATCAATGATCTGTTCATCGTCAAGTTGTTCCTTGTCAAGCCAGATCACATCTTTTTCTCTGCGAAGCCACGTCAGCTGGCGCTTCGCGAAGTGACGCGTCTCCTGTTTGATCTTCGAGAGGGCTTCCTCAAGAGTGGCCTGTCCGTCCAGATAGTCCAGTATCTGGCGGTAACCGAGTCCCTGCATGGAGACGCTGTGTTTGTCAAGTCCCTGCTCCGCCAGCGCAGCCACTTCTCCGACCAGGCCCATTTCGGCCATCCGGTCAACGCGCCGGTCAATGCGCTCGTACATATGGCTCCTGTCACAGGTCAGGGCAAAATAAGCAAAACGGTAAACAGCCTCTTTCGCTCTCTCCCTCTCATTGTGGACGGATATGAGTTCTCCGGTCTTCCGGTAATACTCGATCGCGCGGATGACGCGTTTGACATTGCCCTGAGGGATAGCGGCCGCGCTTGCGGGATCGATCTGCTCAAGATACTCGTGCAGCTTTAAGCCGCCCTCCTCCCTGGCTTTCTTTTCAAGTTCAAGCCGGATGGAGGGATCATCATCCTCCTCGGAAAACTGCGTTCCGTAAAGGACCGCCCTTATATAGAAGCCGGTACCTCCGACCAGCATCGGGATATGCCCCCGCGAAGCCACCTGCCGTATACATTCCGTTGTCATGGAGGTGAAGCGGGCAATATTGAACGCCTCAGAAGGGTCAAGTACATCGATCATATGATGAGGGACATCATCCATCTCCTCTTTTGTAAGCTTGGCCGTTCCGATATCCATGCCCCGGTATACCTGCATGGAATCGGCGGAGATGATCTCTCCGCCGATCCTTTTTGCCAGAGTGACAGCTGCATCACTTTTTCCGACACCGGTCGGTCCGCCGATGATCACCAGCGGGGGAAGTGTCCTGGTCATGGCTGTCTCTCCTTTCTTTGGCCATTTAAACGATTCGTTTGAATTTCTTTTCAAGCTCAGTCCTGGTCATCCTGATGACGGTCGGTCTGCCGTGGGGACAGTTATATGGATTTTCCAGGGTCATCATCTCATCGAGCAGGGCCTGGGCCTCGGGAAGGGACAGCCGGTTCCCGCCCTTGACGGCGCTCTTGCATGCCATCGTGGCCATCTTGTCAAGAAGGACCTGCTCAGATACGGCAGTGCTGCCTGATGCGAGGGAGTCGATCATCTCGATGAACAGATCTGTGTCGGGCACTCCAAGAAGCGCATCCGGAGCTGCCCGAAGCTGATATTCGCTGCCGCCGAAATGTTCGATCTCAAACCCTGCGTTTTTGAAAAGCCCGGAATATTCCTTCAGGGTACTTTCCTCCAGCGAGGACAGCGTAAGCACGATGGGCGGTGAGATCGCCTGGGCTGTAACCGCCCTGTCCTTAAAGTGCGAGACGATCCTCTCATACATGACTTTTTCGTGGGCCGCGTGCTGGTCGATGATATAAAGGCTGTCTTCGTATTCAGCCAGCCAGTAAGTATCGAAAACCTGCCCGATGATCTTTATCTTCGGGATCGCTTCTTTTTTCAGGAACCGCTCTTCAAAAAGCTCCTGTTGAATACTTTTCCCGGCCTGCTCTCTTTCCGGAACGGTCTTTTCCTTCTCTTCCGCTGCAGGTGCCGGAGCCGGATAATGGGCCGGAGCGGGCCGAAGCGCAGGCGCTCCCGCACTCTCCCGGTGAGCGGCAAAGGACTGCCTTGCAGGATACTTTGGCTGATACGGACTTTTGTTTTCCGCCATCAGGTTCCTGCGCAGAGCTTCAAAGGGCTCCGGGACATCCAGCATGGCCGTCTCTTTCCGTCTCTCTTTCTCCTCCTGCCTGGCCCTGGCCGCCTCCTCGCCGCCGGCATCCGCGCTTACTTTTGGAATAAGATCCCTGCCTCCGAGGGCGGCGGCGATGACGCTCATCACGGTATCATAGACCGCCTGCTGGTCCTGGAACCTTACTTCCAGCTTGGCGGGATGGACATTCACATCGACTTTTTTCCCGTCCACAGTGATCTGAAGACAGGTAAAGGGAAAGCGGTGCTGCATCATGTAGGGACGGTAGGCTTCCTCAATGGCTTTCGAGAGAAGCTGGCTCCTTACAAAGCGATCATTGACGAAGTAGTTTTCCATATTCCGGTTTCCCCTGGAAAGGGAAGGCTTACCGATAAATCCGCTGACCCGGATATCATCCCGCGTCTCATCCACCTCCACGATGGCTGCGGCAATCTCCCTCCCGTAGATGCCGTAGATAACATCCTTAAGCTGGTGGTTCCCGGAGGTATAGAGGCGGGTCTTGCCGCCGTTGATCAGCTTAAAAGAGATGCCCGGGTGGGAAAGAGCGATCCGCTCCATCAGTTCATTGATATATCCAGCTTCTGTCACGGCGCTTTTCAGAAACTTTTTCCGCGCGGGCACATTGTAGAACAGGTTCCTGACCAGGATGGTCGTCCCCTCAGGCGCCCCGATCTGTTCAAGGCCGATCTCCCGTCCTCCCTCGATCCGGTATCTGGTCCCGGTGAGGGATCCGGCTCTTTTGGTGATCATCTCCACCATGGAGACAGCGCCTATGCTCGAGAGAGCCTCTCCCCTGAAGCCGTGGGTCATGATGGTATCGAGGTCGGACAGCTTCTCCAGCTTGCTGGTCGCGTGCCGCAGAAAAGCGGCCCTGACCTGGGATTCATCGATGCCTTCGCCGTTGTCTGTCACCCGGATCTGGGAGATGCCGCCGTCCCGGATCTCAACCGTGACAGCGCCTGCTCCGGCATCAACGGCATTCTCCACGAGTTCCTTCACGATCGATGCCGGTCTTTCCACGACCTCGCCGGCAGCGATCTGGTCGATGGTATCCTGCTCAAGTACCTTGATCATTTTCATTGGTTCAGATCCTTATTCGTTGGCGTTCCACCTGTTTTTCAGCCTGCTCTGCAGGCGGTAGAGCGTATTAAGAGCATCAAGAGGCGTCATGTGGCTGATATCGAGCTGCTCGAGCTCCTTCAGCACATCCTCGTCTTTGACCGCGTCAAAGAGTGAGATCTGGTCAAGATCGAGCCGGTCCGCCCTGGAAGGCTTCTTCCGGCGGTTCTTCTCCCCGGCGATGGAGCCGATCTTATCGGTGATATCGGCATCCGAAAGCTCCGAGAGAAGCTCCTTGGCCCTGCGGATGACACTCTCGGGCACACCGGCCAGCGAGGCCACCTGGATGCCGTAGCTTCTGTCGGCGCCGCCGCGCACGATCTTTCGAAGGAATACGATGTCCTCGCCCTGCTCCTTTACCGCGATGCAGTAATTGTTGACGCCGTCTATCTTGCCTTCCAGCTCAGTTAGTTCATGATAATGGGTCGCAAAGAGAGTCCGCGCCCCGATGATCTTGGGATCGGCCACATGCTCGATCACGGACCAGGCGATGCTGAGCCCGTCGAAAGTGCTGGTGCCGCGTCCGATCTCATCGAGTATGAGCAGGCTGTTTTTCGTGGCGGACCGGAGGATGTTTGCCACTTCCGTCATCTCGACCATGAAGGTGCTCTGTCCGCTGGCCAGGTCATCGGAAGCCCCGACACGGGTGAATATACGATCTGCCAGCGCGATCTTTGCGCTCTGGGCGGGCACAAAGCTGCCCATCTGGGCCATGAGGACGATCAGCGCCACCTGTCTCATGTAAGTGGATTTACCGGCCATATTGGGCCCCGTGATAACGGCGATGCGGTTCTTACCGGTATCAAGCAGCGTATCGTTGGGGATGAACTGATCACTGCGGATCATCAGCTCGACGACCGGATGACGCCCTCCCTTTATGTCGATCAGACCGCGTCCTGCGATCTCAGGGCGGACATATCGGTTGCGCCTGGCGGTGTAGGCAAGGGATGCGATCACATCCAGCCCGGCCAGGGCAGCCGCTGTCTTCTGTATCCGGACGATATTGTCCGCGATGGTATCCCTTACTTCAACAAACAAGGCATACTCGAGGGAGGCGAGCTTATCCTCCGCCCCCAGGATAAGGTCCTCCAGCTCCTTGAGCCTGGGCGTTATGTAGCGCTCGGCGTTTGTCAGCGTCTGTTTGCGGGTATAATACTCCGGAACCAGGTCTTTATAGGAATTGGTGACTTCCAGATAATAACCGAAGACCTTGTTGTAACGGATCCTCAGGTTCTTGATCCCGGTCTTCTCTCTCTCCTCCGCCTCGAGAGCTGCTAGCCAGCCCTTTCCGTCCGTCTTGGAGGCGCGCAGCCGGTCAACCTGTTCATTATAGCCTTCCCGGATAAATCCGCCTTCCCGGATCACCATGGGCGGATCGTCACTGATGGCGCTGCGGATAAGCCCGGAGATATCCTTCAGCTCGTCGAGCTGGTCGCGAAGATCCGCGAGCATCGGGGAGGAAACCTCCTTAAGGATGGCCTTGACCGGCGGCACCATCTCCAGCGAGGAGGCGAAGGCGATCAGGTCCCTGGGATTGGCTGAGCGGTAGCTGATGCGGCTGATCAGCCGCTCCAGGTCATAGACCGGACCTAAGTATTCCCGAAGTTCTTCACGGGTCACTTCGTTTTCGAAGAGTTCGTCCACCGCGTCCAGCCTCCTGTTGATCTGCTCCTGTTCAAGCAGGGGCTGTTCTATGTAGGATCGGAGCATCCTGGCTCCCATGGCTGTCTTTGTGTGATCCAGCACCCATAAAAGACTCCCGCGCTTCTGCTTTTCGCGCAGTGTCTCGCAAAGCTCCAGGTTTCTGCGGGTAGAGGTGTCGAGGACCATGAACCGTCCGGTTGAGTAAGGCGTGATCGCCGTCATGTTGGACAGATCCGTCTTCTGGGTCTGCAGAAGATACTGCAGGGCTGCTCCTGCCGCGATCATGCCGCAGGGATACGCTTCAAGGCCAAGCCCGCTCATGCTGCTCACATGGAAATGGTCCCGAAGGGCCCCTTCACACATGTCATCGTCAAAATACCAGTCCTCGAGCGTAAAAAGGCTGATATGCAGGTCCTGTGACAGGTGCTGTCTGTCCACGCCGGACAGCTCGAATGCCTGGTTGCAGATGATCTCAGCCGGCTCGTAGCGGGAGATCTCATCCATCAGCTTTCGCACGCTGTCTGCTTCTGTCACAAAAAAAGCGCCGGTCGTGATATCCGCCGCTGCGATCCCGAATTTATCGGAGGCATAGATGACCGCCATCAGGTAATTGTTCCGGGAGGCATCCAGCATCTGGGTATTGAGATTGGTGCCGGGGGTAACGATGCGCACGACCTCCCTTTTGACCAGTCCTTTTGCCTGTTTGGGATCCTCCACCTGTTCACAGATGGC
>DGTA01000047.1:607-8588 GCA_002394165.1 Lachnospiraceae bacterium UBA4348 | reverse complement strand
GCGGAGACCTTTTCCGCGGGATTATAAGTTCCGTCGAGGACCGCCTTCATGTCGGTGGGAAGGTCAGCGCCTTCACCGCCGCTTCGGCCGATTACGATAACAGCTGTATCGGAATACTCGTGGATCGCTTTCATCATATTGTCGTTGTAAACGCTGACCGGCGGCTCCGGAACTGTCCAGTCCTGGGAAGCCATGGCGATCGTGGGACGCTCCGCGCGGTACTCCACATACATGCCGGAGAGACCCTCGTTGGGCTCAAAGCCGGCGTCCTTCATGGACTGCAGGATACTGACTGCGGTTGCGGAGCTGGAGGATCCGGATCCGGTTCCTCCGTAGATCGGATTGGTAGAAGACCAGCCGAACACGTTCAGCTTCTTCGACTCTTCCACGTTAAGGGGCAGGATCCCGTTGTTCTTTAAAAGGACCACGCCCTCTTCGCCGACTTTCTGGACTGTCGCCCGGCTCTGCGCTACCGTTTCCTCAGAAAGGTTGACTTTGGAAGCGTTCAGGAAGCCGGAGACGTTATTATACATGGGACCGAAGCAGATCGCGTTTACAATTCCCACGACTGCCGCCAGCGCGCCGAGGCCGGCAACCCAGCGGATGATGTGGCGGGTTCCCTTTTTTGCCCAATGCGCCCCGATCATGAGAGCGATCATCGCGATGATCACGAAGAGGATCGCGTACACATAACCCGACAGCTGGTTCAGATATGCAGTGAGGTCCGCCTGGCTGACTCCCATCGGCGTAAATATCGGGGACAGCAGTGTTGACAGAAAATTAAGCATTTTCTTCCTCCTTATCTATGTTTATTAATTCGATGCAGCAGGACATCCGGGCCTTGCCCGGTGGTCCGTTATTCTGCTGCCGCCGTCTTTAACTTGTCGCCGAAGTCGTGGCTCTGCACCTTTGTGAGCGGCTCCGCAGAGTACTTGGAAGTGCGCGCGTCGTCAATGACGCCGGACCAGTTCATTCCGAATGCGAAATCATAGGCATTTCCGGCTGCGTCTTTATAAACTTCCACATCGCGGGGAACGTCATCCACCTGCGCTTCGACCGCTTCCATAGAAGCCGGCTGCTGGAATACAAGAAGTCCTGAAGGCTCAATCTGGCCGAGGATCATCCGTGCGACGGAGTCTGTCTTCTGTGCGTTGTAAGATACAAAGATCGCGTCGCAGAGCGGCTCGACTTCTGTCCATACCATGCCTCTCTCCATGCTGACTGCCGCGATCACCGGGATGTCGCCGGCAACGGAATCAGCGTACTGAAGTGCTTCTAGATGTCCGTAGTTGGGATCTGCCGGAGCAGTTCTTCCCTTGTAGGAACGGTTTTCCTTCGCGCCGTCAACCGTGTTTCCGCTGATCGAAGGATCGCGTGCAGTGTCAGCTGTATACTCGGCATATTGCAGAGAAGCGGGATAATAGAAATCCTCTATTCCGGTCAGGTCTCTGGGAGCTCCGAAAGCTGCCTGCAGGTGAGAGTTATAAGACGCGCTGAATGCGCCGGTCATACCGACAAGGATATAATCGCAGCCCGCGATCTCCTCTGCGGTCGCTCTGACGATATCGTCCTTAGTAAACTTCGCATTTCCTTCCGCGTCCGGCTCTCCGGTTGCAGTGCCGGGTTTATCCGTTACTACGTCAAAATATTTACCAAGTATCTCGAGATCAAGTCCGGGAGCCCAGGAAGGTGTGCCTTCATTGACGCCCATCATCCAGTTTGCGGAGAATCCCGTGCTGTAGACGTAAGGCACATAGACCTTCGGCTTCTCTGTTTTAGCTTCTCCGGTAAGCACGCCGTCATTCTTGATCATGACGACAGAGGCGTCCTGTGTCTGCTGACCAAACGCATTCGAATCCGGGCTGAAGATAATGGAATCCGCATAGGCGCTGTCATTATAAGGCTGCTCGAACATTCCAAGGTTCATCATCACGACGATGTAGTTATATGCTGCCTTTGTGAGGATCTTGTTCGCTTCCTCCTCGCCGATCCTGCCGGCAAGTACATTGTAGCCTTCAGCGATCGCGCCGATTCCGCCGTAGCCGCCATAGCCGCCCAGGATGTTCACACCGCGCTCAAATCCAAGTGCTACACGCTCGGGTTCGCTAAGGCTCTCTGTTCCCCACAGACCTCCGGTCTTCTCTCCGAGTCCGCCGAACACGCCCCAGTCTGTGATCTTGAGGCTGTCATAACCGACTTCGTCAAGAAGGCTGTACATAAACTCATTGTAAGCACCCGCGTACTCTCCGCCGAAGGGATTGCCTTCCTTGTCGACGTTGATCGCGTACTCAGTCATGATACCGGATTTTCCGGTCTTTCCGGGAAGGTTGAACACGCCGTCAAAATAGGTGATCAGGTGCGCTTCCAGATTCTCTCCCGGGAATACTGTATATCTGCCGGCATAAGTGTGATCGTCGCGCCCGCCTTCTGTGGAGCCTGCGCCGCCGTAGTGCTTCGTGAAGCAGTATACGGACTCTTTGCCCCAGCCGAGGTCTTCGCCGTTCTCATCGTATGTAGACTGCATTGCATTGACATATGCGGTGGCAATGTCAAGCGTCAGCTGCGGATCTTCGCCGTAAGTTCCGCCTGCGCGGCTCATGATTGGCGAAGAGATATCGACCTGCGGTCCGAGCAGAGCGGTAACGCCTGCTGCGCGGTACTGCTTCGCGGTCTCTTTGCCGATCTGCGCCGCGAGTTCGGGATCCATCGTAGAGGCGAGGGATACGCTCTCAACGAGGCCCGAAATATTGCTGGGATCGATGGAGATCATAGCGGGAATGCCGTAGAAGCAGCTCTCCGCGACTTCCTGAAGCGCGTTCGTCCATTTTGCGTGGGCTCCGCCGCCGTTGCTGATCGCGCGGGTAACGCCGCCGCGTCCGCCGGCCTTCAGATAAACAGCCGATGCGTCGTCCGCCATGAGAGGCTCTGTCGTGAAATCGCCGTCCCAGCCGCCATGTGCCAGCATCAGCGCCTTTTCCTCGCCTTTCATCTGATCCGCCAGATCCTGCGCGCGCTCTTCCGCGGGCTTTCTCCAGTCCTCATAAGCATCCAGGCTTCCGTTCTGGTTGAGATCCTTGAAGGCAAATCCTTCTTCTTCAATGATCTTCACGCCGGATTTCTGGGACAGGCCGAGCGTTGCCCCGCCTTCATTTTCGATCTTCACCCAGTTGTCGGGCGTGACCGTCACCGTATACTTCGCGTCTGCGCCGGGCTCGGGAACATAGTTCTCCGCATTCGCAGCGGGTTCTGCTGCAGCCTGTGCGCCGGCATCTCCGCCGCCGGTTCCCTTATACGGATCGCTCGTATCACCGCCGGTCCCCTTGTACGGGTCGCTGCTGTCGCCGCCGGTTCCCTTATAAGGGTCGCTGTTGTCGCCCCCGCCCTTATAGGGATCACTGGTGTCGGATCCTTCCGTCTGAGCTGCCTGCTCTGCTGCAGCTGCAGCGGCAGCCTCGCCCGCCGCCTTACGGGAGCCGGATGAAGGCTTCGGCTCTTCCGTGAGGATCAGCTTGTACGGGTCATCCGCCGATCCCTCTGACGCGAGCGCAGGAATTACCGCGTTCGACATCATGGTGATCATAAGGGCAGCTGATAAGATTAGTGCCAGATTTTTTCTCATTATCTTGTTCCTCCCCTAGTACCTTGTGACAAGAGTTACAGTACATATATTTTATTATTTTACCAATACTGCCTGCCTGATAGTCGGTTCTGACATGAAACGTCGTTTTTTGATCACAAACGGTAAAGGCATGCCGGAGAAAACCGGCATGCCTTTTGGACTGCTTACATAGGGATCAGGATGTTGAGCCTGAACCACCCGTCTTCTGCTTTATAGGCGACATAGCCGCCATATTTTCCGGCTGCGTACTTAATTCCCTTGAGCCCGTAGCCGTGATTCTTCTTATCCTCCTTTGTCGTCAGGAGCGAGTCCTCCGATTCGATCAGGTCCGTTCCCAGCGTGTTCGAAATGTTGATGAAAATAAAGTTTTTCTGTGCGGAGACCGAGACATGGATCAATCGTTTCTGCGGATCCGGGATCATCACCACGCTCTCCAGAGCATTGTCGAGGGCGTTTCCGAAGATCGTGCAGATATCCGCCACGTGCAGTCTGTTCAAAAGAGCGCCGTCCGCCACGCAGGTGACCCTTACATCGAGCTGCCTCGCTTTTCTGAGTTTTGCAGAGAGAATGGTATCAAATACAGCGTTGCCTGTCCGCTGAGGCAGCCACCATTTGTCGAGCTCATTCTCGATCTTGTCCAGCCAGGCCTCCCTCTTCTGCTCATTGGTCTCGCCGCGCAGGCCCTCGATCTGGTGTTTGAGGTCATGTTGCATCATATGGAGCATTTCTTCGCTTTCCTGATAGTTGCGGAACTGCTCATACTGGCTGCTCAGGACATGGCGCATGGCATACAGTTCTTTTTGGGTGAGAAGTTCGGAAATATTGATCTGAAATCCCCAGTAGACAGCGATTCCAAAGCCGTTCGCCAGCGTACGGATCGCAAAGATGTCTTCCTGGACCCGCCCTGAAAAAGGGGATCCGGAGAGGAAAAAAGAGAGATTGCTGAACGCGAACACAAACAGCATGAGTATAGATATAGAGGTTACTTCTTTCCAGGTCAGGCTCCTTATATATTCCTCTGTGATATGGCGCTTCAAAAGATAGTAAAAAAGGGAAAAGACGATCAGGTAAACGGTCGCCAGAAGCAGAACAGAAAACGGCGTGCCGACCGGGATATGCTTGAGGAGCCAGAAATGCAGCTGCCATTCAAGTGACGCGGCAAATTCCGCATGCAGAAATGCGGCGGCCGCGCCATAGACCGCTCCCTTCGCGGTAGTGCCGCCGCACAGAAAGATATACAGACACATTAAAAAGAAAGCTGCGGTCATCACCAGGATCCAAACGATCCCGGCTCCGATATCCGCAGTTATCATCAGAAATCCGCACTGTATGAAAACGGCGGCGGCACTGATCGCGATAAACGGCGCGGTCCGAACCTTCCTGCGGCAGTTCAAAAGTACGACAAGGCAGCCTGCCCATTCAGCAAGACCGGTGTACAATCGCGGAATATCGTTGATCAGTTCCATTTCTCCTCCGTTTTGTTGTTATAGCAGCCTGCTGCTCATATGGTCTGCCAGCACATTCATAAACTCCTTCTTTTTGGCCCGGCTGACCGGGACATTATAGCTGCCTATGCGGCAGATCCCGTCCGAAAAAGAGTCGATCTTATCAAGGTTGATGATATAACCTTTTCCGCAGCGATAAAATCCGAATCCTCTGAGCAGTTCTTCAACTTCGTGCATATTCATGCGGGAAGTGACTTTCCCTGTCGTCGTATAAAAGTGCACGTTATGTCTTTCGCTCTCCACAAACAGGATCTGGGATGCCGACAGTTTGTACAGTCCGCCGTCGGCATGGACCATGATGTGATAGTCCCTGCTTCTGCCTCGCCGGGAGACAGCCCTGTCAAGTTTCTGTGAAAACGCAAAATATTCAACGGGCTTGACGACATAGTCAAGCGCGTCGACCTCATACCCGCGTACCGCGTAATCGGATCTGTTCGTAATAAAAATGATCAGGACCTCAGGATCCCTCCTGCGGATCATTTCAGCTGCGGTCATACCATCCATGAATTTCATCTGGATGTCCATCAGGATGATATCGAATCCGCCCCGATAATTCTCCGCGATCTCTGCTCCGTCTCTGTAATGTCTGATCTTAAACTGATGGAAAGAATCCTTCTCATAGCGATGAATATATTCCTCCAGCAGTTTCGCATAGATATCTTCGTCCTCAACAATTGCGATCTGATACATCTTCCGGTTCTCCTCTGCCTCCGGCCCGGATCATTTCGTTTTACTCCTTAATCTGCTCTGCGGCTGCCCTCACCATAGCCATGTATTTGTCCCGGATCTCCTGCGGCTTCGCGATCTTCACCTTTCCTTCGAAAGGAAATACCCATCCGTAAAATGTCGGGCTGTCCGCGACGCTGACCTTAGCAAAGAATGTTTCATCAGACGCTTTCCGGGTCTCTACATCCTCGCCGAACTGATCGACAATGTATTTCATCATATCATTTCGGCACTCCAGGACAACTTCCACCTCCTCTCCCGCAAACATGCGGAACTGGTGCTGTACGTATTCCTCCATGTCAAATCCCGCAGGCATAGGTACAGCGGCTTCCCCCGTCATTTCCGTATTGCACATGCGGTCCACACGATAATTAACCATTCTCTGTCTGTCATCCGAGAATCCCAGCATATAATAATGGTTGTCGTCCCAGACAAGCGCGTGAGGACTCACATAATACTTTGCCCCTTCGCGGCGCAGGATCCTCTCCTTGGCTCCATTGTATTCAAAATATTGAAAGCTGATCTTCTTTCCCTCATTGATGGCGTCTGTGATCGCATCTACCGTATAGTAAATCTGGCGGTTGTCCGCCTTGACCCGGTCTGCCGTGTAAAGGTGCCGCCGGATCTTCTCCGCCTGCGCCTTGCTCACCATACCGGTCAGTTTTTCGATCAAGGCTGCGCTCTTCTCCTTGTTGATAAACCTCGAAGAAGAGACCGCGTCGATCAGAAGCTTGATCTCCGGGATCTCAAACTTGCGATTAGCCAGGAAAAACGAATTCTGCGTGCTTCTGACCGTAACGATATCGAATCCTTCTCCGATCAGGACGTCTATATCGTCCTTTACCGTTTTCCTGGAAGCATGCGCGTCTTCCGCCTGAAAGATCTTTACAAGCTCAGGTGTGGAAACCGGATGGTTCTCATCCGTATTCTCATACAAATACTTGAGCATCCGAAAAGGTCGCTGCTTGTTGCGGATATTAGTCATGCTGTACCTCCAATAACTATCTGAGCACCTGATTCTGCTTTCTGTATTCCCTGTCTTTCTATTATATCGTTTATTACATAAAATTTACATAAGCATCTGTCCGGTCACTCTCCCGCTTTCTTTTTCTGGACGTGATAGTTGATCATTGTAGAGAGATGTTCCCCGAGAATGTGAGATCCCACGGTGACCAGCTTCATCTTCGTTCCGGGGATGACCAGCATCTTTCCCTTCAGGGCGCCGTCAACGCCTTCCCGGGCGGCCTGTTTCGCCGTGATCTGCTTCCCTGATACAGCCACTCCGGAATTATCGTTAAAGGCAGTATCCACCGGGCCGGGACACAGGCAGCACACCTTCACCGGGCTCTTTGCCTGCCGCAGTTCCTCGTGGATCGCCTCTGTCAGCCTCACCACATAATTCTTAGACGCGTAGTAACTCGAGAAAGTAGGGCCGGATGTAAATCCCGCGCAGGAACCGACATTGAGAAGGATCCCGTGCCCGTTCTTCACCATCAGCCTCAGAAACAGCTTGGACAAAATATGTACTGAGGTCACGTTCAGGTCGATCAGCGTCAGTTCCTTCTCAAGGTCCGTCTCGAGGAAGCGTCCGTAAACGCCCATGCCGGCGTTATTGACAACAAAATCAATATTTTCACTGCCGGCTCCGGCGCAGGACTCCTCAAAGAGCCGCATGCACTCTTCGCGCTTGGAGAGGTCTGCCGGGATCACCAGCACATTTCTGTCGGGAAACTTATCCAGGATCTGCCTGCGCGCCTTCTGCAGCCGGTCTTCGCGCCGCGCTGTAAGAATCAGGTCATATCCCTTTATCGCGAGATATCTTGCGATCTCAAGTCCGATCCCGGCGCTGGCGCCTGTCACAAGTGCGTACATAATATATTCTCCTTCCATGGTAACGCTCCTGCGGGAGCAAATATTCGACTGATCTATTTTACTATATCACAAAAATAATATCCTTTTATATTTGACAAGCTCGCAGGTTTTATGTAAAATAGCATCTGTTCGCAGGAGTGGCGGAATGGCAGACGCGCAGGCTTCAGGTGCCTGTTATGGCAACATAGTGTGGGTTCAAGTCCCATCTCCTGCATCTCTGATAATTCCAGAGATAATATGCGGAAGTGTCGGAACTGGC
>DGTA01000047.1:0-539 GCA_002394165.1 Lachnospiraceae bacterium UBA4348 | reverse complement strand
AGCAAGACTAAGGATCTTGTGGTGGGTACACCGTGTGGGTTCAAGTCCCATCTTCCGCAGGCGGACCTGAAAAAAGGCTGTCGCGCAAGCGGCAGCCTTTTTCTATCTCTTTGAAATTTCGTAAATCTCAGGCGATCGCCTGCATCCCCATACACAAAAATGCAGCGATCCCGAGAAGCCAGCTGATTGCCTTCACCATGTGATCAGTCCTCCATCATGTACTCTTCATACTCGGCCTCGCTCGCGAACAAAATATAGCGGCCGTTGACAAATCCCATATAACCGTCTCCGTTCAGATATCCCTTCATAGCAGACCTCCTTGTGTAAATCTGTTTGCTTCCTTCTATGGTCTTAATTGTAACTGAGGGGGTGTACATATGTTTGTACAGGGAGCGGTTCTCTGATTTTTAAAAATGCCCTGAAATTTCCTTTTATCTTTTTTCGTGGAAATACTGATCCGGTCAAGTATATAATGATAGAAACAACAAAAACGGCCGGCGCAGCCGGTCAGATCTCTGAAATAATGCGGACGGTCAACG
>DGTA01000152.1 GCA_002394165.1 Lachnospiraceae bacterium UBA4348 | reverse complement strand
GCGGCGGACATCATCAAGATCGCCATGATCCGGGTCGATGAGCGGCTTTACAGAGAAGGGCTCCGATCCAGGCTGATCCTGCAGGTCCATGACGAGCTTCTGGTGGAGACCTGGCCCGACGAGCTGGAACAGGTCGAGAAGATCCTGCGTGAGGAGATGATGGGAGCCGTTGCCCTGAAGGTGGACCTGGAGATCGATATGCATGCGGGGGAGAGCTGGTATGACGCAAAATAAGCCGTTTGTGCTGGGCCTTACGGGGCCGGCCGGGACAGGGAAAAGCGTGGTGCTCGCCTATCTGGAGGAGCGCTGGAAGGCGCTTGTGCTCGAATGCGACGCCATTGCCCGCCGCATGCAGATGCCCGGGGGAGAATGCTATGACGGGATGATCCGGCTGCTCGGGCGCGAAGTGGTGCTTCCCGACGGGACGCTTGACCGGGGGAGGATGGCAAAGATCCTTTTTACGGACCGGGACCTGATGGAGCAGGTCAACTCTCTGGTGCATCCCGCCGTGAAAAGATATGTGGAGGAAGAGATCAGCCGCTGCGCCGGGGAGGGAACTTCTCTTGCGGCGGTCGAGTCGGCCATCCTCATTCAGTCAGGTTTTTCCGGCATCTGCGACGAGATCTGGTACATCCATGCTGACCGTGATGTGCGCCGGAGGCGTCTGAGGGAAGGACGCGGCTATGATGATGCCCGGATCGACGCCATGATGGCTGCCCAGGATGATGAGGAATATTACAGGAGCCGCTGCAGCCTGACGATCGATAACAGCTCTGAAGCGGACGTGACTTTTGAACAGATAGACAGAGGACTTGGGAACATATGGAATTTTGTACGATAGCCAGCGGGAGCAGCGGAAACTGCACTTTTGTCGGCACCGATCATGTGAGCCTGCTGGTCGATGCCGGGATCAGCGGCCGCAGGATCGAGGAAGGACTGAAAAAGGCGGGACGGAAGGGAGATGACCTGGACGGCATCCTCGTCACGCATGAACATATCGACCATATCCGCAGCATAGGGGTGCTGGCCAGGAAATACAAGGTTCCCGTCTATGCGACCGGCGGAACCATCGATTATATGTTTGGCAGCGCATCGCTGGGAAGGCTGGACCGGGAGCTGTTCCACAAAGTGGAGGCTGACAGTCCCTTCAGCATCGGCGACATGCACATTGAGCCCTTCAGGATCATGCATGATGCGGCGGAACCGGTCGGCTTCAGGATCGAGTCGGACGGCAGGAAATTTGCCGTCGCGACGGATATGGGCTGTTATGACGACTATATCATCGAACATCTGACGGGGCTCGATTCGATCGTCATCGAATCAAACCATGACATCAACATGCTTCAGGTGGGGCCTTATCCCTATCCCCTCAAGATCAGGATCCTGGGAGAGACGGGACATCTGTCCAATCTTCACTGCGGAAGGCTCCTGGGAGATATCCTCCACGATGACATGAAGCATGTGATCCTGGGACATCTGAGCAAAGAAAACAATTATGAGGCGCTTGCCTTCGCCACGGTGACCAGTGAGATCACCCTCGGAGACAATCCCTACCGGGGCGATGACTTTGAGATCACGGTGGCTTCACGGGAACACTGTTCGGACCTCTATCGGATCTGACAAAAGCGCGGCACGAAAGGAGAAGACATGGAAAAGACGATCATCACGGTAGTCGGGCATGATACGGTCGGCATCATCGCCAGGATCTGCACATATCTGGCCCAGAACAGGATCAATATCCTGGACATTTCCCAGACGATCACGGGAGGGTATTTCAACATGATGATGGTGACGGATACCTCCGCCTCCGAGAAGAATACCGGAAAGATCGCGGATGATCTTGACAGGATCGGGGCAGAGATGAACCTGAGTATCCGCTGCATGCAGGAGGATATCTTCAGTGCCATGCACAGGATCTGAGAAAACAGGGAAAGGGCAGGATGAAGTAAAATGATCAGTATGACAGAAGTGACGGAAACGATCCGGATGATCGCCAGCCAGAACCTGGACGTGAGAACGATCACGCTCGGCATCAGCCTCCTGGACTGCATCGATTCGGACCTTGGCCGCCTGAAAGAGAACATTTACCGCAAGATCACAGAGTCGGCAAAGGACCTTGTCAGTGTCGGAAAAGAGATCGAGCGGGATTACGGGATCCCCATCGTCAACAAGAGGATCTCCGTGACACCGGTCGCGCTGGTGGGCGGCAGCGCCTGCAGGACCACGTCGGATTTTGTAGGCATCGCAAAGACTCTGGACAGGGCCGCCTGCGAGGTCGGCGTCAATTTTATCGGCGGCTACTCGGCGCTGGTATCGAAGGGCATGACGGACGCGGACGAGCTGCTGATCAGGTCTATCCCGGAGGCGCTGTGTTCGACCCAGAGGGTCTGCAGCAGTGTCGATGCCGGATCCACGAAAGCGGGGATCGATATGGACGCCGTCCGCCTGCTGGGTGAGGTGATCCGTGAAACCGCTGAAAAGACCGCCGGCGACTCCTCCATCGGCTGCGCCAAGCTGGTCGTGTTCTGCAACGCGCCGGATGACAATCCGTTTATGGCGGGCGCTTTTCACGGCGTGACCTGTCCGGATAAGATGATCAACGTTGGCGTCTCAGGGCCGGGCGTAGTCAAGACGGCGCTTGAGCAGGTGCGGGGAGCTGATTTTGAGACCCTTTGCGAGACGATCAAAAAGACCGCCTTTAAAGTGACAAGGGTGGGGCAGCTGGTGGCCAGGGAGGCCTCGCGCAGGCTGGACATCCCCTTTGGGATCATCGACCTCTCGCTTGCTCCGACGCCTGCTGTGGGCGATTCGGTCGCTGACATCCTGTGCGAGATCGGACTTGAATATCCCGGGGCGCCGGGCACGACAGCGGCGCTGGCGCTGCTCAACGACCAGGTCAAGAAAGGCGGCGTAATGGCGTCCTCCTATGTGGGCGGACTGAGCGGGGCCTTTATACCGGTCAGCGAGGACCAGGGCATGATCCGAGCCGTGAATGCCGGAGCACTGACTCTCGAAAAGCTGGAGGCGATGACCTGTGTCTGCTCCGTGGGGCTTGATATGATCGCCGTTCCGGGAGATACCAACGCTTCAACGATCTCGGGGATCATCGCCGACGAGCTGGCCATCGGCATGGTCAATGCCAAGACGACGGCGGTCCGCCTGATCCCGGCAGCCGGAAAAAAAGTCGGGGATTTCATCGAATTCGGCGGGCTGCTCGGATCGGCGCCCGTCATGCCGGTCAACGGGTTTTCCTGCGAGAGGCTGATCGAGAGGAAAGGCAGGATCCCCGCACCGATCCACAGCTTTAAAAACTGAGGGATGTGAGATCATCCAGGATGATGGGAGAACGGGTATATTCGTTCTCCCTTTTGTTTTTTGGCGTAAGAAGCCGGTAAAGGCCGCTGCAGCGAATATCCTCTTCGAAACCGGCAAGGGCTCCGGCCGGGAGCAGCCTGGAGGCGTTCGCACTCTTGGTGATGACCGGTACGGAGGCGTTGGCCTTGAGTGCTTTAAGCAGGGGGGCGGCTGAACTTCTGAATCCGAGGATCCTCACATAGGAGGCCGCATCGCAGGGAGCTTCCTTTTCAAGACCAAGGAATATATGAAGGAGGACGCGCTGGATCCTGGTCTGGGTATACTGTCTGGTCTTTACGGCACCGGCAAAACTTTCGGCATCCCTGTAGAAATCCCGAAGGAACAGGATCCGGGATGCGATCTCCGGGGAAGCGTCCATGATCCGCCCCGGATCGGTCCCAAGCAGTGCATAGTGGAGCAGGATATCATATCGGGCCCGGTCCCAGGTCCCGTAAAACTCCAGATCTTTGCGGAGCACTTCAAACGATGCGGGTGGAATGCCCGGAGCGATGGAGGAGAGGCCTTCCCGCTCGTACCTTCGGCGGATTCCCTCCGCGGAAGGGTACCCTTCCGAAAAATCCCCGTCAAGGCTGTGATAGCTTTCTCCGGACCGGCGCATCGTGAAAGGCGCGATGGATGATCCCGTACGGCGCAAGGCGCACAGATATTCCAGCGCCAGGATGTTGTTGGGAGATCCGATCAGGGCCGGCAGGTCTTTTGGCGCCGGCAGGCCTTTTTTGGCGGAAGCGGCGGTAAGCTCCGCTGCGATAGCTCGCTGCCTGGCTGCCGCATAGGTGGCGCCCTCCTTTAAGGCGGAGGTCAGGATCTTCCGGTAGGAGGGGGTCTCCGCGCAGAGCATTCCGGCGATCTGTTCCAGGACTTCCAGGTTCCCGCACTCCGAGCCGAAGGAGAGCAGGTCGATGCATCCGAGGGCATTCAGGAGCTTCACGGAGCCGGCGGCAAAATCACCCGCACTTGAGACGGCAGTGCGCACCGGCATCTCGAGCACCAGGTCAGCGCCGCCCTCGAGCGCCATACCGGTCCTGGTGTATTTATCCGCGAAGGCCGGCATTCCCCGCTGCACAAAATCGGGACTCATCAGGGCGACTACATAATCCGCCCCTCCCGTTTCTTTCGTTTTCCGGATCTGGCTGGCATGGCCGTTATGAAATGGATTGTATTCGGCGATGACTGCGGCGCATTTCATATTAATTCTCCTTTTTCTGACACAGAACCGTACCCTGTCAGAAAAATGATAACACCTTGTATGGGATTTGGAAATGGTTTATAATGTATACAGTTTGTGCCGCTGCCGGAAGGCAGCTATTCATTGAACGAAAATCATGCTTGGCGGAAAGGAGCAAAACTATGGGATTCATTGATGAACTCAAGGCAAAGGCAAAGGCAGACAAAAAGATGATCGTGCTTCCGGAGTCTATGGACAAGAGGACTTTCGAGGCAGCTGAGAAGATCCTGAAGGAAGGAATCGCGAACATCGCCATCATCGGTACAAAGGAAGAGATCGAGGCGAACGGAGCCGGTTACGACCTGACGGGCGCTGTGATCATCGATCCGATGACGGACCCGAACAAACAGAAGTACATCGACAAATTTGTTGAGCTTCGCGCGAAGAAGGGTGTCACCCCCGAGATCGCGAAGGAGCAGATGGAAAAAGACTATATGTACTATGCCTGCCTGATGTGCAAATGCGGCGATGCTGACGGTGTCGTTTCCGGCGCCTGCCATTCCACGGGCAACACCATCCGCCCCGCGCTTCAGCTCCTGAAGACAAAACCCGGCATCAGCAGCGTTTCCGGCTTCTTCCTGATGGAGGTTCCCGACTGTGACATGGGTGAGAACGGCCTGTTCGTTTTCGCTGACTGTGCAGTGAACACCGATTTCGATTCGCCGAAGCTGGCCGAGATCGCCGTTCTCTCCGCTGAATCCTTCAAGAGCTTTGTCGGAGCTGAGCCGAAGGTTGCCATGCTTTCTTATTCCACCAAGGGTTCCGCCAAACATGACGATGTCACGAAGGTTTCCGAGGCTGTGAAGATCGTTCAGGAGACCCGTCCCGACATCTGTGTTGACGGTGAACTGCAGCTGGATGCGGCGCTGGTCGCTTCTGTCGGTGAGCTTAAGGCTCCGGGCAGCCCGGTGGCCGGCCATGCCAATACCCTGGTGTTCCCCAGCCTTGAAGCGGGAAATATCGGATACAAGCTGGTCCAGCGCCTTGCAAAGGCTAACGCTTACGGTCCCGTTCTTCAGGGACTGGCCATGCCGGTCAATGACCTGTCCAGAGGCTGCTATGCCGATGATATCGTCGGCGTCGTGGCTATGACCGCCGTACAGGCACAGCAGCAGGGCTGAAGAGTGGATCATAAAGGAGGAAAATAAGAAATGAATGTACTGGTTATCAACTGCGGAAGTTCTTCCCTTAAATTTCAGCTGATCAATTCCGAAACGGAAGAAGTGGCCGCAAAGGGTCTGTGCGAACGCATCGGCATCGACGGACGCCTGGTGTATCAGCCCGCCGGCGGTGAGAAGGAGATCACCGAGGCACCGATGCCCACCCACACCGAAGCGATCAGCATGGTGCTTGATGCGCTCGTCAATCCGAAGACCGGTGTCTTAAAGAGCCTCGATGAAGTGGAAGCGATCGGCCATCGTGTCCTGCACGGAGGCGCCAAGCTGACAGCCTCCAGGATCATTGATGATTATGTGATCTCAGTCATCGACGAGTGCTGCGATCTGGGACCGCTCCACAATCCGGCCAACCTGATGGGTATCCGCGCGTGCATGAAGCTGATGCCCGGCAAGGCCAACGTGGCTGTCTTCGATACCGCTTTCCATCAGACGATGCCGGCCAAGGCATACCGCTATGCCATCCCGACCAAGTTCTATGACAAATATGCCATCCGCAAATACGGCTTCCACGGGACCAGCCACAGCTTTGTCTCCAAGGAGACCATCAAATATCTCGGCCTCAATAAAGAGACCTCCAAAGTCATCGTGGCTCATCTGGGCAACGGAGCTTCCATCAGCGCCGTAAAGGGCGGCGAGTGCGTGGATACTTCCATGGGGCTTACCCCACTTGAGGGCCTGATCATGGGAACCCGTTCCGGCGATCTCGATCCGGCTGTGCTCGAGTACCTGTGCAACCATGAGAACCTCTCCGTGTCCGATATGCTCCGTATCCTGAATAAGGAATCGGGCGTGTATGCGCTTTCCGATAATCTCTCCAGCGATTTCCGTGACCTTGAGGAAGCGATGGACGGAGGAAACAAGGCAGCTGAGCTCGCTATCGACGCATTCAGCTACCGCGTGGCCAAATACATCGGCTCCTATGTGGCAGCCATGAACGGCGTGGACGCGATCGCCTTCACGGGCGGCATCGGCGAGAACGCCGGCATCGTCAGGGAAAAGGTCATCAGCTACCTCGGCTTCCTGGGACTGGCCATCGATCCGGAGCAGAACAAAAAGAGAGGCGAAAGATGCATCATCTCCACAAAGGACTCCAAAGTGATCGCAGCGATCGTCCCCACCAATGAGGAACTGGCGATCTGCCGTGAGACCGTGGAACTGGTGGAGAAAGCCGGCGGCGCAAAAGAAGAGATCTGACGCAGTTTTATGCGAAATATCCGCTTGACAATAAAACAGGCAGTGTTTATAATTGTCGAGTATGTATTAAAAGGAGTCTGTATCCATGAACCTGACAGAAGTCATTCTGAATGAGGGAAAGGTACTGACAGCGGATGCCCCTCTTGAATGCGGGACCTTTGAGATGCCCTTCGGCAGCTTTCCGATCTCGAAAAAGAGTCCGGTCCACCTGGAGATCAGGAATATGGGCGATCGGAAACTGAGTATCCGCGGAAACGTCAGTGTTGAAGTCCTGATCGGGTGCGCGAGGTGCCTCGAAGATGTGCCCACGGCGCTGGATCTGGAGTTTGACCTGGAAGCGGATATGAAGCTCTCCGATGAGGAGAGGATCCGCGAAATGGATGAGAGTCCTTTCCTGCATGGATATAACCTGGATGTGGATAAGCTTGTCTATGGTGAAGCACTTCTGAACTGGCCTGCGCAGGTGCTGTGCAAGGAAGACTGCAAAGGGCTGTGCATTGTGTGCGGCCAGAACCTGAACCAGAAGACATGTAACTGTGATAGAACAGATTTTAATCCATTTATGGCTAAGATCCGTGATATCTACTTGGCGAATAAGGAGGTGTGAAACCATGTCGATCTGTCCGAAAAACAAACATTCCAAGGCTCGCAGAGACAGCCGCAGAGCCAACTGGAAGATGAGTGCCCCGAATCTGGTCAAATGCAGCAAATGCGGCGCGCTTATGATGCCCCACAGAGTCTGCAAGGAATGCGGGACCTACAATAAAAAAGAGATCATTGCCATGGACGCGGAGTAATCCGGGACTGATGGCAGGCTGATCAGATCAGAAAGTAGACCAGGCTGCATTTCCTTTGGGAGATGCAGCCTTGTGTTCGTTATAGTCACACTGGCGCGGCAGCTGCCGGCTGGCTGATACGGAGGTCGTCAAATGAGCCAACAGATCAAAGTGGCGGTCGATGCCATGGGCGGGGACAATGCGCCCGGCATCATTGTAAAGGGCGTTACCGATGCTTTAAGAGAACGTGAGGACCTTGCTGTGATCCTCACGGGCAGGAAGGAAGAGATCGAGGCCGCTCTTAAAGGATACAGCTATCCGAAGGACAGGCTTTCCATCCAGGATGCCCGTGAAGTGATCGAGATGTCGGAGCCTCCCGTCAACGCGATTCGGAAGAAAAAGGATTCCTCGATCGTTGTGGCAATGAAGCTGGTAAGGGATAAACAGGCGGATGCTTTTGTTTCCGCCGGCAGCTCCGGAGCCATCCTTGTCGGCGGCCAGTCGATCATCGGAAGGATACGCGGCATACGCAGGCCTCCTTTCGCGGCCCTTATGCCTACCAGGAAGGGAGTTTCCCTTCTGCTCGATTCGGGAGCCAATGTGGATGTGAGGAGCGAACATCTCCATCAGTTTGCCAGGATCGGTGCCATCTACATGAGGGATGTGATCGGCATCAAGAATCCGAGTGTCGGCCTGATCAATATCGGGGCGGAGGAAGAGAAGGGCAATGCACTTGTCAAGGAGACATTTCCGCTCCTTCGGGAGGATAAGACGCTGAACTTTACGGGAAGCGTGGAAGCCAGAGATGTGCCTGAGGGCGGAACGGATGTCCTCGTGGCAGACGGGTTTGCCGGAAATATCGTATTAAAGATGTATGAGGGCGTCGCCACAGCGCTTTTAGGGGCGGTGAAGGAAGGAATGATGTCTTCCCTCCGCAGCAAGATCGGAGCGCTTCTGGTCAAGCCGGCTCTTAAGGGAGTCCTCTCGACCTATGACGCGACAGCCTACGGCGGGGCGCCGATGCTCGGGCTCAACGCCCTGGTGGTTAAAATGCACGGAAGCGCCAAAGACCGTGAAGTCAAAAATGCCATGTTCCAGTGCATGGATTTTGTAAAAGCAGATATCAGCGATAAGATAAGAAAAGTGATCGAGACAGATCCCACGGATGACCGTGAGTAAAGGAGAGTACCCGTATGGAATTTGAAAAATTACAGCAGATCATTGCTGAAGTGCTGAGTGTCGATGTGGATGAGATCACCCCTGCGACCACCTTCGTGGATGATCTCGGCGCGGATTCCCTCGATGTATTTCAGATCATCATGAGTATCGAGGAGGAATTCGATATTGAGATCAACCAGGAGGATGCAGAGAAGATCGTGACGGTTGGAGACGCCGTTGAAGCGATCCGCAGCGTGATCTATTGACGGGACATGATCAGATCCAGGGCTTCCCGATGCGGCCAGGCGCCGAACAAGGAAGCCTTTTTTCATGCAGCCGTCAGAGAAAAAATGCCGGAGGAAGGCGAAAGCCATGTACTATGATAAAGATCTTTCATGTCTTGAAGAGAAGATCGGACACCGCTTTGAAAACAGGGATCTTCTTTCCCAGGCATTGAATCACAGTTCATTTGTCAATGAACACAGAAAACTGAAACTGTCCGATAACGAAAGACTCGAGTTCCTGGGAGACGCCGTACTCGAACTGTGCAGCAGCCAGTTCCTTTTCACCGTCTATCCGCAGATGCCGGAGGGAAGCATGACCAGGCTCAGGGCTTCATTAGTCTGTGAGCCGACGCTGGCCATGTGCGCGAGGGAGCTTGGGCTGCCGCCGTTCATCCGCCTGGGAAGAGGGGAAGAGCTGACCGGGGGACGACTGCGCGATTCCATCGTTTCGGACGCCATGGAGGCCCTGATCGGAGCGATCTACCTGGATGGTGGTCTTGCTGATGCAAAAGAGTTCATCGAACATTTCATCCTGAATGATATCGATCATAAAAAACTCTTTTTTGACAGCAAAACGATCCTCCAGGAGATCGTCCAGAGAGACATGAAGGGCCGGGAAATCCGCTATGAACTGACAGGGGAGGAAGGCCCCGACCACGCCAAGGAGTTTACGGTGTGCGTCTGGGTCGGTGAGATGAAAGCGGGCAGCGGCCGGGGAAGCACCAAGAAGTCGGCCGAGCAGGAGGCCGCCTACCGTGCGCTCCTGGAACTTGAGAACAATGACTGATCTTTGCCGAGAGGAACAGCATGTATTTAAAGAGCATTGAGATCAATGGATTTAAATCCTTTGCAAATAAGACGGTTATGAAATTTCATAACGGGATCACGGGGATCGTGGGCCCGAACGGCTCCGGCAAGAGCAATGTGGCCGACGCGGTGCGCTGGGTCCTGGGTGAGCAGCGCGTCAAGCAGCTTCGCGGCGGCAACATGCAGGATGTCATCTTCGCGGGGACGATGAGCAGGAAGCCGCTCGGATACGCGTACGTTGCCATCACGCTCAGCAATGAAGACCATGCGCTTCCCATTTCCTATGATGAAGTGACGGTGGCCAGACGCCTGTACCGCTCCGGTGAGAGCGAATACCTGCTCAACGGCTCCCCCTGCCGGCTGAAGGATGTGTATGAACTGTTTTATGACACCGGGATCGGCAAAGAAGGCTATTCGATCATCGGCCAGGGACAGATCGACAAGATCCTCAGCGGAAGGCCGGAGGACCGCCGCGAGCTGTTTGACGAGGCGGCCGGCATCGTCAAATTTAAGCGCCGCAAATATGAAGCCCAGCGCAAACTTGAGGGGGAGGAGCAGAACCTGGTGAGGGTGAGCGATATCCTCTCCGAGCTCTCGAGACAGGTAGGGCCGCTGGAAAAGCAGGCGCAGAAAGCCAAGGAATACCTTCACCTGAAGGAAGAGCTGAAGGCTTATGACGTCAACCTGTTCCTGAAGGAATATGAGGAAAACCAGAAAAACCTGGACCAGATCCGGCAAAACCTCGCAGCCGCGGGGGAAGAACTGGAGGAGGTGCGCGCTCTCTCAGCAAAGGCCAGGCAGCAGTATGACGAAGCCTGCGCTGATATTGAAAAGGTCGATGAAAAGATCAGCGAAGGAAATGAGAAGCTGACCTCCGAGCGGCTGCTCCAGCAGCAGCTGGACGGTGAGATCAGGGTCCTGGAGGAACAGATCCGTACCGGCGAGAGCAACATCATTACGCAGACCCAAAGGATCGGTCGCATCGATGAAGAACTGGAGGCGAAGGAGGCGGCCATCGCGAACAGCCGTGAGGCCGCCCGCAAAAATGCCAGGGATTTCGATGAGAGCGTGAAGAAGGAAAAAGAGGGTGAGAAGAGCCTGGCGGATGCCGAAGAGAAAGAACAGGCTATCCAGGCCAGGATCGATGAGAGCAGCCGGGAGCATATCAAACTTCTGGAGGAGCGTACGAATCTGACTTCAGCCAGACAGCGCGCCGATACCATGCTCGAGCAGATCCATCTTCGCCGGTCCCAGGTAGGAAGCCATCTGGAGAGATTAAAGCAGGATGAGGCGGCTCACCGCGAAGAGATCGCTGCGCAGGGCGCCGAGCTTGAAAGGATCCGGAAGACGATCGAGTCTTTGAATAAAGAGAACGAGGCTTCCGGAAAGGAACTGCTGGAATGCCAGGACAGGGCTGCCGCTCTCGGGGCGGACCTTGAAAAACAGCAGGGCATCTATCACCGCAGCGCCTCGAGGCTGGACGCGCTGGTGGCCATCGCCGAGCGGTATGACGGTTACGGGAACAGTATCCGTAAAGTCATGGAGCAGCGCTCCTCCCAGAAGGGACTTCTGGGGGTCGTGGCGGACCTGATCCGCACGAAGAAGGAGTATGAGACGGCCATCGAGACGGCTCTTGGAAATTCCATCCAGAATATCGTAACGGAGGATGAAGAGACCGCAAAACGGATGATCGCCTTCCTGAAGGAGAACCGTTACGGCCGGGCTACCTTCCTGCCCCTGAGCGCCATCATCGATCCGCCTTCCTTCAAACAGGAAAAGGCTCTTGAGAAGGCCGGCGTCATCGGGCTTGCCAGTGACCTGGTCAAGAGCGATGAAAAGTACGGCAGGCTGGTGAAACAGCTTCTGGGAAGAACGGTCGTGGTGGACAATATCGACCACGCCGTGGACCTGGCCAGGAATTTCCGCTATACCATTCGGATCGTGACGCTGGAGGGAGAACTTCTGAGCGCAGGCGGTTCCATGACGGGCGGCGCTTTTAAAAACACCCTGAACCTGCTGGGCAGAAGAAGAGAGATCGAAAGTCTTCGCGAGCAGGTGGAGGCCGAAAAGAAAAAAGTGGAGAAGCTCCGCACCGGCATTGATTCTGTCAAGGGGCGACGGAACGAACTTCGTGACCTGGTCAGGGAGATCGGGGAGAAGCTCCAGCAGCTGTATCTTGACCAGAATACGGCGCTGCTGCGGCAGAAGGAAGCTTCGGGCCGCCTCGCGGAGGATGAGGAAAAACTGAAGACCTATGATCTGGAGACGGGACAGATCCGTGTCAGGATCATGGAACTTAATAAGGAAAAGACCCGGGCCGACCTTGAACTCGACAAGCTCTCCGGCAGGGAGAGAGAGCAGGAGAATCTGATCGAAAAACTGCAGGAAGAGCTGGATGAGGCGCACGGACTTGTCACTGCCGGTCGTGAAGAGCTGGAAAACATCCGTCTGGATAAGGCTGCGCGCGATCAGAGCCGTGTGTTCCTGGAGGGCGAGAGTGAGCGCCTTGAGCAGGAAAAAGAGCAGCTGACCGCGGAAAAAGAACAGCTTAAATCGGCCGGTACCGAGCAGACGCAGCTGATCGAAGAGCGGCGCGTGCAGATCGCTTCTGTCAGGGAACGGAAGGAAGAAAGCAGCGGGAAGGCGCTTCAGATCACAAAAGAGCTGGAACGTCTCGAAAAAGAGAAGGATTCCGGCAACAATTCACAGCGTGCTCTGTTTGAAAAGCGGGAGGAACTGACCGAGCGCGCCTCCCTGCTGGACAAGGAATGCTACAGGCTTTCTTCACAGGCGGAAAAACTCGAAGAGAATGCCGAGAACCGGAGCACCTACATGTGGGAGGAATATGCGCTGACCTACTCGGCTGCGCAGGCCCTTCAAAGAGAAGACCTGGGAGCACCTTCCTCGTGGCGCAAAGCCATGAACGGACTGAAAAAACAGATCCGGGATCTTGGCAGCGTCAACGTGAACGCCATCGAGGAATACAAGGACGTTTCCGAGCGGTATGAGTTCCTTAAGGGTCAGTATGAGGATCTTGTTAATGCGAAGGAAGCGCTCCTGAAGATCATCTCGGAGCTTGACAGCGGCATGCGCCGTCAGTTCAGGGAACAGTTCTCAAAGATCGCGGCTTCTTTTGACAAGACGTTCAAGGAAATGTTCGGCGGTGGTACCGGCACACTGGAACTGACCGAGGATGAGGATATCCTTGAGAGCGGAATCCGGATCATCGCGCAGCCGCCAGGCAAGAAGCTGCAGAATATGATGCAGCTGTCGGGCGGAGAGAAGGCCCTGACGGCGATCGCCCTGCTGTTTGCGATCCAGAACCTGAAACCGTCTCCTTTCTGCCTTCTGGACGAGATCGAGGCGGCCCTGGATGAGAATAATGTGGACCGTTATGCGCAGTACCTGCACAAGTTGACAAAGCATACCCAATTCATTATTATTACTCATAGACGCGGCACAATGGCGGCTGCGGACAGGTTATACGGCATCACCATGCAGGAAAAAGGCATCTCCGCGCTGGTGTCCGTGGACCTGGTGACGGACAGCCTGGACAAGTAAAAACCATCCTGAAAGGCGGTGAATAAAGATGGAGGAGAAAAAGGGATTTTTTAAACGTCTGGTAGACGGTCTTTCCAAGACCCGTGACAATATCGTGACCGGTTTTGATTCCATCTTTATGGGGTACTCGAGCATCGACGAGGATTTTTACGAGGAGCTTGAGGAAACGCTGGTCATGGGTGATATCGGGATCAGCGCGACGACCTCGATCATCGAAGATCTCAAGAATAAGGTCAGGGAGCAGAATATCAAGGATCCCGGAGAGTGCCGGCGTCTGTTGATGCAGAGCATCAAAGATCAGATGGATCTGGGACCGGGCGCTTATGAGTTCGAGAACCGCAGGTCGGTCATTCTGGTCGTGGGAGTGAACGGCGTCGGGAAGACGACGAGCATCGGAAAACTGGCCGGACTTCTCAAGGATGACGGGAAAAAGGTCCTTCTCGCGGCCGCGGACACATTCCGTGCGGCTGCCGGAGAGCAGCTCTCCATGTGGGCGGAGCGGGCCGGCGTCGACATCATCATGGGACAGGACGGATCCGACCCGGGAGCGGTGGTGTACGATGCCATCAATGCGGCCAAGTCGAGAGGAACGGATATCCTGATCTGTGACACGGCGGGCAGGCTCCACAACAAGAAGAACCTGATGAACGAGCTGGTCAAGATCAACCGGATCATTGAACGGGAGTACCCGGAGGCATACAAGGAGGTCCTTGTGGTGCTTGACGGCACGACAGGGCAGAATGCCCTTTCTCAGGCCAGACAGTTCCAGGAGGCGACGGATATCTCGGGCATCATCCTGACGAAGCTCGACGGGACGGCCAAGGGAGGCATCGCGGTAGCCATTCATGCGGAGCTCGGCATCCCCGTCAAGTATATCGGTGTGGGCGAACAGATCGACGATCTGCAGAAGTTCGATGCGGACGCTTTTGTCAACGCCCTGTTTGCCGAGGACCAGGCTTCATGAGCCTGGCCGCCAGGCAGAGGTAAAACGATAAGGACTATTTTATACAGAAAGCAGAACGAATAAAATGGAAATGCTGACACTGGAGGCCTTCGAGGAGGCCTCCGAAATCGTTGCGCGTGCCGCAAGAGAGACAAAACTGATCTACAGCGAATATTTCAGCAGCCAGTGCGGGAACCGGGTCTGGTTCAAGCCTGAAAACATGCAGGTGACCGGAGCCTACAAGATCCGCGGAGCTTACTATAAGATCAGCACCCTTTCCGACGAGGAAAGGGAGAAGGGGCTGATCACAGCCTCCGCCGGGAACCATGCTCAGGGCGTCGCCTACGCGGCGAAGGCCTACGGCTGCCGGGCAACCATCGTCATGCCCACGACCACCCCGCTGATCAAGGTCAACCGGACCAAGAGCTACGGGGCCGAGGTCATCCTGAAGGGGGACGTCTATGACGAAGCCTGTGAGTATGCCCTCCAGCTGGCGGCGGAAAAGGGATATACCTTCATTCATCCCTTCGATGATCCCGCGGTCGCGACCGGCCAGGGAACCATCGCCATGGAGATCATCAAAGAGCTTCCGCTGGTGGACTACATCCTGGTGCCGGTGGGCGGAGGCGGCCTGGCCACGGGGGTGAGCACCCTTTCACGAGCCCTCAACCCCAAGATCAAGGTGATCGGTGTGGAGAGCACCGGGGCCGCGTGCCTGAAGGAATCGCTGGCGAAGGGGGAGGTGACCACCCTGGCGCATGTCGATACCATCGCCGACGGAACCGCGGTGCGCACGCCCGGAGAACACATCTTCCCGTATCTTCAGAAGAACCTGGACGGGATCATCACCGTCGATGACGGCGAACTGATCGTCGCCTTCCTCGACATGGTCGAGAACCACAAGATGATCGTGGAAAATTCCGGCCTTCTGACGGCGGCTGCCCTCAGGCATCTTGATGTGACCGGAAAGAAAGTTGTATCGATCCTCAGCGGCGGCAACATGGACGTGATCACCATGTCCTCCGTCGTCCAGCACGGCCTGATCGCGAGAGACCGGATCTTCACGATCTCGGTCCTGCTTCCTGACAAGCCCGGTGCCCTGGTGGGCGTGGCCGGCGTGATCGCGCGCGAACAGGGAAATGTGATCAAGCTCGAGCATAACCAGTTTGTGAACACGAACCGCAACGCCGCCGTGAAGCTGACCATCACTCTGGAAGCCTTCGGCAGCGACCACAAAAAGAAGATCGTCGAGGCGCTTGCCAAAGAAGGATATCTGCCTCATTTTGAAGATGTTGTCCTGTGACGGACTTTGTCAATAAAAAATACTTGACACACACGCTGCCTTTCTGTTAAGATGGGCAGCGTGAACTTTTATTCACGGAT
The DNA here is from genome assembly GCA_002394165.1 of Lachnospiraceae bacterium UBA4348. Classification (GTDB taxonomy): domain Bacteria; phylum Bacillota; class Clostridia; order Lachnospirales; family Lachnospiraceae; genus Merdiplasma. The sequence continues at coordinate 8,886 of DGTA01000152.1, read as the reverse complement.
CATTTTAGGCGGTACGAGAGTATGAATGAGATCCTGAGACGTACCCTTCTGTTCGATTTCTACGGTGAGCTGCTGACGGCCCACCAGCAGGAAGTCTACCAGGAAGTGGTCTTTAACGATGTCAGCTTCAGCGAGCTGGCTGACCGGGAGAATGTCAGCCGCCAGAGCATCCATGAACTGGTGCGCAAGTGCGACAGGGCGCTTGAAGCCTATGAAGAAAAAATGCATCTGCTGGAGCGGTTTGAATGCATCAGGAAAAATGTTCATGAGATCAGGCAGGTGCTGGAAAAGAACGGAGAAGACCCGGAAGCCGATAAGGATATGATCTTCAAGATCACGGACAGGATACTGAAGGAGCTTTAACAGTGGCATTTGAGAACTTAACCGAAAAACTGCAGAATGTTTTCAAGAACCTTCGCGGAAAAGGCAGGCTCTCCGAGGAGGATGTTAAATCCGCCCTTAAAGAAGTAAAGATGGCACTGCTGGAAGCGGATGTCAACTTCAAGGTGGTCAGGCAGTTCACGAAGGCGGTCCAGGAAAAAGCGGTCGGCCAGGATGTCATGAACGGCCTTAATCCGGCTCAGATGGTCATCAAGATCGTAAATGACGAGATGGTCAATCTGATGGGTTCCTCGGGTGAGACGCTGAAGGTCAATCCGGGCGGCGAGATGACGGTCATCATGATGATGGGTCTCCAGGGCGCCGGTAAGACAACGACAACAGCTAAGCTGGCGGCAAAGTACAAAAGCCAGGGCAAAAAGCCCCTGCTCGCTGCCTGCGACGTGTACCGACCCGCAGCGATCAAACAGCTTCAGCTGAACGGCGAGAGGGTCGGCGTGGAAGTCTTTTCCCTCGGCGACCGGGAAAAACCTGAAGTGATCGCGGCCAAAGCTGTGGAATATGCCCGTGAGAACGGGTTTAACATGGTCTTTATCGATACGGCCGGACGTCTCCATGTGGACGACGAGATGATGGACGAGCTCGAACGCATCCGCGAGGCCGTGCATGTGGACCAGACGATCCTCGTGGCTGATGCCATGACCGGACAGGACGCCGTGAATGTGGCCGAGCGCTTTGAAGAGAAGATCGGGATCGACGGCGTCATCCTCACCAAGATGGACGGTGATACCCGCGGCGGTGCCGCGCTGTCCATCCGGGCTTCATGCGGAAAACCCATCCTGTATGTGGGCATGGGCGAAAAACCCTCGGACCTGGAACAGTTTTATCCGGACAGGATGGCCTCCAGGATCCTCGGAATGGGAGATGTGCTGTCCCTGATCGAAAAGGCTCAGGAGAACCTTAACGAAGAGACGGCCAGGGAGATGGAAAAGAAGCTGAAGAAAGCGACCTTCGGCTTTGATGACTACCTCGAGAGCATGTCCCAGATGAAAAAAATGGGCGGTATCCAGGAGATCCTGGGAATGCTTCCCGGCGTCGGAAATGCCCAGATGAAAATGCTGGAGGACTCCGTGGACGAGAGCATGATGGCGCGCACCGAAGCGATCATCCTTTCCATGACACCGAAGGAACGGTCCAATCCCGATATCCTCAATGTTTCGAGGAAAAACAGGATCGCCAGAGGCGCCGGCGTTGATATCGCCGAGGTCAACCGACTCGTCAAACAGTTTGAACAGGCCCGGAAGATGATGAAGCAGATGGGCGGTATGATGGGCGGCAGGAAGAAGGGACTTTTCGGAGGCCTGAACCTTCCGTTCTGACACACTTATTTTATGGCTTGCAAGGTACTGGCTTCCACGGGAGAGAGTACATTGTATAGATACGGCGGGCTCGTGCGCCGCCTGACATTTTTTGCTAAGGAGGTGAAACAAAGATGGCAGTTAAGATCAGACTTAGGAGAATGGGCCAGAAGAAGGCTCCTTTCTATAGAATCGTGGTAGCGGATTCCAGATCCCCCAGAGACGGAAAGTGCATCGAAGAGATCGGCACATATAATCCCAACACGGATCCGAGCGAGTTCAAGATCGACGAAGAACTTGCTAGGAAATGGCTCAGCACCGGCGCTCAGCCCACTGAAACAGTCGGCAAGCTTTTCAAGATCGCGGGTATCGAGAAATAATTGAGGGATAGGCATGATGAAAGAGTTAGTAGAAGTGATTGCTAAATCTCTTGTGGATTACCCGGATGAAGTGGTTGTCACTGAGAAGGAGAGCCGCAGGTCGATCGTGGTCGAACTGAAGGTGGCTCCTTCTGATATGGGCAAAGTTATCGGAAAGCAGGGAAAGATCGCCCAGGCGATCAGAACCGTTGTCAAAGCTGCAGCTTCCGGAGAAGACAAGAAAGTGATCGTGGATATTCTGCAGTAATTCAGACAGATCCCGGCGGTGCAGGGCCTTTGGTTCCGTTCCGGCGGGATCTTGCTCTATAAATGAGGGTAAAAGATTGATCAACAGAATGCTTCGGGTCGGTGTGATCACCCAGCCCCACGGCCTGGCGGGAGAGGTCAAGATCTTCCCCACCACGGATGAGCCGGAAAAGTTTACTTCTCTGGAGAATGTTTACATACAGGTAAAAGGCGGGGAGATCCCCCTCGTGATCGACAGGGCCCGTTTTTTCAAACAGTTCGTGATCGCTCATTTCAGGGGATACGACAAGATCGAAAATATCCAGCCCTTCCTGAAGAAGGATCTCTGGATCCGCCGGGAAGATGCCGTGGATCTGTCGGAGAATGAATATTACATTGCCGACCTGATCGGAATGCAGGTGGTCACGGATGAGGGAACAGTGTTCGGGACGATCAGTGATGTGATCGCAACGGGGGCCAACGACGTGTACGTGGTGGACCATGAGGGAAAGGAGATCCTTCTTCCCGCCATACGCGAGTGCATTCTTTCCGTGGACATCGAAAACGATACGATGACGGTCCATCTGATGGACGGACTGATCCAGGAGAACTTATGAGATTTCATGTGCTGACCTTATTTCCGGAAATGATCGAGAACGGGATGAACACCAGCATCACCGGAAGGGCGATCGCGGGAGGAAAGATATCGCTTGACTGCGTGAACATCCGTGATCATGCCCCCGAAAGGCGGAAGGGCCGCGTGGATGATTATCCCTACGGCGGTGGAGCCGGCATGGTGATCGAGGCGCAGCCGGTGATGAGTGCCTATGAAAGCGTATGCGCCAGGACCGGTTCCCGCCCGCGGTGTGTTTACATGACTCCCCAGGGGAAGACATTCAGCCAGGAGCTGGCGCGCACGTTCGCAAAGGAAGAGGATCTCGTCCTGCTCTGCGGCCATTACGAGGGGATCGATGAGCGGGTGATCGAGAAGATCGTGACCGATGAGGTCTCGATCGGCGATTATGTGCTGACCGGCGGGGAGCTGGCTGCCATGGTCGTTATGGACGCCGTCTCCAGAATGGTGCCGGGTGTTTTGACAAATGATCTTTCGGGCGCCGAAGAGAGCTTTGGCAACGGCCTTTTGGAATATCCCCAGTACACCAGGCCTGAAGTGTGGGAGGGGATGGCCGTTCCGGAGATCCTTCTGTCCGGCCATCACGGCAATGTGGAGAAGTGGAGGCGCATGCAGTCCCTGAAAAGGACCGCCCTGCGAAGACCTGATCTTCTTGAGAGCGCACAGCTTACCGGTGAGGAACGCAAGTTTTTAAAGGATCTGCTTGCCAAGCCCGAAGAAACATGATATTATACAAAAGTTGTAATCACGAAGATGGTCCTCTGCTGCAGTTTCATGCATTAAGAACATCGGATACAGGAGGGAAAAATGAACGACATCATTAAAAACATCGAAGCTGCTCAGCTCAAGGCAGAGGTCCCGCAGTTCAACGTAGGCGATACCGTCCGCGTTTCCGCGAAGATCAAAGAAGGCAACCGTGAGAGGATCCAGGTTTTCGAGGGCGTTGTGCTTAAGAAACAGGGCGGAAGCGTCAGAGCGACGTTCACCGTCAGGAAAAACTCCAACGGTATCGGCGTTGAGAAGACATGGCCGCTGCATTCTCCGAAGATCGAGAAGGTCGAGGTCGTCAGACGAGGCAAAGTAAGACGTGCGAAGCTGAACTACCTCAGAGGAAGAGTCGGCAAAGCTTCGAAGGTAAAAGAAATCGTCAAATAATGGTGATCGGGAGGACAAAGTACGCAAAGTATGATGTCCTTCTTTTTTCATTCGGGCATCGAAGACAACTGACAGATCATGACGGGAAAGGGGATTGTCATGGCTCAGCCTTTTAATATCCGCAAAGCGGCCTCCAGGCGCTCGGCAGGCCAGGAGAAGGATCCGTACGAGGAAACGCTCCTCTCCGGACGAAGAATGGAAGCTAAACGCATGGAAGACACCCGTATGTCCATGCTCTCCGCCAGGGAGAGACGCAGATCGATCCCTAGGAATGTCCTGATGTGGGCCTTCCAGATCCTTTTGATGGTAATGATCGCTTATGTGCTGGTATACTTCTTCGGACAGAGGCGTACGAATATCGGTCAGTCGATGGATACAGTACTTTCCGGAGGCGACGAGGTCCTGATCAACACCCTTGCCTACCAGATGAAGGGACCGGAGAGAAATGATATCATCTCTTTCAAGCCCAACGGAAATGAGAGCAGCCGTTCCAGCATCAAGCGGGTGATCGGCCTTCCGGGCGAGACGATCCAGATCATTGACGGCATGATCTATATCGACGGACAGGTGCTGCTCGAGGCGAGAGCCTATCCGCTGATCGTAAATCCCGGGATCGCCCAGGAACCGCTCACGCTCGGGGACAATGAGTATTTTGTGTTGGGCGACAATCGTAATAACAGCGAGGACAGCCGCTATTCGGAGGTGGGTACGGTCCATACCGACATGATCGAGGGAAAAGTCTGGTTCGTGCTTAATCCTTCCTCACACCGCGGCCTGATGAAAACGGACTGAGAAAAGAGAGTAAAGATGGATTATCAATGGTATCCCGGTCACATGACCAAAGCCAGGAGGCGGATGGAGCAGAATCTCAAGCTTGTCGACCTGGTCATCGAGCTTACCGATGCGAGGACCGTTCCTTCCGGGAGAAATCCTGATATCGATAAAATGGCCGCCGGGAAGAGCCGGATCCTGCTGATGACGAAATCGGATCTGGCGGATGATGCCGTGACGGCCCGCTGGGTGGAATACTACCGGGGGCAGGGGATCTTCACGGCCGCGGTCAACGCCAGGAACGGCGCCGGCCTCAAGGCGGTAAAGGACCTGATCGAACAGGCGAGCGCTGAAAAACAGGCCAGGGACCGGGCGAGGGGGATCCTCAACAGACCCGTGAGGGCTATGATCGCCGGCATCCCCAACGTGGGAAAATCCACACTGATCAATTCGCTTGCCGGAAAAGCGAGCGCTAAAACCGGAAACAAACCGGGTGTCACGAGAGGCGAGCAGTGGATCAGGGGCGGAAAGAACCTGGAGCTTCTGGATACGCCCGGCATTCTGTGGCCTAAATTTGAGGACCGGAAAGTGGGGATCGATCTTTCCCTCACCGGCACCATACGCGATGAACTGCTTGATGAGACGGAGCTGGCCGTGTTTCTGGGCCGGTGCCTGAAAGATCATTATCCCGGGACGCTTCATGAGCGGTACGGGATCGATGAGGCGGCGGAAGATGAAAGGATCTGCGCCGATATCGCCGCAGCCAGGTCACTCCTTGCCCAAGGGTCGGCGCCTGACGAAAAAAGAGCCGCCAAAGCCCTGATCGATGATTTCAGAAGCGGTAAACTCGGCAAAATTTCACTTGAATTTCCCGATGTCACCGACTAAGATAAAGTCATTACAGGGTGAAAGCGGTGAGCGTTCTGAAAAAAGACAAATATAAGGAAAAAAGCCTTCTCCATGTGATCCGGGGATGGCTTTTATTACTTCTGATCATAATACTGGTCCTTTTTACGGGGATCCACATGCTCCATCAGCAGCAGCGGGTCATCGGCACGTCCATGTATCCTACTCTGCGCGACGGCGACAGTGTGATCATAGATACCTTCAGCTACCGGTTTTTCGAGCCGGCCCGTTTTGATGTGGTGGTCTTTCCTTTTAAATACCAGGAGGACACCCTCTATATCAAGCGGATCATCGGCCTTCCCGGGGAAACGGTCCAGATCATGGACGGCAGCGTGTATATCAACGGAACCGTCCTGGATGAATCACAGTTCGGATTCGGCCCGATCGAGCAGCCTGGCCTTGCCTCCGCCCAGATCACGCTGGGCCAGGATGAATACTTTGTGCTGGGCGATAACCGCAATGACAGTGCAGACAGCCGGGAACCGACGGTCGGGAATATCAGCCGGTCGTCCATTATGGGGAAGGCATTCTGGCGCATCCTGCCGATCCGGCATTTCGGACCGGTAAGGTGAAGGCGTCTTTCGGAGAGATAAGAGATGGGACAGAAGGTTGAAGAGATCAAGAAACAGCTTGAAGCTGCCCTTGAGCGCGGAGACGAGGCGGGAGTTTTAAAGCTGTGTGCCCTTTATGAGGAAGATGGCAGGAGCGGCGTGACAAAAGCGGTGCAGATGTGCCGCAAACGACTTGAGGCTCTTAAGCGGGAACGGCAGCGCCTGGAAGTGATGAGGACGTATGAGCACAAATACGAACACCTCGGGCCCGTGTGCGGGATCGATGAGGCCGGAAGAGGCCCGCTGGCCGGGCCGGTGGTGGCCGGAGCCGTGATCCTTCCCAGGGACTGTGAGATCCTCTGGCTCAACGATTCCAAGCAGCTTTCGGAGAAAAAGAGAGAAGCTCTCTATGATGAGATCATGGACAAAGCACTCGCTGTCGGGGTCGGTATTGTCGGGAACGCGAGGATCGACGAGATCAATATCCTCCAGGCGGATTACGAAGCCATGTGTGAGGCCATCGGGTCGCTGAGCCTGATGCCGGCCGTGCTGCTCAATGACGCGGTGACCATCCCGCAGGTAACGATCCCACAGGTCCCGATCATCAAGGGAGATGCCAAAAGCGTATCGATCGCGGCGGCGAGTATCATCGCCAAGGTCACCAGGGACAGGATCATGAAGGAATATGACGACCTGATGCCCGAGTACGGATTCGCCTCCCATAAGGGGTACGGGAGCGCCGCCCATATTGAGGCGGTCAGGAAATACGGACCGAGTGTGATCCACCGCATGAGTTTTTTGAAGAATATACTGTAAATTGAGCGGAATGCGGGAGAGAGCATTTTACCGCAGATGAATAATCGTGATAAAGGGTCGGCAGGCGAAGAGATGGCCTGCCGATTTCTCGAAGAAAGAGGAATAAGGATCCTCGAGCGGAATTTCCGCTGCCGCGCCGGCGAGATCGACCTGATCGCCATGGACGGGAACGTGCTCGTGTTTGCGGAGGTCAAGTACCGGAGATCTCCGGAGGAGAGATTTGCGCTCGAAGCGGTCAACGCTGCCAAGCAGAGAAGGATCACCAGGAGTGCGCTTGTCTACATGATGCTCCGCGGCGTTTCCTCTCAGACTCCATGCCGGTTCGATGTCATCGGCATCGCCGGGAGAAAACTGTTCCACATTAAGGATGCGTTCGGCATCTGACAGAATTAGGAAAAAGGAATATCACTATGAACGCAGATCATATCAGACGGATAAAGAGAACGCGCAGGCAGGACCATCTCATCTTTCATGAGGGGGAGGTCCCTTACCTTACGTTTGAAGCGCTGGATGCCTTTCCGTGGCTGGGACATGCCTTTTCCACCCGCCTGGGCGGAGTCACGCCCGGTGAGAGGGGAAGCCTGAATCTCTCGCTGGCAGCTCTGGGCGACGGCCATGAGGACGTTCTGGAAAATTATCGGAGGATCGGCCGCAGCGTCGGGTTTGACTATGAAAAGACCGTCGGTGCGCTCCAGGTCCACGGGACGAAGATCGCCCGTGTCGGGGCGGACGATGCCGGCAGCGGCGTGATCCGGCAAAATGTGTTTACGCAGGAAGACGGGTTTGTGACCGATGAACAGGGGATCTGCCTGTGCGTATATTTCGCGGACTGTGTTCCCCTCTTTGCAGTGGATCCGAAAAGACACGCGATCGGAAGTGCTCATTCAGGCTGGCGAGGGACGGCAGCGGGGATCGGGACGAAGCTGATCGAAAAGATGGTATCTGAATTCGGTTCGGACCCCGAAGAACTGATCTGCTGCATCGGTCCCTCCATCTGCAGGAACTGCTATGAAGTGAGCGAGGATGTGGCGGAAGCGTTTGAAAAAGCTTACGCTCCGGAGAAGACAGAAAAGATGCTTTTTCCCAAAGGCGGCGGCAAGTACTGGCTGGACCTTCATGAGGCGGCTTTCGAGAACTTTCAAAGAGCCGGTGTCCGGCCGGGAAATATCAGCGTGACAGATATATGCACCTGCTGCGAGAAAGACCTGATCTTTTCACACAGGGGAGCGAAGGGCACTCCGCACGGGCTCAGCGCCGGTTTTATTTTTATTCGCTGAAGTCAGCCATGGAAAAAACACCCCGTTCAATGATGAACAGGGCGTTTTTCTGATTCTTATCTGTTACAGGACTGTCCCCTGTCAGCGGATGCTTTCGAGCAGCTGCCGGATCTTTCCGGTGGGAGACTGTATGGAGCTGATGGAGACATCGTGGTTCACGTGGTCGATGATGCTGGCCAGGTATTTGGTCATGTCTGCCTGCGCGTAATAGGGTCTCTTATAGATCTCCGGCGGAAGGTAGGTGAGGTTGGTGGTGATCACCTTGCTGATGTATCCTTTTTCGTAATATTCATCGAATTTGGCAAGGCCGTCGGTGAACAGGCCGAAGGTGGTGCAGACGAAGACTCTTCTGGCTTTCCGGTCCTTGAGCTGTTTCGCGACATCCAGCATGCTCTCGCCCGATGAGATCATGTCATCGATGACCAGCACATCTTTGCCCTCGACCGAATCGCCCAGGAATTCATGGGCGACGAT
>DGTA01000053.1 GCA_002394165.1 Lachnospiraceae bacterium UBA4348 | reverse complement strand
ATCGACTGCTGGTTCGACTCCGGTGCCTGCCCCTATGCGGAGCTGCACTATCCGTTTGAGAACAAGGAGCTGTTCGAGGAGCAGTTCCCGGCTCAGTTCATCTCCGAGGCCGTCGACCAGACCAGAGGCTGGTTCTACTCCCTGCACGCGGAGGCGACGCTGCTGTTCAACCGCCCGGCTTTCAAGAACTGCATCGTTCTGGGCCTGGTGCTGGATGAGAACGGCGAAAAGATGAGCAAATCCAAGGGCAATGCCGTCGATCCGTTCGATGCGCTCGATACCCACGGCGCAGACGCGATCCGCTGGTATTTCTATTCCAACAGCGCGCCCTGGCTGCCCAACAAGTTCCACGCGAAGGCGGTCCAGGAGGGACAGCGCAAGTTCCTGGGCACCCTGTGGAATACCTATGCTTTCTATGTACTTTACGCCAATATTGACAGCTTTGATCCGACGAAATATCAGCTGGATCCTGAAAAGCTGCCGGTGATGGACCGCTGGCTGCTCTCCAAGATGAATTCGATGATCAAAGAGACAGACAGCTGCCTGGGCGCCTATAAGATCCCGGAAGCCTCGAAGGCTCTGGAGAGCTTTGTGGACGACATGAGCAACTGGTACGTGAGACGCTGCCGTGACCGTTTCTGGGCCAAGGGAATGGAGCAGGACAAGATCAATGCCTACATGACCCTGTACACCGCCCTGGTCAATGTCTGCAAGGCGGCGGCGCCCATGATCCCGTTCATGACGGAGGAGATCTACCAGAACATCGTCAAGAGCGTGGATCCGGATGCGAAGGAATCCATCCATCTGTGCGATTATCCGACGGCGGATGAGAGCCTCATCGATCCTGAACTCGAGGAGAACATGGATGAGGTGCTGAAGATCGTCGTGATGGGCCGTGCCTGCAGGAATACGGCCAATATCAAGATCCGTCAGCCGATCGGCCGCATGTTCGTGAAGACGGACCGCGTGCTGCCGGAGTATTTTGCCGACATCGTCACCGATGAGCTGAATGTGAAGGCGATCACCTTCACGGAGGATGTGCGCGCGTTTACATCCTACAGCTTCAAGCCGCAGCTTCGCACCGTCGGACCCAAATACGGCAAGCAGCTTGGCGGGATCCGCCAGTATCTTGCCAGTGTCGACGGAAACGCGGCCATGGACGAACTCAATGAAAACGGAGCGCTGCGCTTCGACGTGAACGGCACCGCCGTCGAGCTGACCGCGGATGACCTGCTCATCGAGCCCATGCAGATCCCGGGCTTCGTCTCTGAATCGGACAACACGATGAGCGTAGTGCTTGACACCAATCTTACACCGGAACTGATCGAGGAAGGTTTCGTAAGAGAACTGATCAGCAAGATCCAGACCATGCGCAAAGAAGCCGGATTTGAAGTGACGGACCGCATCAGGGTCTTTGCCCGCGGCTCCGAGAAGATCCGCGAGATCCTGGACCGCTTCGGCGACCAGATCAGGCACGATGTGCTGGCTGATGAGATCGTGACGGGCAACACCGCCGGTTACGAGAAAGATTGGAACATTAACGGCGAAAGCGTCTCCATGGGCGTTGAGAAGCAATAAGGAGGAAACGGATGGAGAAGAGAACGATCAACAAGAAAGCCTTCAAACAGGCGGTTATCGATAACGTAAGGACCCTTTACCGCAGGGGAATCGAGGAAGCGACGCAGCAGCAGGTCTTCCAGGCAGTCGGCTATGCCGTCAAGGATATGATCATCGACGATTGGATGGCCAGCCAGAAGCAGTTTGACAAGGACGACCCCAAGATGGTCTACTACATGTCCATGGAGTTCCTGATGGGACGTGCCCTGGGCAACAACCTGATCAACCTGTGCGCGTACAAGGAAGTCAAGGAAGCTCTCGAGGAGCTTGGCTTTGACCTGAACGTGATCGAGGACCAGGAGCCGGATGCCGCTCTGGGCAACGGCGGTCTGGGCCGTCTGGCAGCCTGCTTCCTGGATTCGCTGGCAACGCTCGGCTATCAGGCTTACGGCTGCGGCATCCGTTACCGCTACGGTATGTTCAAGCAGAAGATCAAGGACGGTTATCAGGTGGAAGTGCCGGATAACTGGCTCAAGAACGGCAATCCCTTCGAACTTCGCCGTCCCGAGTACGCCAAGGAAGTTAAATTCGGCGGCTACGTGCGCGTGGAATACGACGAGAAGACCAGGCGCAACCACTTTGTGCAGGAAGGATACCAGTCTGTACTGGCGGTCCCGTTTGATATCCCGGTCGTCGGCTACGGCAACCACCTGGTGGATACCCTTCGTGTGTGGGACGCTGAGGCGATCAACGACTTCCAGCTCGATTCCTTTGACAAGGGCGATTACCAGAAGGCGGTGGAGCAGGAGAACCTGGCCAGGAATATCGTTGAGGTCCTTTATCCCAACGACAATCACTATGCCGGCAAGGAGCTGCGCTTAAAACAGCAGTACTTCTTCATTTCCGCCAGCGTTCAGGCGGCCATCGAGAAATATAAGAAGTCTCACGATGATATCCGCAAGTTCTACGAGAAGGCTACCTTCCAGATGAACGATACCCATCCGACCGTCGCTGTGGCGGAGCTGATGCGCATCCTTCTGGACGAGGAGCGCCTGGAGTGGGACGAGGCCTGGGAAGTGACCACCAAGACCGTCGCCTACACCAACCACACCATCATGTCCGAGGCACTGGAAAAATGGCCCATCGAGCTGTTCTCCAGACTGCTTCCGCGTGTGTACCAGATCATCGAGGAGATCAACCGCCGCTTCATCCAGGATATCCAGGCGAAATTCCCGGGTGACCAGCAGAAGATCGCCAACATGGCCATCATCTACGACGGCCAGGTGAAGATGGCCCATCTGGCCATCGTGGCCGGCTACAGCGTGAACGGCGTGGCAAGACTTCATACCGAGATCCTCAAGAACCAGGAGCTGCATGACTTCTATCTGATGTTCCCGGAGAAGTTCAACAACAAGACCAACGGCATCACGCAGCGCCGCTTCCTGCTTCACGGAAATCCGCTGCTGGCAGACTGGGTGACGGACCACATCGGAGACGAGTGGATCACCGACCTGCCCCAGATCTCGAAGATGAAGCTCTTTGCCGAGGATCCCAAGTCGCAGCAGGAGTTCATGAACATCAAGTATCAGAACAAGCTTCGCCTGGCGGCCTACATCAAGGAGCACAACGGCATCGATGTCGACCCGCGCTCGATCTTCGATGTGCAGGTTAAGCGTCTGCATGAGTACAAGCGCCAGCTGATGAACATCCTGCACGTGATGTACCTCTACAACAAGATCAAAGAGCATCCGGAGATGGATTTCTATCCCAGGACATTCATTTTCGGCGCCAAGGCAGCCGCCGGTTACCGCCGCGCGAAGCTCACGATCAAGCTGATCAACTCCGTTGCGGACGTGATCAACAACGACGCTTCCATCAACGGCAAGCTCAAGGTTGTCTTCATTGAGGACTACCGCGTTTCCAACGCCGAGATCATCTTCGCGGCAGCTGATGTGTCCGAGCAGATCTCCACAGCCAGTAAGGAAGCTTCCGGTACCGGCAACATGAAGTTCATGCTCAACGGTGCACCCACACTTGGCACCATGGACGGCGCCAACGTTGAGATCGTCGAGGAAGTCGGCGCCGAGAACGCCTTCATCTTCGGCTTCTCATCCGACCAGGTCATCGAGTTCGAACGCCACGGCGGATACGATCCGAACTACTACTTCAACACGGACCAGGAGATCCGCACCGTGCTGATGCAGCTGATCAACGGCACCTACTCAAACGGCGACATGGAATTGTTCCGCGAGATCTACGACTCCCTGCTTTCGAGCAAGTACGGCCGCGCCGACCAGTACTTCATCCTGGGCGACCTTAAGCCTTACGCAGAAGCACAGAGCCGCGTAGAAGAAGCCTACCGCGACGAAGCACGCTGGGCGAAGATGGCCATCCTCAACATGGCCTCCAGCGGCAAGTTCACCTCCGACCGCACCATCCACGAATACGTGGACGAGATCTGGCATCTCGACAAGGTAGAAGTGAAAGTACCGTCTACCAGCAAGAAAAAAAGCAAGTAAATAAGCAGGTTTCACCTGAGGGGGTCAGACCCTTTTCGCGCTTCAACGTGCGAAAAGGGTCTGACCCCTTTTTTGCGGGCCTTCGGCCCCAAGGCAAGAAAAAGGTTTGGCGTATGGGGCCCAACATGCTTACATTTGGGGCCTGTGGACCACTTATGGGGGCCTTCGGCCCCAGAGCAAGATAAGGTTTGGCGTATGGGGCCCAACATGCTTACATTTGGGGCCGGCGGTCCACTTTTGCGGGCCTTCGGCCCCAGAGCAAGTTGGAGCTTACGCTTTTGGGGATAATTTGCTATATTTTGGGGTCTGGACACAAAGAATACACAAAACATAAGTTTACATAGTTCGGCGACGCGAGTATACTTGAATATAGGTTTTTATGCCCTTTTATCGAATAAATGATCCCATAGAGATCTGCTAAGGGAGGCAATTGTGAAGAGGTTTCGATTAAATCAGATTATGGCAGCCCTGGCTGTTTCGGCCGTCCTGTTTAATCAGAATGGTATATATACGCTGGCTGAAGAGACTGCCCAGATGGTGGAAGCTGAGGGGGAGTCTGCCGCACTTTCTGCTGAGATGCAGCAGCCGGAGACTGAAGTAAAGACGGAAGCACCTACCGAGGCGCCGACGCCTGCTCCGACCGAGGCACCCACTGAGGCACCGACACCGGCTCCGACAGAAGCACCTACCGAGGCGCCGACACCGGCCCCGACGGAAGCACCTACAGAAGCGCCGACACCGGCCCCGACAGAAGCACCTACGGAAGCGCCGACACCGGCTCCGACGGAGGCACCTACCGAGGCGTCGACATCGGAGCCGACGGAGGCCCCCACCGAAGCGCCGACACCGGCCTCGACGGAAGCCCCTGCCGAGACGCCCACCGAACCGGCTACAACGGCTCCGGAAGTTCTCGAGACAGAAAGCCAGGTCGCAGAGACGGAAACAGAAACAGAAGCAAAGACGGAAATCCCGCTTCTTGAAATGGACACCGAGGATGAGACGCTTTCAAGCCTGAACGCGCAGGCAGGGGATGCCCTTGTAACGCTGAAGCTTCCTGAAGGACAGGAAGTTGGCGAAGATGCAAAACTGATCGTAAAGGAAATAACTGCCTCTGAAGGAGATGTTTATAATAAGGCTCTTTCCCTGGTGAAGGAGAAAACAGAAAAAGGTCACAGACAGCTTGCGGATATAATCGCTTACCGGATCGAAATCGAGGAAGACGGGAAAACAAGCTTTCCGGAAGGAACCGTGACCCTCTCATTTGCGTGGAGCAAACCGATCGATCTTGGCTTGCTTCCCTGGATGCAGGGCGAAGCCCTGATCTTCAGGCTGGGCGGCGAAGCGGAAGAGATCGGGGAGATCTCTCTTGCCTCAGATAAAAATGACGAGCGTTCGTTTACCGGTTTTGAGATCAGCGGAAAACAGCTTTCGCTGATCGCCGCGGCCGGTGTCCAGAACCGTGTTCCTACAGGAAAGAAACTGGAGAAGAGTGAGCTGCTCAGGACGCTGGAAGACCTGACGGATTACAGTGTGGTGGCAAACCGGTTCGAAGGCGGCAGTGAGCTTCCCGAAGGACTGCTGGCGGGAGAGATCGCCGGGCAGGAAACGGAGAATATCGAGGAGACGACGAAAAGCGCAGACGCGGAGGTTCCGGAGGAGACAACGAATGCTCCGGAGGCAGGTGCTGTTGAAACAGAGGACGCTGCAAAAACAAACTCCGCAGAGGAGGATACGGCTGATGCCGGAAAACTTCTGGAGGCGGCCGTCGAAAAAAGTCTCTCCCTGGCGAACAGTTCTTCCTCCGGGAATGTGACTTTCGTAACGGTCTACGCAGATGAAGAAGGAAAGATCGACGACGAGCCGCTGGGAGCAGTGCTCGTTGTTTCCGATACAGGAAAAGAATATCTCAATGTAACCGACACGATGCTGGTGATCAATATCGTGGCGGCAAAGCCTGACCAGAAGCTGACGCTTCCGGACTGGCAGCTGATCAATACCGACAGCTCAGAAGGCGCCCATGTTGAGGGAACCGCCGGAAAAGTGCTCTATAATCTGGTGGCGCAGGATGGCAGCGGGGTGAAACCTTTTGCCGGCACGCTGACGGTTAAAGATGAGATCGAGGGAACCATTTTAGCTCCGAAGGCAAAGGTCGATGTTCAGAAATCGATGGCAGGCGCGGTCTATGTAGATCAGGCCTCTCTGGAAAACGAGGCTCAGATCGAGAGCGTTACGCTTGGAGCCGTCTATCAGGAGGCGCAGGCCGAAGAGGAGAAGCTGCTGGAAGCGCAGCAGGAATTAAAAACAGCAGATCCGGAACCTGTGATGGGCGAAGGGGAAGAAGACAATCAAAAGGAAGGGACGCTGATCCGTATTGAGGTTAAGGCAGTCCTGGACGGGGCTAAGCCGAAGGCACTTCCGGAGGACGTGGTGTTTAAGATCACGGACGAGGAGGGAAACGACCTCGTTGATGCGGTAGAAGATCATCCGCTGCCGGAGAGGACGATTCCGGCAGATCAGGGAACAACCACCTTTAATATTGACACTTCCCGTTATGACCTCTTTAAGCAAGGCGGAACGGTCAGACTGAAGATCAGGCTGACGAGCGGCCCGGTCAGCTATCGCATCGCAGGCAGCGAGCCGGAGGATGCCATCGTAACCGTGACCATCACTCCGGGAGAGGGTGAGACGCCCGCAAGCGTGTCAGCGGAACCGCAGGAAGTTACTTTCCGCTATGCGAAGATAAATACAGCCGTGGCCTTAAATGTCATGGCGCGGCAGGCGAATGACAAGACAAAAGCGCTGCCCTCGGGAACGAAAGCAGTTTATGTGATCCAGGATTCGGAGGGGAATCGGCTTAAAAAGAACGGCAGCGACAACCCGTACCAGATCATCGCGGAAAACGGAAAGGACGCGTCCGCGGTCTTTAATGCAAATGATTATGAACTGCTGTCTGCCATCAAGCCCGGAGAGGAGAAAGAGTTTTTCGTCGAGCAGATGTCGGTGACCAGCCCCTGGCAGGTGCAGGGAACACCGAAGTCCTTTATCGTGGGCCGGGATAATGATGGAGCCTTTTATATAGCGGCGGGTGCCGGTGAGACGCATCATGCCGGAGAAAGCGATCCGCTTGGACTTACCTTCCTGTATGAGAAGATCCCGGAGGGAAACACCAAAATCGCACTGACAATAAGCGCAAAGCAAATAATAAGCGATACAGCGCTGCCCGAAGGGACGAAAGCGGCTTACGAAATCCAGGATTCGAACGGGAAACCGCTGAAAAAGAACGGAAGCGAAAGTGCAGAGGTTTTCACTGTAAAAGACGGTGCAGACCTGAAGACGGTCTTTAACGCAAATGACTATGCCCTGATCTCCGGTATCGAAAGCGGAAAGAAGAAGACATTCAAGATCGTTCAGAAATCTGTGACCAGTCCCTGGCAGGCGCAGAATAAAGAGCAGACGTTTGTCATTGGCCGGAAGTCGGACGGGAGCTGGTATATCGCGGCCAAAGACGGTGATACTGCCCATTCCGGTGAAGCCGATCCGCTCAATGTCTCATTCAGTTACTACGATCCATATGTTGAACTGAAGATCCGGGCACTGCAAAAGAGCAGCGGCAAAGCCATGCCCTCCGGCACCGTCATGAAATATGAGCTGAGGAGGGAAAACGGGGAAGTAATAAAGATCAAGGACAGTTCAGTCATCACGTTAAATGGAGGAAAAGCGGCGACGCTGAAGATCAATACCTCCACGACATCCCTGTTTAAGGAACTGAAGCCGAAAGAGCAGTTGAAGCTGGTGCTTGCGAACACGGAATGGCCTTACGGATGGATGCCGGAGAAAACCGCTTTTTCGGTGATTGTTTTCAGAGCCGAGGATGGGTCGATAAGAGTATATGAGGAGGATACATCGGGGGCTGAACATGCCGGAACGGGTGATCCGCTGGAACTGTCTTTCAAATACGCCGGTGAGACCGTTAAATTCAATGTCGCCGAGCTCGACGAGAAAACAAAGAAGATCGCTCTGGCCGGAGGCGCGATCGCGGTGCGTCTGCCTGACGGAAGCGCGCTTACGCTGACAGCCGGCACGCAGAAGGGAACCTCTGTTAAGGTCGATGACAAAGCAGGGATCACCGTAGGGATCCCCCTCACGGATAACAAGGCCTTCGCCGAACTGCTGGAGAAAAACGGAAAAGTCAACCTCACCGTTGTGGCCCTCACTGCCCCCACTGATCCGGCAGGATACACCTTCTCGACAAAGAGCGGTACGGAGTATCCTCTGACGATCACCAAGAAGGATGCCCAGACGCAGGCCGCGGCCAGCCCGAAGACCGTAAATCTCCTGTTTAAGAAGGGCAGTGCCACGCTGACTTCCGACAGCGTACAGGTGGTCAAGTACTTGTACTTCGGGGAAAGCACGGGTATTTTCCCTTCCGGGAAACAAAATTATTACGTGGCGCTGTTTAAGGACAAGAAGCTGACACAGCGTGTGACGGATGTAAAAACCATCGCGTTCAAGGGCAGCTCCCTGACGGCTTCCACTGTATTCAACCATCTCGAACCGGGTAAGTATTACGTGGGAGAGACGGATGAGACGGGGCGGCTTGTCGGGCTTGAGAAGGATGCTAAAAAGGCTAAGGCTAAAAACCAGCTTTATTATGTCGAGTATTCGACCCAGGAGGTAACTGTAAACGGCATCACGAACAAGACTATCCGGGTCAACATGTGCAACCATTATTTCGACATGCCGAAAAAAGGTCTCGAGTACTACGCGGTCGTGAAAGTGACCAAGAAAGTGGTCGACAGCGACAAGAAGGCCAAGAAGAGCAACGGGACTTTCTATTTCCGGGTCAATGAAGACAAGAAGAATATCCGCCGCATCAATATGAACGGGCAGGACAGCGCCTCCATCAACGTCTATGTGCGTATGCCGGAAACGACGAAGGATATCAGGATCACAGAGGTGAAGCCGCGGGTAAAGAACGGAGCTTACGTCAAGGACAGCAGCGGGAACTATGTCTTCGACGAGATGACGTCAAACGATGTCTGGGATATCTCTTACCAGAACCGTTCTGTGACGCTCCGCCAGGGACAGACGGAAACGCCCGAGGTGGTCATCACCAACCGGGAGATCAACAAGAAAGAGACCGAGAGCGAGACCGGAAAGAAAAAAGAATCCGAGACAGCGGCCGGGGCGGATACCGCCGTGATCACGGTTGTGAAGAAGGCGACCTACAGGGGCAACCCCATCCGCCTCAACAGCACCTTCTACATCGGCATCTTTGAGGACGCGGCCCTTAAAAAACCCAGGGCAAATCCGATGAAGATGACGCTCAAGGACCTGAGCGAGAAGAGCCGGGAGATCAAGGTCAACCTGTATATCCTGCCGAAGAACAAGCGGTCTGTGACCATGTACTTCGCAGAGACGGATTCGAAGGGTAATCCGCTTACCTCCGGGAAAAACGGCTATACGATCACACCGTCCGGCGCGGTGAAGGTGACGGTGGATCCGCAGCATCCGAAGGCAACGGTGACGTTCACCAACAACATTGAAGCCGGAAGCCGCCTTGAGGAAACACTGCGCGATGGCTCAAGCGGCCTGGCCGGCGATGCGACTGCTATTGAAGATTCCTACAGGGGGATCGGCGGCACGGCGGACGGCGGCAGCGGGAGCGGAACTTCCGCGAAGACCGGCGATGAGACGCCGCTTGCACTCTGGCTGGGGACCCTTCTGCTCGGGCTGCTCACGGCCTGGCTGATGTTCAGAAAACTTAGTTGCCAACAGGATGAAAAAACGCTATAATTTGTTATGACTTTGTGCGGCTCCGGTTCTGGAGATACAAACCGCTAACGGCCGGGGTTTCCCGGTTCCACACATACAAGAAAGGAAGGTATTTGCCATGCCCTTAGTAACCACTACCGAAATGTTCAAAAAAGCTTACACAGGCGGCTATGCAGTCGGTGCTTTCAACGTCAACAACAT
>DGTA01000061.1 GCA_002394165.1 Lachnospiraceae bacterium UBA4348 | reverse complement strand
TGCCTTTATACCGGCAGGCATAGCGCCCGTCGGCGCGCTGCTTCAGGTGTTGTTTCTTTGCTCTGGGCATGGCGTCAGAACCCCAGGCCGGCCGGCGGACAGAGATAAACCGGGGAGCCTTCCACGACAAAGACGTTTCCGTCTTCAAAGTAGACCTTGCCGATGAGGTTCGTTTCGTCGTAGATCACGGTTTCGTTCAGGATCAGGCCGTTGTTATCATATTGATCCTTAGCGACGCGCCAGAGTGTGACGCCGCTGATGCCTTCGGGCGTGGAGCGGATGGCATAGGCGCCGGCGGGGATGTCTTCCCCCACGATCCACACGCCGACCGGGATCTCGACCCGCTTCCATTCCGGGCGGCGGATCATTTCCATCTGGATGACGCGGTCGAGCAGGGCCAGCTGTTCGTAACTGTACTGCTTGATGTCGAGGTCTTCCGCAGCTGCGGGGATCGCCAGAGCCAGGGCGATGACCAGGGCAAAGAGCTTTTTCATATTGATTTCTCTCCTTCTGTTATTTATTCCGCCACGTCGGCAGCAAGTACAGATTCCCCGGGATAAACTTTTAAAGCCATTGCCATCTGCTGCCGGATGTACTCACGGCCCTGAGAGGACAGCGAGCGATAGTCCCGCAGCAAAGTCAGTTCGGAAGCGTTCATTTCTTCCGGCTGACTTTTTATTTGCCTGTGTTCTGTGATCAGATACCCGACAGTACAGCCGAGGCCTTCCGCGATCATGGCCATCGTTTCTTCGGTCGGGGATCTCTTTTCCGCTTCGATCATGGAGATGGCCTGCTGAGAAACGCCGCTCAGTCTGGCCAGGTTTTCCTGGCTCAGATTTCGGGCCAGGCGTTCCGCTTTCATGTTTTTCGCAAATGTGCCCACTGTTTCCACCTCAGCTTTTTGTTTATTATACCACTTTTGTTGTTGACAATATAAAACCATTGTGTTAAGATACCACTACAATAGTTGTGACGAGGTGATTACATGGTCAATCTACGCGCCATGCGGGAAAAGAGAAAAATGACGCAGCAGGAGCTTGCTAACCGGGCAGGTATCCCTCAGCAGACCATTGCCGCCATTGAAACCGGCATCAGGAAGAACCCAGGCGTCATGACTTTGTTCCCGATCTGCAATGTTTTGAAATGCACCATCGACGACCTGATCGTGGAGGATGAAAAAGGAGCCTGAAAAGCGCAACCGATTTCGTATTTGAAAGGGGAAGGACATGAGCTTTACAGTACCGCCGGACGTGATCCGACTGAGCGACTGGGGGCACGGATGGATGGAGCTCCGGCCTGCGCCGGACGATCCGCCGGAAATCCCCGCGGACGATTATCTGCTGGAGATCTGCTGGATGACCGACGACCTGATGGAGCGGGACAGCCATGGTACCGTCAGCACCGGGAAATGGAGCGACCAGGACTTCACCCGGTACGGCATCGACTGGCGGGTGTGGGACCAATGGCCAGGCTTAATTAAGCGGAAGGAAATTCCCTGGAAGGAGGCACAGTCATGATCGTACCTGATCTGCTGGACAGCGAGGCGGTGGCGAAGCGGTACGGCGTCAGCCGGGACACGGCCATCAGCTATATGCGAAAGATGCGGCATACGGAAAACCCGCTGCGGGTGACGGTGCAGGACATGATCGCCTGGGACAACAGCCGGATGGTGGATCCGGAGGCGGAGGCCCTGGCCAGGAAGGGCAGGAAGACCCCGCGCTTCCAGTGGGAGCCGGAGCCGGAAGGCGGGTGGAAGATTCCACGGAGACGCGCATAGGCGCGCAGGGATTAGGCTTTTATCAGGTAGGAGGTAGGAGGGAGAAGGTAGGAGGTTAATGCGTAATGCGTAATGCGCAATGCGTAATTTTACCCTATTGCCTTCTGCCTGTTGCCTATTGCCTGAGCGACTGAAAGGAGCGAAACATGTTCAAGAGACTGATCGCGTCGCTGACGCTGGATTATGAGTTTGTGGCCCGGGGGCGGGGGATCCTGACGAAGGACGAGATGGACCTGATCTCCCGCGGGGACAGGATGAAGGTGGAGAAGGCCGACAAGATCCTGCCGCCGGTAGGTGTGCTGCCGACGCTGGATGACCAGATCGACCTGAAGGAATGTGGATTGATCGCGAACCACATCGACGAAATGTGCGAGTGGATCGACCAACTGAGCCGAACGGAAATTGTGTGATTTCCGAGGCGATATAACCAAATTTGAAGGAGGAAGGACTATGCTGTCAATCACCATCGATGGCCTGAAAGAGGGGCCGAAAACACTGGACCAGCTGAAGGGAGCGATCATCCTGTTCAGGAATGATCTGGGAGCCGGGAAGGCGATCATGGGAGATTTTTCACCGACTGATTTTGTCATGATGATGAAGGTGTTCTTTTCCGGGAACGATGATGCGAGCATGAAGATCCGCGTGGCCAAAATGGTTGCCGAATTGGTGCCCGATCTGGGTGACGAAGCTCTCGTGGACCTTTCGGACACCGACAACCCGGAGAAAAACCCGTTCGCGGCGTTCATGAAAGGGATGAATGAGCATGAGTGATCAGGCAGCCGGCCGCGCTCCGGACCTTGGGCCGGAGGAACATCGACATATCTGGGAATACAACCCCATTTACGATCTGTTCGTCTGCCGGGTGTGCATGGCGATGCGGTTTCCGTTGCCGGGTGAAGTTGAGATGCAGACGGCGTCTGAGCTGAACATCCGGCACGACG
>DGTA01000100.1 GCA_002394165.1 Lachnospiraceae bacterium UBA4348 | reverse complement strand
CATTAGCCTGTCGGTAACCAATCCACGAATAACAGAGTGGCCACATGCCGGGAACTGTTAAATCAGGGCTCCTTCCAGATGCTGACAGATCACACAAATGTGACAGTCAAGTTTGAGTGATACTACACAAGATAACGCGAGATTTACGCAAGATGGAATCTACTGAAAAGCATTGATTATGAAAGATTTTGGCTTGAGTAAAAGGCCATTACTCAAGTGAACTCGAGTAAAGAACATAAGGAGGCAGGCGAATGTTACATCCATAGATGTCTACGGCAATGCAGTTCACGCAGAATGGTTCCTTATCTAGAAGATTTAGTCAAGGAATTAGTCAAAGAAAAATGATTATGAAGTCAAAACAGAAGAAAACGGAGGCGTGACCATGAAGATCAATATCCCCGAAAATGCTACTATGGAAGAAAAACTGCTTCAGCTGTCTGATACCCTTGAGAACATTAAGACGGCGCTTGATGAGATCATCGATGAAATGGACTGCAATGATCAGGATACAGACGCTTTAGAGGAAGCGATTGATTATATTGATGATGCGATCGATTCAATCGGCGAGGCAGTTGATGATCTCGAGGAAGAAGAACTGGAGCTTGATGAAGAGGCCGAAGAAGATGATGACTATGACATTCCAAACGGTGTTCATGTAGGCATTGTTATTGGGAAGAGCTGATCGCGCAAAAATATAGAGGAAGCAGCGATGCCAATGGATAAAAAACTAAAGATCCTGTTCATCGGGAACAGCCACACTTACTATCACGACCTGCCTGCATGGGTAGCCCTGATGGCCAAAGAGGAAGGCTATACTTGTGATGTGACCATGCTGGCCCACGGCGGCTGGTATCTGTATCAGCATGTGGAAGAGCCGGATGTCCGCTTCAACATCAAATTCGGACACTACGATTACGTGGTGCTGCAGGAGCATTCCCATCCCTTCGATGACATCCCCGGATATTTCGAAGCCGCCGTTGAACTTGCCGCCCGGATCCGCGAGGTCGGAAGCAAGCCGGTCATCTACGGAACCTGGGCCAGAAAGGACGAGGAGCCTGTTCAGGCGATGATGAATGAGGTAAACAGGAACCTGGCAGCAGACCTGAATGCATTGTATGCGCCGGTCGGAGAATCCTGGTGGTCGTATAAAGCGAGTTGGCCGGAGATTGAGATGTATGACGAGGATGGCGCACACGCATCGGAGCACGGCATTGAATTTGCCGCGAAGATCATCTGGAGAACAATAGAAACAGATTTCAGCAGGAAGTGATAGAGATATGAACATGAAGAGCACCAGTAAATTCATCTCCCTGATCCTCCGCCACAAGCCGGAAACGATCGGCATTTCCCTGGACGAACATGGTTGGGCGGATGTACAGGAACTGATCGAAGGCATCAATGCCTTAGGCGGCCATCACCTGGACAGAGAACTGCTGGAGGAGATCGTCAGGACGGATGAGAAAGGGCGGTATTCCTTTAATGAAGACCATACGCTCATCCGCGCCAATCAGGGGCATTCTGTCAATGTCGATGTGGAACTGGAGGAAAAGACGCCGCCGGCAGTGCTGTATCACGGAACCGGTGAGAAGTATGTTCCTTCCATCGATGAGTAGGGGCTTATCCCGAAGAGCCGGCTGTATGTCCATTTGTCGTCGGACATCCAGACCGCGAAAAAAGTCGGCAGCAGGCACGGAAAACCGGTGATCTACAGCATTGACTGCGCAGGAATGGCTAAGGACGGATATCGTTTCTATCTGTCGGCAAACCAGGTGTGGCTGACAAAATCCGTGCCGGTAAAGTACCTGAAGAAGCTTTTGTAATCATTCGGGAGATATACATATGAGCAACTGCAGCTGGGCTGACCGTGGTAAAACGCAGGGATAACGAAGTAATGTAAAGAGATGAATATGGAGTATGCCTATTCGGGGAGAGTGCTGGGGTAATCCGGAGAAAGAAATTGAAATTTTCGTTTGACTTTTTTTGAATGACGGTTGTAGAATGATGAAGCAACGTGTGGCGTTTCAACGGCGTAAATCCGGTTGGAATTTCCACACGTTTATTTTTTTGCCTTGGAAAAGGGAGGATAGAATGGATACAAATTCAAATCAGTTTCTCGGGGAAGAGCATGTCGCCAGATTGATGCGGAAATATGCGATCCCCTGCATTATCTCTCTGCTGGTCGGAGCCCTTTACAACATTGTTGATCAGATCTTCATCGCGAACGCGGCTTATCTTGGTTCGTACGGCAATGCCGCCAATACGGTGGTTTTTCCTCTTACAGTGATCGCCCTGGCCATCGCGGTCATGATCGGTGACGGCTGCTGCGCGCTCGTGAGCCTGAGCCTTGGAAGAAGGCAGACGAAGATCGCCAGAAAGAGCGTTGCCAATTCCATCATCATGGTGATCGTCAGCAGCCTGGTGCTTGGCGCTCTGTACCTGATCTTCAGCAATCAGATCATCGGCATGTTCGGCGGAACCGTAAACGCGGAAACCTTTAAGCATTCCAAAGAATACTTCTTCTATATTACGCTGGGCATCCCGTTCTATATGTTCGGGCAGGCACTGAACCCGATCATCAGGGCGGACGGGAGTCCGCGCTTTGCCATGGCCTCCACGCTGGCCGGCGCCGTGATCAACATCATTCTCGATCCGGTGTTTATCTTCGTTTTCAAATGGGGCATGATGGGAGCCGCCGTGGCCACGGTTCTTGGCCAGATTGCGACGGCGGTGCTGGCCGTATGGTATATCGTGCACATGAAGCAGGTCAGGCCCGCGAAAGAAGATTTCCGGATAGAGGTCGGCATCTGCCAAAAGACACTGGTCCTTGGCGTGACAAGCTTTCTGTCGCAGATCTCTCTTGTGGCTGCCATAGCAGCCATCAATAACATGATCCGGAAATACGGCGCCCTCGATCCCGTCTTCGGACAGGAGCAGTACGCGCAGATCCCGATGGCGGTGGTCGGCATTGTCATGAAGTTCTTCCAGATCGTCATCTCCATCGTTGTCGGTATGGCCGCCGGATGCATCCCGGTCGTTGGTTTCAACATGGGAGCCGGAAAGAACGGAAGGGTGAAAGAACTGTTTACAAAACTCCTGACGGCGGAGGCAGCGGTCGGCCTGGCGGCCCTCTTAATTGTGGAACTGTTCCCTCAGCAGCTGATCAGGGTTTTCGGCGCGGCCAATGAAAGCACCTGCTACACGGATTTCGCGATCAAGGCATTTCGCATCTATCTGTGCATGATGATCCCCGCCTGCGTGAACAAGGCCTGCTTCATCTTCCTTCAGGCCATGGGAAAAGCTGTCGAGTCGACCGCGCTGTCCATGGTGCGTGAGATCGTATTCGGCGTCGGCTTTGCACTGCTCCTGCCGCTTTTCTTCGGCCTGGACGGCGTATTATATTCCATGCCGCTGTCGGATATTCTTACATTTGCGATCACCGTCTTCCTGATTGTAAAGACATACAGACAATTGAATCAGGAGGAACTACGGCCATACCCGGCTGCGATGACGAGCTGACCGGAAAAAGATCAAAAACAGAGAACAACCCAAAACCGGGGATGGCGCTGATGATGCTGTCCCCGGTTTACTATTTCCCTCATAATCCATTATAATGTTAGAGGAAGAGATTGATTATATTGATGATGCGATCGATTCCATCGGCGAGGCAGTTGATGATCTCGAGGAAGAAGCTGACCTCTTTACACAAAGGGACCTTAGGGAGGGAGACAGCGTTTATATCGATGAAGATAACACACTAAGGAAAGCCGTTGCTTCTTCGACTAAATCAGAATGAATTCAAACTGCAGCTCTCAGAAGTGATCTTTCCGGTTTACCAGTCCGCGAAAAGCTGCGGGTTCCGGAGTTGGGAATACAGCCATGAATGATCAGACCATCCGTTATTATAATGAGCATGCCAAAGAGTTTGTTGCCGGTACGGAAAACGCGGATATGCGTGAGTGCCGGGAGCGTTTTTTGCGTTATCTGAAGCCCGGGCAGAGAATACTGGACGCGGGCTGCGGAAGCGGCCGGGACGTGATCGCTTTCAGGAATGCCGGATATGAAGTGGAGGCTTTTGATGCATCGGCGGGGGTCTGCCGGATCGCGTCTGCTAAAACAGGCATCGAAGTAAAACAGATGCGCTTTGAAGAACTTGAAGGGGAAGAAGAATACAACGGTATCTGGGCGTGTGCTTCGCTTTTGCATGTAATGCCTGAGGATCTGCCGGATGTTTTGAGCCGCCTGCACAGACTGCTGAAGCCGGGCGGCGTCTTATATACATCGTTTAAATATGGGTTCGGCGAGCGGGAGAAAGACGGCCGGTATTTCTATGATATCTCCGAAGAAAGCTGCCGGAAGCTGCTGGAGGAAGCCGGGCTTGTAATAAAGGAGCTGTTTATAACGCAGGATGTCCGGGCGGACCGGCAGGATGAGAAATGGGTTAATGCTATTGCGGTAAAGATGTCTCAGTCGAACGATGACTGGGAAAATGATACCTGTTGGAAGGATATTGAAGGCATCATACGCAGTACGTATACCCGTATGCAATGCGCCTGCCCTGAAAAGCTGGAGCTTCTTCTTCAGGCGCGCCCCGGGATCTGCGGGATCAGACAGGCATCCGGTCTGCTGAATTATCCCATGGTGCCGTCTACCGGTCTTTTCGTCTATTTTTCAGAAAAGTATATTCCCGGCAAAACCCTTTCTCCCCTGTGTCTGCTGCAGACCCACCGGCAAAGACAGGGACGGCAGGAGGAATACTATCTGTCCCTTCAATATACTCCCACAGTTTCGATGCCATCCGCTGCGGCGGTATTTACCGTGCGAAAATGGTGCGATAACGAGCAGTTTTATCTGGCTGGAGACCATCTGTGGGAACCGGCTTCCCCTGTCACAGATCCCGTCGATCCGAACGCTCCTGATTATATCTGGGAAGAAATGTGCCGGGGCACCGGAAGCAAGAACCTAATATCCGCCCTGAGAGGATCCATCCGGCAGCGGCTTACACCGGAGATCCTGAGGCAGGCGTTGGCGCAGTACTCCGAGCCGGTCGAATTCCTGAACAAAGCCGGCCGCTGCGGAAGATTTCTCTTTCTCGAGGATCAGGAGGCTGCCGGCGGCATTCCCACAGCCGATACATCCGATCCGGATGGCAGGATCCTCGCCATCGTTCCGGAACAGATCGCCTGGGCGGGAATGGTATATCTTTATGAAGGCCCGGACAGGTACCGCATTGCCATTTTGGCCAGGATAACGTCCGATCAATGGGAGCAAACCGATTTCTTCCGCAAAACGGAGGAAACGATCCCCCTGCGTGAGGTGGAAGCGCTTCTTCGAAACTATAGAAAGGACTGTTTGTACATCCGCTTTGGCAAAGAGGCTGTCTTTGCGCCGGATTATCCCATCGCCCATAATATCTGCCGGGCACTGGATGACCTGCGCGCTTTCTGTGAACAGGAGGATCCGGCTGTCAGCGCGCCGGCTGCCGCATTTGCCGATCTGCTGCGCATGATACCGGAGGAGTGGTCCCGAGAGCGCCTGGAGGCTGGCGCATTCTGGCTCTTCTGAGCCCGTTCGCATCGCGGTCGGAATTTGCGGAGGATGCATTATGGACAAGCATTTGTTTTTTAATGGCAGCAATTAAAAATAGTGAAAATTTAAAGAGAGGGTGTTTTTATGAAATCCTTACTGATCAAAGACACAACGAAAGAAGAGCGGATCCAGATCGTTAACCAGGGGCTGACCCAGTGTGGCGGAGCCTGCGATTTCTGCAACGGCTGCGACAACATCGGAGGAGGCCGCATGGATGACTTCTTCCGGCCTTATATTGATGGCGAGAAGGAACTGCGCGAGCTGAATATGGAATATGCTTATTCAGGGAGAGTGTTGGGATAATATGAAGAGGAGACAAAGTCATAAAGTAATGGCAGGATGGACGATACTCGTCCTTTCCCTGCTGCTTGACAGCTGCATCACCATGGGGCAGGCGGAATTTGATCTTCAGACGGAAAAAGTCCTTTTAAACAGTGGATGGGAGATGCCCATCATCGGCACCGGCACCTGGACGCTTTCCGATGAGGAGGCGGAGAATTCCACCTATTATGCCTTGAAGTCAGGCATGCGGCTCATCGACACAGCGCGATATTATCAGAATGAGACCGGCGTCGGAAAAGGACTCGCTCGCGCGGTCGATGAGGGGATCGTCAAAAGAGAAGATGTCTTTATCACGAGCAAGATCTTCGGCGGCGATCATGACCGCGCGGCGGAAATGATCGATGAGGCTCTTGCGGATCTGGGCGTCGACTATATCGACCTGATGCTGATCCATCAGCCTGGCGCGGATGATGCAGGCGTTTACAAGGCTATGGAAGAAGCGGTGGAAAGCGGGAAGCTTCATTCCATCGGCATTTCCAACT
>DGTA01000021.1 GCA_002394165.1 Lachnospiraceae bacterium UBA4348 | reverse complement strand
TTATTCCAAGTGCAAAGTTCATCAGGTTCTCAATATGTTCCTTCTTTAACCGAAGCAGTTCTATCTGTTGTTCCAAGGCTTTGCTTCTGTCAAAATCAGGACTGTTTATGATCGCCTTGATATCCTTCAAAGGAAACTCCAGCTCACGGAACAGCAGGATGTGCTGAAGGCGCTCCAGGTCTGCATCGTCATACAGCCTGTAACCCGCATCGGTGTATCCCGTCGGATGCAGAAGACCGATCTTGTCATAATATTGAAGAGTGCGTATACTCACTCCGGCAAGCTTGCTCACCTCATGTACTGTCATCATCTTTCGTTTCCTCCATTCGCCTGGTAATGTCAATATAAACTATTACGTTACGTAGGAGTCAACATGTTTTTTTTCAGTGTGAAGAAGTCTCTCCACTTGCTTCCGGCAGCCTGACGAGATATATACCGTATACGATCGCGATCAGTATCGTTGCTCCCATATAGATCCAGGCTGTCATGTAATGACGGCTTCCGTTTGCAAACAAGGAGAATACATCAATCAGCCCGTGGGCGATTATACCCGGGATCAGGCTTTGGCTTTTATAGAAAACAAGTGTAAAAATGAAGCCCCATGCGATCGCAAAGAAAACCTGGATCACGGTTGTCAGATCAGCCTGTCCTGTGAACAGGTTTATGATATGCCCCATCCCAAAGGTTACTGATGAGATAATAATTGCCAGCTTGATTCCGTCCTTTGGGATAAGCGCCTTAAACAGCAGCCCTCTGAAAATTACTTCCTCAACATATCCGACCAGCAGCATGGAGATCACGGCATATATCTGGCCTGCCCCGTCATAGGCTGTTCCTGTGCCTCCCCACAGATTTCCGGTAGCCAGGATCCACATCGGAATAAAGAACAGGTACCTTTTCGCATTGCGGGGCCATCCCGTCAGCCCGTACTTTTTCTCCAGATGATTTTTCTTTATAAAAACGGTAACCCCGAGCGCGATAACAAGAAGGACAACGGTCATCCAGATGCTCTCATCGCCCAGATTTCCCCTTATTGAAATCGATGCAAAACAATACACAAGTATCCAGATCACAGCAAACAGTATCTCATTTTTCTCATATAGTTTTCTCATTGGTTTTGACCTCGTTTTGTAAGGCTGGTGTAACTGTTTTCAAGCACTTTCCGAAAGATGGCCTCCTCATATTCCATGGAATTATTCGCAATAAGGCTCGCTATTCCATGGGCACAGACAAACAGGCTGAAAAAGGCATCCCCGGCTTCATCCTCTGTGCATCCAACTTCTGAAGAAACCATCGACAGCATTTCTCCAAGCCCCGGATCCGACATGAGCGCCGCAACATTTAAACCAGCAAAACTGTTTGTCTGAAACAGAAACCGAAACAGATTTTTTTCCTCATAACCAAACCGGACATAGTTCAATCCAAGTTCCAGGAGCGGATCATATCCTTTATCACCCTTTGGCATGATATAGCCGGTATGGTACTGATCGGCCAGCTTATATGCTTCTTCCCGGATCTCCTCTATCGTTTTAAAATGATACATTACCGGCTGTGTAGAACACCCCAGTTTTTCTGCGATCGTCCTGGCGCTTATCATCTCATGGCCCTGTTCCCGGATTATCTCAAAAGAAGCGTCCAGGATCATCTGTTTATTGATCTTTGGTTTTGGCGGCATTTCCTCACCTCGTTTTTTATAATTGCCGTTATATAACGGTAATTATAAAAATACTTGCAGGATTTGTCAACACAGTTTTTTCAGCGCAAAAGATGCGTTCCGGAGCAATGCCTGCCAAATGTAAAGAGCCGGTACATCCAAATGGTGTACCGGCTCCTGTATCCTGTCCGTTCCTTACCGTATATCATAAACGCTTCGGACAGTGAGCCTGTCCGCGTTGCCGCGCAGCACCCGAAGTGTCCTGCTGCCCGGCTCCATATCGAAATAATTGTCCTCCAGAAGCAGGCTGCCGTCTTCCGATGAGATCTCCACAGACCGGGCGTAAGCATCGGCTGTGACGGTAACTGTTTCGCCCGCGGCGTCCGCACACACATGCAGATGTGGATCAGCGAACGCATAATGCTTCGGAGCGGCAAACAGAACGCTCCCTGAAGAACCTTCCTTTTCCATGCAGAAAGAAAGATGGTGCCGCCTTGGGTCGATATCCGCAAGATCGATCTTCGGGAACGCCTGCGCGCTGAATGGGCTTGTATGCGTCTTAAAGCGCCCTTCTCTTTCGATCCGGCCGTCCGGTGTCCTCAATTCCCAGATCACCGTATCCTCCACCGTTTCAAATGTCTCGTTGCTGACACAAAGCTTAGCTGAAAACATGACCTTCTCCGGTTCGCTGATGCAGGTCCTTCCCAGCGACGGCAGGCTTGTCTCCTCGCAGCTTAAAAGCACCGGGGCAAAGAAGCGCTTCGCACTGTAGTGCAGCGCTTTCCAGCGCCCGAAATAATCCACGGATGCCCAGGACGCGACCGGCCAGATGTCGTTGAGCTGCCAGTAGATCGCCCCCATGCAGCGATCATCGCTCCGGTTGCGCCGCAGGTGTTCAACACCATACCGGATCGCATCTGCCTGCAGAAGCTGCGAGGCATAGACAAGCAAAGGCAGGTCGGCCGGATACAGATAATTCTGCGACAGATACTGCAGGATCTTCCCGTTCGCCCCGCTGTTTCTCTGGTGCATCTCCATGACGTAGGAGAAGATATTGCGGTCCTCCGGAAGCGTGAAGGAACGGATCGTTTCTATCGCCGGGAAGGACTGAAACCCAAACTCCGACAGATAGCGGAAGTAATAGTCACGGTACCCGGTGAAGGGTATGCCGCCATGCCACACATCCCAGTAGTGCACATCTCCCCTGTCCGGATCGCGCGGATCGTCGAACTTTCCGCCGGAGGAGGGGGAAGACGGCCAATAGAATCTGTCCGGGTCTTCTTCCTTCAAAATGGCGGGGATAATGTATTCGTTCTGGATCAGATAGTCTGCAGCGGTCTCATCCGTACCTTCGTATTCCCTCTCAAGAGCGAACTGTTCCATTTCGTTGTTGCCGCACCACAGCAGAAGGCTTGCATGATGCCTGAGTCTGCGCACGTTCTGCCGGATCTCCAGGGTGATGCTTTTCACAAAAGCATCCGTCAGCCTGTAGTTGGCGCATGCGAACATCATGTCCTCCCAGACCATAAGCCCCATCTCATCGCACAGGTCAAAGAAGTCATCATCCGGATAAAATCCGCCGCCCCAGACACGGATGGCATTGAAATTCGCCCTTCGGCAGTCTGCCAGCAGCGCCGCCGTACGACTGCGGCTTCTTCTGGAAAGAATGCAGTCTTCCGGGATATAATCGGCGCCCATGGAGAAGAACGTCTGCCCGTTGACCATGGCGGCGAAGGTCTCTCCCCACCTGTCTTCCTTTCGCAGCATTGTCGCGCTGCGAAGGCCGATACGGAGTTCTTTTATATCCTCTTCCTCTGTCTCGCTGCCAGGCTCCGAAAAAACAGACGCCCGAAGCGTATAGAGCGGCTGTGCGCCCAGTCCGTTCGGCCACCAAAGCACCGGCGCGGGCACTTCAAAACGTTCTCCGGCTCCAAACTGCCAGGTCTGTCCGTCCGGAGCTGTCAGTGTGATCTCTGTCTTCCCCGCCGTTCCCTCTGTGATCACTTCCGTCGTCAGGTAAACAGATACATTCCCTTCATGGGCGGCTTTTCCGCCGTCCGGAGCCTCGTTCACGGGCACCCCGTCCCCTGTCAGGATCTCCTGCCTCACGCGCGCGTCGAGAATGCGCACATTGTTCCAGCCGACCAGCGTCACATCCTTCCAGATCCCCTGGTCCGGCAGCCTGGGGCCCCAGTCCCAGCCGAACATGCAGTGCGCTTTGCGAAGGTGCGGGAAGCCGCGCATTGCCTCATAAGACCCGCCAAGATGATGCTTTTGGTCCTCCTCACGGATAAAACGCAACGGAGAATGCGTGACCACCGTCAGCACATTGTCCTTTTCTTTCAAAAGGGTGCGGACCGGATACTCCCAGGCGATGTGCATATTGTCCGTACTGCCAAGATGCACGCCGTTCAGATACACGTCCGACAGCGTATCGATCCCGTCAAACCGCAGAAGCTGATGCGCACATCCGGCGAAACCTTCCGGCAGGTCAAACTGCCTTTCAAAGGTATAGTCCTCCTCCATGAGAGGAAGGGCTTTCAGCTCATTGTCCCGGTAATACGGATCCTCTATCTCTCCCGCATCAAGCAAAAAAGAATACACCGATCCGGGGATCTGCCCGGTCACCGTATGACCGTCACCGCAGATCATGTTCCACGACCCGTTTAAGCTCCACTGCTCCATTTTTACCTCAAATCTTGATAAATCCAAACACCTCCGCCACGGAGCTGACCAAGATCACGATCAGGAAGACCGGGCACAGGTAACGGATCATAAAGCTGAAAACGCCTTTTCTCCTGAAGCGGTTTCCGCCCTTTTCCACCTCTTCGCTGATCTCATCGAGGCCGATCCTGCGTGTGACCATGAGGCAGATGCAGATCGCAGCGATCGGCATCATGACCGAATTTGTCAGGAAATCCGAGAAATCCAGGAAAGACATCCCGGCAATACTGATCATTTTAAGCGGTCCAAATCCGAGGGAAGACAAAGATCCGAGAATAATGGTGACCACCGCAATGATCACCGTAGCAGGCCGGCGTCCGATCCCCAGCTCGTCCTCAAACGTTGACACAGCGCTTTCTGTCAGCGCGATGGCACTTGTCAGGGCCGCAAAAAGCACCAGAACGAAGAACAAGATGCCTCCAAGCCGCGCAAAGCCGGTGCTCTCAAGAACCTTCGGGATCGTGATGAACATAAGGGCAGGGCCTTTATTCAGGGCACTCGGATCCCCGTTCGAAAAGGCGAAGACCGCCGGGATGATCATCAGGCCCGCCAGCAGGGCGATGCCGGTATCAAAGATCTCAACCTGCTCGGCAGCGCTTTCTATGGCGACGTCATCCTTCATATAAGAACCAAAGGTTATCAGGATACCCATGGCGATCGACAGGGAATAAAACATCTGTCCCATGGCTGCGACCACTGTCATCCAGGTAAACCTGGAAAAATCCGGAACCAGGAAATACTTTACGCCCGCCAGAGCGCCCGGCATGCTGACGGAATAACCCGCGATCACCAGGGCCAGCACCAGCAGGATCGGCATCATGATCTTAGTCACGCGTTCGATGCCGTTTTCAACGCCCAGGAAGATGATCAAAAGGTTCGCCGCGACAAACACAAGAAACCACAGCTCAGGCTCTGCCCCGCCGGTAATGAAATTCGAAAAATAATCCTCCTGTGTAAGCAGAGCCTGGTTGCCCTTCAGGTACTCCGCCAGATATTTCGTCACCCATCCCCCGATGGCTGAATAATAAGGGCAGATAAGGATCGGGATGATCGCATTGATCCAGCCGCCGCCCTTTTCCAGCGGCCCGCTGCCGTATTTTCGGAAAGCCCCTACCGGGCTCTTCTTTGTCTTGCGTCCGATGGCCGTCTCGGCAATGATCATTGTGAAGCCGAACGTCAGAGCCAGCAGAATGTAGACCAGCAAAAACATTCCGCCGCCGTATTTCGCCGCCAGATAAGGAAACCTCCAGATATTCCCCAGGCCTACGGAAGCGCCTGCTGCCGCCAGTACATAACCAATTTTTCCGGTAAAACTGCTTCTCTCTTTTTCCATATTTTCCAAATGCCTGCCTGAAAGTAATATTACTGCCTGTGAATGCAGACAGCAGTAATGATTATACACGATACTCCGTAAAAAGTAATCTGTTTCTTAATGATCGTACCCGATCAGCTTCAGATAATCCTCCGCCGCTTCCTCCGGCGGCATCTCCATCTTTGTTCCGATCCACCACTTCACGGCTTCCGCCAGGCTTCCCACCAGATGGTTCAGGGCAAATTCCCGAGGTACGTCCTGCCGGATGCATTCGGGATACTGCCTGAACATCGCTGCCAGGTACTCCTTGAAATATTTCATGAACAGTTCTCCGCTCTCTCCGGAAAGGACGCCCAACACATTTCCCCGGTTATCCTTCAGGTGGTAAAGAAGATGAGTGATCTTCTCCTGCAGGCCATGGTCTGAAGAAGAAAAATCATGTGATGTTTCCGAATGCAGCTCATGGGAAAAGATATGGTCAAAAATGTCCGTGCACATCTCTTTCAAAAGAGCGTCCTTCGTCTCGAAATGAGAGTAGAATGTGCTTCTCCCGATATTTGCCTCATCCAGGATCTCCTGCACGGTAATGTTGTTAAAGTGCTTCTCTTCCAGAAGCTTGTTAAACGCTGCGAAGATTGCCTTTCTTGTTTTCTGCTGCCTGCGGTCCATGGTCTCTCCCTCCGGACAAAATGCTTTCATTGTTCAGTAATGAACACCCCGGCACATCTGGTTGTTGTCTCTTAGCCATTTATCACCTATGACTATATCAGACACTTTGTTCATTATCAAATATAATGTTTCGGAGACAACTTTATGAAGCCCAAAATAAAACAGGGCATTTTCCTGGCCATTCTTGCTGCCGGACTGTATGCCCTGAATTCTCCATTTTCCAAATTACTGCTTGACTATCTGCCTTCCACGCTGATGGCCGGTTTTCTTTACCTTGGAGCCGGTCTTGGCATGGCTGTGATCTTTCTTGTCAGGAAGGCTGCGGGAAAACCGCAGGCCGAGTCTCCTCTTACCGGGGAGGAACTACCGTATACGATCGCCATGATCGTACTGGATATCGCCGCGCCGATCTGCCTGCTGTTAGGCCTGACCATGACAACAGCTGCCAATGCATCCCTGCTGAACAATTTCGAGATCGTCGCGACCGCTTTGATTGCACTCATGATCTTCAAAGAAGCGATCTCTACCCGGCTCTGGCTCGGCATCCTCTTTATCACAGCGTCCTGCGCGCTCCTTTCTTTTGAAGATGTATCAAGCCTCCGGTTCAACATGGGCTCCCTTTTTGTCCTGCTCGCCTGCGTCTGCTGGGGCTTTGAAAACAACTGCACAAGAAAGCTCTCCTCTAAGGATCCGCTGGAGATCGTCCTGGTCAAGGGAATCTTTTCCGGTACCGGGTCGGTCATCATCGGCCTCCTTATCGGAGAGCGTCTTCTCCATCCATGGGCAGTTTTTGTTGTCCTGCTGCTTGGCTTTGTCGCCTACGGACTGAGCATATACTTTTACGTATATGCCCAGCGCATCCTCGGCGCCGCAAGAACGAGCGTTTACTACGCGGTCGCCCCATTCATTGGAGTTTTCCTGTCCCTCCTGATCTTCCGGGAGGTTCCGGGTTTCGCGTTCATTGCAGCATTAATGCTGATGCTCATCGGTGCATGGCTTTCCTCCGGAGATTGAAGGATCCGGGTCATCTCCTGACTGCTCTGTACTTTACGCTGCTCCACCCCGAGAAATAATGAGTTCCTCTGACTGTGCGGAAGGTGCGCACCCTTACATAGTAGATTTTGCCGCCTCTGAGACCGGTAATATTTCGGGTGATAACCTTCGGGCCTTTCACGGTGATGGTCTTCGTCCCGCTCTTAAAGGTCTTACTCAGGCTGTACTGGATCTGGTAGCCGGTGGTCTGAACTGCCTGCTTCACCCATGTGACCCTCAGTGTGCCTTTCGCCGGTGATATCACACTTCTTATAGCCGTCTTTTTCGGGTTGATCTTGAAGGTAACTGCCTTGCTTCCACTGTAGTTGCCCTTCATGGTGACTGTCACCTTATAAGCGCCGACATTCTTCCGGCCTGAGGCATACTCCACCTTATAATTGCCCGCTGCCAGTTTCGTCTTGCCATATTTAACCGTGACTGCCGGTTTCTTCACCTTCCCGTCATACGTATACGCTGTGGCAGACAGTGTTACTGCCGGAGTGATCTTTTTCGGTGTGATCTTATAACTGGCTGATCCGCTGCCCGAATAATTTCCTTTCAGCGTCACCATGATGGTATAAGTGCCCGCTTTCTTGCGTCCGGAAGGAAGGGTGACCGTATAATCAGTATCCTTTTTCAGAACGATTGTTCCTGCTTTCACGGTCACAGCCGGGGTCTGCACCTTATTGTTCCATGTATAGGAAGACTTCGAGAGGGTGACCGTCGGGGTGACGGCTTTTGCTTTGATCGTATACGAGGCGGATCCGCTCCCCGAATAATTGCCTGTCAGCGCCACCTTAACCGTGTATGTTCCGGCATTGACATTTCCGTCCAGGGCCGGAACTGTATAATCTGTGCCTGCCTTCAGGACCTTGCTCCCGTCCTTCACGGTCACGGCCGGCTTCGGCGCTGTTCCTGACCAGGTATAAGAATAAGCCGAAAGGGAAACCACCGGAGTGATCGTTTTGGGACTGATCGTGAAGGTAACCGTCTTCGTTCCCGCATATCGGCCTTTGCCGGTAATTACAACTGTTGCGGTGCCGGCATTCGTATTATCCTTATAAGTTACTTCATAGTCTGTTCCGGTGGTCAGCTTGCTGCCTGCTTCCAATACAACAGCCGGCGTCTGGGTGATGGCTGATCCGGTGTAAGTCTTATTGGTGATGCCCGAAACAGATGCTGTTCCGATATCGACCAGTTTTGGAATAACAGTATCCTGCTGCGTGATCTGGTTTGTCCCCGCCGCATCAGCGAAGAAACCGCCGCACTCGCTGCATTGCCAGTATTCAATATGGCCTTCCGCCTTCAGGGTTGCCCCAAGCCGTTCAACGTGCTCCGTCAGCGAATGCGCCTTTTGCGGATCCGTGACCGTCTTTCTGCTGATCTCTTCAGCGCAGTCTGCGCAGTATACAACTTCATCGTGGCTGCCGGCACTTTCACAGGTTGCCTCCCGGCCATCCTCGATCACGGTCTCACCCGGTGTATGTCCTTTCGGAATTACCGTTTCTTCTATAGTAACTGCCTTGGTTCCTTCAGCATCGGCGAAATAATTGTTGCAGTCCTCACAGTGCCAGTATTCAATATGCCCATCAGTTGTACAAGACTTCGGGACTTCTTCCACATGCTCAAGAGAGTGCCCTGTTGCAGCGGTCACAACATCTGCTTCTTCAAGTGGTATGCTTCCCTCAGAATCCGCCCAGAGTTTTCCGCACTGGCTGCACTGCCAGTACTCAATATTCCCCTCAGTTGTACATGTCGGATCAGCTGCTGCCACGTGGGTAAAGCTGTGTCCTGCTGCGGCCGTCACTGTATCTTCGAGTGCAATCTGGTTTGTCCCGGCCGCATCGGAGTAATAATTTCCGCACTTATCACAGTGCCAGTACTCGATATTCCCGCCGTTCGTACAGGTGGCCTGCACCGCCTCAACATGGGTAAAGCTGTGGCCTGATGCGGCTGTCACTGTATCTGCAAGAGAGATCTGGTCTTTCCCGGCTGCATCGGAGTAATAATTTCCGCACTTATCGCAGTGCCAGTAT
Organism: Lachnospiraceae bacterium UBA4348; assembly: GCA_002394165.1. Lineage (GTDB taxonomy): Bacteria > Bacillota > Clostridia > Lachnospirales > Lachnospiraceae > Merdiplasma. The sequence goes on along the minus strand of DGTA01000021.1, from coordinate 19,363 downwards.
TCGATACTACCGCCGTTCGTACAGGTGGCCTGCACCGCCTCAAAATGGATAAGGCTGTGGCCTTCTGCAGCAATCACTCTATCTTCGGGTGAGATCTGGTTTGTCCCGGCTGCATCAGAATAATAATTTCCGCACTTATCGCATTGCCAGTACTCAATATTCCCGTCAGTTGTACATGTCGGATCGGCTGCTGCCACATGGGTAAAGCTGTGGCCTGCTGCGGCCGTCACTGTATCCTCGAGTGCAATCTGGTTTGTCCCGGCCGCATCGGAGTAATAATTTCCGCACTTATCACAGTGCCAGTACTCGATATTCCCGCCGTTCGTACAGGTGGCCTGCACCGCCTCAACATGGGTAAAGCTATGGCCTGATGCGGGTGTCACTGTATCTGCAAAAGAGATCTGGTCTGTCCCGGCTGCATCGGAGAAGTACCTGCCGCAGCCGCTGCAGTACCAGTAATCATAATGGCCGTCTTCCGTGCACGTTGCATCAGCAGCCGGAATATACTCCATGTGATGTGTATGCGCCATATACGGCGTCGAAGAAATCGTCAGCAGGTCCAGTCCGAAGTAGTTTTTCGTCTTATCATCGTAGGTGTAAACTATATCTTTTGACCTGCCCGGGAAGGTGTATCCCTCTGCGGCGCTTCCCTGATCCGTACTGGCTAAGAACAGTTCTCCTCCGGATCCGACCGTTCCCGTATCAGAATTGGTGACATCAGCCAGGTAATTTCGCTGGTCATCCATGTGCACCACATTCCACATGTGCGCGCCTGCACCGGTTCCGCCGTCCATCCAACCGGTCACCGTATAGCATTCGATCGGATCGGAGAAAGAGGATTTGTCAAACAGATACTGGAAAGCCTTTGAATACCCTTCACAGACTACTGTTGTAGAGGAATCACCGTCAAACACCCACACCAGCTGCCAGGGATCTCCGTAACTCGCCCCTTCGTCTGCAGCCGGATGATTATAATCGACCAGAGCGCAGATTCTTGTTTTATACTCTCTCAGTTTCTCCTCATCCGACAGGCCGGCACAGTCACTGACGATCTGATCCGCATTCTCTGCCGCAGTCTTCGCCCTCTGCGCCTCATTCGGATTTACTTCATATTTATTCGACCCGGCCCGATAATTATCACTGACTGCAAAGCTAAAAGAAGCAGTTCCGCTGTAACTCATCACCAGTTCATTAAGGTCCGAATCCGTTCCAACGTGAATCATCAGGCCGCCGTACGAAGTACCGGTCGTTTTATCAAACCAGTAAAGCTCGTAGGGACAGTTTGAAAGAAGCGCCCGGAGTACCAGGTTAAAGTCATAAGCAGTATGTTCCGCCAGTGCGGTCTTCGCCTCACTGCTGATCATGGCATTTCCCTGATCATCTTTTTCGATCAGGCTGCTTACGCCCAGCTCCGCTGCCGTCCAGGAGAGTTTCTCAAAACCCATATCTTCCGCGGCTATTTCAAAGACAGTAGAAGTCCGTTCTCCGGCGGCCACCTCCCGGATCTGCGGAAGAAGCTGATTGTAAATGGCTGCTTCCGTTCCGCTCAGTCTTGCGGCGCTGCGAAGCTTTTTAACCGGGGAGACCAGACCGAAGACAGCCCTCTCCATATAGCTTTCAAACAATTCATCATTGTCATTTTCGCCGCCTGGAATGGCAATCTTCATTTCCTGCTGTTCTGTCAGCACCATGCCCTCAGGCCAGTTGGCCAGAGCGTCCTCTGCATCTGAGCTCACTTCCTCCGAGGGTTCTTCCTCAGAAAAGTCGACTTCCTGGGCCGCTGCTGTTGAAGCAGAATCAGATGCATCACCGGCATCCCCTTCCTCCAGGACGACCAGATCACTCAACGGAGCTGCATCTACAGTATCTTCAAGTATAATTTCCCCGTCGATACCGGCTTCATCAGAAGAATCTTCAAGTACAGCTGTTTCCCCGTCTGACAGATCAAAGGACGTCTCATCAGAAGAATCGAGGTCCTCCTCATCCTCTTCGATCTCGATCAATCCGTCCGGATATTCCTCAAAGATCTCCGGCTCCTGCACGCTGTCAGCAGGATCATCCTCCGCCGGCAGATCTTCCACCAGGCTGTCGGAGGATAATGCATCCTCTTCTAAGGCAGCAGCATCGCCAGTCTCCTCAGTAAGCTGACCGGAATCGCTTTCCTCCGACTCGTCTAAAGCAGCATCGAAAGGTTCTTCACTGATGTTCAGAATCTCCTGTGAATCAGTCATTAAACTTAAGTCTTCATTTTCGGCCGCCAAAATTGTCACGGAAGGATTGGCGAGAGCAAGTACCAATACCAGGAAAAGTGATGTGATCCGTTTTTTCATTCTTGATTTCCTCTTCTGCAAAACGATATTTACACTATTTATATCATGAATACAGGTTTTTTGGAAGAAATAAGAAAAACCAAGGCCCGCTCCGGGGTTTTCTCCCCGGTGCAGGCCTCTCTTCATTTCTTCTTATGAAACGCTTTCCATGAAAACCTGAAGCATCTCGCACAGCTCGCCTCTGGTCACGCTGTCGGGCGACGCCGTCTCGGTCAGCGGCTCCGCGGGCGTTCCGGCTGCCATTGAAAGCAGCTGCCACACATCGTCGGGCCTGATCAGCTCAGTAAGGTCTTCTTCTGCTTCAATGATGCCGTTCTGCGTCATGAAGGTGACCATCTCGTCTGCATCGGGCGTGCCGCCGGCCAGTACAAAGAAGGCCAGAAGCAGGTCTTCCTTGTCTGCCATCTCGTCCACGCCAAAGCTCGTTTCCGTCAGCGGCTGCATCAGATTATTCTCGTACGCGAAGCGCACAGCTTCGTAAAGCGGGTGGTCTTCCGGCACATCCTCAAACTCCGTCTGGGACTTATCTTCAGTGCCGAACGGATTGATGATCTGTTCGTAGCGGTCCGCCTCCTCGTTGATCGCAGAGGCCGGTCCGGCGGTGGCGATCACTCCTTCTTCGGCCATTTTCCGGCACATCCCGGCGTATTCCATGACTCGCTCAGGAGTGACGGATTTGACCTCCCGCATTTGCGTCAGAATAAGATCCTGCTCCCTGCCGTCCATGTGGTCGGATGCCGCTGCGATCGCTCCGGAAAGTTCTCCCGCCGGCATGGCCAGCGATGAATAATTTGAAAGGATGTATCCGTCCAGTTCTTCCTGGGTGGGTTCATCAGCCTCGATCTCATCGGCGAGACCGGCATACACATCGAAGGTCTCTTTCACGTTCGGATCGCGGTAGCTGATCGTGTACATGCCTTCGCGCATCACCCCGTGAAGTACGCTGTAAACGCCGTACCGGTCACGAAGATCCGGGTAAAGGAAAGCATCTGCGACATAGGCCGCCAGTACGCTGTAGGAAGCGTCCTCTCCGTCCACTCCCAGCTCCTGGGCGCTGATCGCCTCCAGGTTAAACGATGCGCCGTTGTCGATGATCATCGCTTCCGATGCGGGCAGCGGATCGAATTCATGCTCCTGTTTTTGGATCTCGGTACATTCCAGGCTGCCAAGGAAACTCTCGGCGCACTTACGGTTCAGCTTAATGCTCTCCTCGTTTCCGGCACAAATGATCACGGCTCCGCTTCGGTTGTGCAGCTGCCCAGCCACTTTTTCAAGCCGCTCCGTGACCGATGCCGGGTTCTCCTCGATCTGTCCGAGCACTCCGTTAAGAAAGTCATTGTACTCGAGGCCGCCAAGATAAGCGGAGCAGCGGACACGTTCATTGGTCCTTCCCAGTGCCCTCGAGATCTGGACATTGTAGGGGGCATTGTTCACACTTGTTCTTGTTTCCGAGATCATCGACCTGATCTGGTTAGCGATCTGGTCCGTCCTGGAAAGATCCATGGAAAAGAGCATCTCATCTGCCAGCTCGTATGCCGTCTCCTGGTCCTCGTCGAGCGCGATCCAGCCGGCCTGAAGGTACAAGTCATAATCATCAAGATCGCCGATGGAGGTTATGTCGATTCCCAGGCCATATAGATATCTGGACATCAGAGCCGCCATCTCTTCCTTCGTGTGCCGGGTCGTATCAATGTTTCCGGAAAGATCCGCAAGCAGCTTAAGCCAGTGCAGGTCTTCCGTTGCAATGCCTCCGGCGCTGAGAAGGATCTGACTGTCGCCGACGCCGTCCACACCGGCCGGGACCTCGACGTACCGCACATTTTCTTCGGTCTTCTCATCCCGGATCTCATATTCTTTATATTCTTCGGGGAGCGAGTCCACGGTGACCGCCTGAAGAGCTTTTACATATTCAGATGAATCCTCCTCCGGCTCCTGTTCATTGGAGGCGGCAACGATCTGGTCGATCTCTTCCTGTGACATGGCTGCCTTCACCTCTTCGAGATGCTCCGCCAGCGCTGCTTCCTTCTCCTCTTTCAGACCGGGTTCCGGATAAGTGACGGAAACCGCAGTGCGCTCATTATCGATCAGGTACTTATTGATCAGATCCGTATAGACGCCTTTCTCATACCAGTCTTCGATCTGAAAAAGGGCGTCGATCTGATCCAGGTAAGCGAAGGGCTCGCCCGTGACGGCATATGAATCCGTAAAACTGGAAGCAAGGGAAACTCCCAGTTCGGAATTTTCCCGAAGAAGCTGGGTGGTGATCTTCAGCGAGGCCATGGCCGCATCCACCTGGTCTTTGGAGACGCCGTCAGCGGCATATTCTTTCAGGGTCTCATCCACGATGGTGCAGAATGTGTCCTTATCTTCCGCATCCACATTCATCGCATAGAAAATGACTGCCATCTCTGGGCCGCTGCGCTCCAGGCCCATCTCAAATTCTCCGTACGGAATGGCCTCCTGCAGCTTCTGCATCAGGGAAGATGCATTATCGTTCAGCAGACTGCAGAGGGTTTCCATCTGAAGGGCTTCTTCGTAGCCCAGTTCGCCCGGAAGCTTCGAGTAAAAAACGGCGCTCTGATGCTCAGCCGATGAACCCGCCTCCACCGGGAAAGCATGTTCCCCGCTGACATGGCCGCTGATCGGTTCAAATTCGGGATCCGTATGATCTGTTTCGGTCTTCTCATAGGGTTCAAAAGCCTTGTCCAGCAGATCCAGGAACGCGGTGTAATCGTCAAACTGTCCGTAGAGAAGTCCAAGGCAGTTGGACGGATGATAGTACCGGTCATGGTAGGCTTTCAGCGATTCCCAGGTCATGTCCGGGATATATTCGGGATCACCGCCGCTGTTGTTCCCGATCGTCGATCCCGGGAACGTATCGGATAAGGCATTGAACATGCCGGCCTGATCCACCGTCACCGCTCCGAGCATCTCCGAGTACACCGTGCCCTCGATGGTCAGCGCAGAATCGGCGTCCTCCATCCTATACCGCCACGCTTCTTCGCGGTATATATCCTCATCCTCCATGATCATCGGATGCAGGCAGCTGTCCGTATAATAGTCGGCGTAGCAAAGCAGCTGCTCTTCCGACAGACTCGCGACCGGGTAGGTCGTATACCGCGGGCTGGTCATGGCGTTCATGAAGGTATTGTAAGTCTGGAAGCCCAGATTGAAGAACAGTGAGCGGGAAGGATATTTCTCACTTCCGCCCAGCGTACTGTGTTCAAACACATGGGGGAGACCGGTCTTGTCGATCGCTTCCGTCATAAACGCAAGGTTGAAAGCCCGGTTGACATCATCATTGGCCACATAGAGCAGCTTCATCCCGGTCTTCTGGTGTTCAAATAAAACCACTTGGGCGCCGGCGATGGCAAAGTCGCGGACCTCCTTTGTCTCAAAGCCGCAGATCACATCTCCGACCTGCGCAGGAGCTGCCGCCATCTCTTCTTCAGCCGAATATTCCGTTTCCTCCAAAAGGGCCTGGGCCATAAATGTCCCCGGAAGTGAAGAGATCATCAGGGAAACCGCCAGAAACAACGTTACGCCTTTTCTTTTCAATGTCTTTTTCCTCCAGTATATTCATCTGTCTTCGGCAGACTTATTCGCTCATTCTCTTCATCACTGCATAATTCCCGGCTTCTCCGATCTTCTCATAATTGATCTTCTTAAGCCATTCCTCGCCCTCCTGAGTGATCTTGCTCACCAACAGGTAATCGCAGTCTTCCCGGGAAGTGTATTTTACCAGCCGCGCGTAATTGCAGTCCGGCGCCTTCTGCAGGCCCTGGTAGATACCTATTCCCGGAATGGAAATGACATAGCGCATGGCGCGCCCGTAGGGCTGGCGGATACTCGGATCATAAACCCGGATATAGGACGCGAGGAAGTCATCTCCGGCCACCATCACATCTTTGCCCGCCCGGTCTTCGTTGATCAGGTCAACGGCAGCCGCCACGGTATCGGGTACCTGCTGCGGATTATGAACGCGCACATAGCCGCTCCGGAAATCCTTTCCGGTAAAGACGATCAGCATTATGATCAGGACGATAAAACGCACATTTCGTCTTCCGACCCCCCTGAGCGCATGGACCGCCGCGCAGGCCGTCAGCGGGATGACCGGAACGATCCAAAGGACACGCCAGTAGACGTCCATACCGATAAACTTCCACATAAGCTTTGCCGACAGCGGGAAAAAAAACACGAACACGCCCGACACGGCAACCAGCAGTATGTTTTTGACTTCTTTATCTTTTCTCCTGAAGACGAGCAGGAAGGCAGCTCCCACCAGAAACGGGATCAGCGCCCATCCTGTGCCCCAGTATTTATTCCAGATCCGGACGCATTCCTTCAGCGCCTCGAACGATTTCATGACCAGACTCATTCGTTCCCTCCTCTCACGGCCGTCCTCTTCGCACAGTTTCGCTTACCAAAGCAGTACAAACAGTGCTCCCAGGATGGCACACGGCAGGCAGCAAAGGCCGGCGCCAAGGATCCTGACCAGCTTTTTCCGGCCTGCCAGTGCCGCCAGCATCACGGATCCCACGCACAGCGGTGCAAGGGCAATCCCCATGGAGGACAGGAGGCAGCAGGCTGTCACGGTAACTGCCAGAACAGCAAATCCCGATTTCTTCCCGTCATTAAACAGCAGCGTCATGGACTGGTCCAGCAGCAGCGGCAGGAAAGCCCCTGCCAGGAATCCTTTTCCCTGCCAGATCCTGATCATGGCGAAGTTTCCTGCATTGTAGATCGTCCACGCGCTGAACTGAAACAGCGCTGCGCAGATCAGCAGAAACCACGCCCTGTCCTTTGCCGAATCCGGAAAGAACCGCTTTCCGAAGCGATACATGACCACATAGATCGCGGCCAGGAACATCGGCGGCATGATCATGTGAGCCAGGATGGCCGGATGGATCTTTCCGCACAGCAAGGCGCTCATCGACAGGAACGCCGGGAACGGGGAAAGGGTATAGCGGCCGGGAAGATAAGGATAAAGGTTTCCCGTGTAAGGTTCAAAGCGGTAAACGCTGTTGGTCGCCAGGTCCGTGACCGCCTGTCCGACATAGAAGCTGTCGTCCGCATCGATGTGGACCATTGTGCTCATCACCACCATCTGGTAAGCGATCACAAACAGTGCGATCCAGAGGACCCATGAGCCCTCTTTCAGCCATTTGACAGTCCTTTGCGGACACTCCTTTATCCTTGCGCGCACGGCAGCCCCTCTGTCGGGAACCACGCGAAGGATCACAAACAGGACGAGGATGGCCGCCACATAGACGATCGCCAAAAGGTGCAGCGGGGCCCCGGCAAAGATCATCGGAACAGCCAGGATCTCCGTCACGGCAAAGAGAAGGGCATAGCCTTCTGCCAGATCCCTGCCGATCATCAGCGGAACGAACAGAAGCCAGAATACTGCAGGCAGTACTTTCAGTCCCATTATCACGACTGCGTTCCCCCTTCTTCAGAAGATACCGGCTCCAGCCGGCTTATCATCGACAGCAGTTTTTTATAAAACGGATAAACCTCGTACAGGTGAACAAGTCCTCCCTGCAGCGCCATGTGATCGCCCTCCACGGTGGGCATGACCTGCCAGATCCCAGGCTCTGTATTTTTTCTGTCGAATTCCTTTGACGGCGCATGGGAAGGAGCCTTCGCAGAAATGGTGTTGACCAGGCCGTCATTTTCTTTCCATTTACTCATTTTTTCTTTTCCGTTCTCGCTCTGCGTTTTTTTCGCACACTGAAGCCGAAGGTTCCCAGTTCTGCACCCAGCGCGTGGTAAACGCCGTGGGAATAAGCGGTCAGCTTCGCTTTTCCAAGATCCAGCTTTCCCTTCTCGTCGAGCAGGTCGGACAGTACGTCCACTGCTTCCACCTTCGCCAGGAACATATGATGAGAACCAAGTTCCAGTACCTGTGTGACACGGCATTCCAGATTGACCGGGCTCTCCCCGATGATCGGGCAGTCCACCGTTTTTGCCGGCAGCGCGCTCAGATGCATCTCCTTAAATTTGTCGACCGACGCTCCGGAGCGCACCCCGCAGTAATCCGCCGCCCTGACCAGCTCCTGCGTAGTCAGGTTGATGACGAACTGTCCGGTTTCCCGGATGATATCGTAGGAATACCGCTCCGGCCGGATGCTGACCGACACCATGGGCGGATCGGAGCAGACCGTCCCGGCCCAGGCCGCCGTGATGATATTTGGTTTCTCCCCCGGACGCTGGCAGCTGACCATCACCGCCGGGACCGGATAGAGCATGTTGCCGCCTCTCCAGGTTTCTTTTTGGGATGAGTTCATACTTCCACCGCGCTCCCGCGCTCTCCGATCCAGCATTTCACCTCCGGATACTTTATCTCCAGATAAGCCTTGAATTCCAGCGGGGATCCAAGGTTATCGCTGAACATGTCAAAGTGCCCCGGAACAGCCAGCCCCGGTGACAGCTGTCCGCACAGGTCGACCGCCTCCTGGAAAGTCATATTACCGATGCAGCCGGCTTTAAGCCGCCTCGCATCCCGGCCGTTGATCGGCACGAACATCACATCCGGCGGAGCAAGTTTCTTAAGTTTCGTGATCAGTCCCTCATAAAGACAGGTATCTCCGGCGTGGTAGAACACGCGGCCGCCACCCTCGACCACATAGCCAAGATACGGATGCTCACCGGTCACCGGATCGGGATCCAGAAATTCGTGAGCTGCGGCTACGGCCTTAATGGTCACCCCTTTGATCGTGACGCAGTCCCCGTCATCGAGCCCGGTCATGCGTTCTTTGGGAATACCGGTCCTGGCGCTGACTTTCTCCATCAGCAGTTTTGGGAGTACGAACACAGCCTGGGGAGAAGCTTTTGCGATGGCTTTCCATGTATCATCATCGATATGATCCAGATGATCGTGGCTGCCCAGGACAATATCCGCGTTATCGATCTCATCCGCTTGGAGCGGAGGCGCAAATAACCGGTCATCCGACGCCGACAGGTAAGGATCGGCATAGATGGTGAGATCCGCCATCCGGACGATATAGCCCAGCTGCCCCAGCCACCAGAAAGCCATGTGACCTTCCCGCAGCTTATATCCTTTGACTTCACTTATCAGCTGTGATTCTTTACTCATTTTCAATATTCCTTTAAATGCGCACTTTCTCGTACAGCGCTGCCGCTTTCTCCAGTGAATCGGGCTTAAGCGAGTTGAACGGGAAGTGGCTGAATGTATTGATATCAAGTCCCCGGTATCTGAGCAGTTCCTTGATGAGCCGGTGTGAGTTGCTCTCCATGCCGTAGATCGGCATCATGCTCACGATCCTGTCATATTCCCTGCGGGCGGTCTCCGGGTCGGCCTCATTGATCGTCCTGACCACGTACGACCACAGCTCCGGCGCGAAATTCGAGAGGGCGCAGATGCCGCCCACGCCGCCGTTCTCCTTATTCAGGAGGAAATGATCATCAAATCCCGAGAACACCTCAAAATCCGGTCTCACCGGCAGGACCGCATCCAGGATCTCCTTTGTGTGGGTAAAATCCGATACCGAATCCTTAATTCCCGCGATGTTGGGATACTTCACCGCCAGCCTGGCCAGTGTCTCACCGCTGATCGAGCTGCCGGACCGGGCCGGGAAGTTGTAGATGTAGATCTTCCCGTTAATGTGCTCCGCCATGTAGGCATAGTACGTATAGAGGTTCTCCTGGCTCATATTGAAATAGAACTCGGACATGATCATCACGCCGCGGATCCCCTGCGCAAGCACGTGGTTCGACACTTCCACCACATTTTCATACTGCAGGTCACCCGTGCCGGCAATGATATCAACTCTTCCGTCCACCGCCCGGATATAGTCATCCAGGAACTTTATCTTCTCTTCCTTGGAGAACCAGGTGAACTCGCCTGTCGATCCGAGGGGAACGATACCGTCCACACCGCCGGCGATCAGATGCTCCATCACCTTATGGTTTCCTTCGAGGTCAATCCTTCCCTCGTCCGTCAGTATGGTAACGACCGGGGTGAAAATCTGGGACTTCATGCAATACCTCCCTTTCTGGAATCCGCTTTCTCATAATTTAGGTACATTTTACAATGTTTTTCCCGGTTGTGCTATCTTTTTTCTGTGCCGTCTCCGAACATGCCCCGGCAGATGGAAAGCCGCATTGTTAAACCACTCTAATTTTGTTATAATTGGTTTGCTGAAATTTTGATTCATCATTGGAAAGGAGCAACTATGGATCTCAAACTCAAAGACAAAGTCGTACTTGTAACCGGCGGCACCGGCGGCATCGGAACCGCTATTGTAAAAGGTTTCCTGGCAGAAGGCGCCAAAGTAGCTTTCTCCTCTACCAGCCAGGCCAAGATCGATGCCCTGCTTCCGACCCTCGACGCGCAGGAGGGCCAGGTGGCCGGATTTGTCGCCGATATGACAAAAGAAGAAGAAATCAAAAACTATGTCGAAAAAGCAAAAGAATGCTTCGGCACGATCGATATCGTTGTTCCCAACGCCGGATACGAAGGCAAAGCCCATCCCGTCCAGGACATGACACTGGATCTGTTCGAACAGACCTATATGCTGAACGTTTTCTCCGTCATGCTCCTGCTTAAATATTCCGTACCGACCCTGATCGAGAAAAAATCAGGTTCCGTTGTGGTCATCGCCTCCGCCGCAGCCTACGAGCCCACCGCCGGAAACAGCGCCTATGTTTCCTCCAAATACGCTGTCGCCGGTCTCACAAAATGCGTCGCCATGGAACTTGGTCCGTGCGGCATCCCGGTAAATTACGTCTGCCCGGGACCGGTCGACACCCCCATGATGCTCCGCATCGAGAAAGACTTTTTCGGCGATTCCATGAGCCACGAAGAAGCCATGGCCATGCTGGCCGGCAGCTATGCAATGGACAAACGCTACGCGAAGCCTGAAGAAGTCGCCAACGCCGTGCTCTACCTGGCCTCCGAGGTATCCGCTCACACCGCCGGCATGGGAATGCATGTAGACTCAAAAGTATCTGCAACAAGTTAAGAGGGGTCTGACCCTTTTCGTACATTAACGCGTTAAAGGCGCTGCCGATTACGTTCGGCAGCGCCTTTTTCTCATTGAAACTCAGTGAAAACCACCATTCGGAGTGTGTTCACTTGTACTCTTATTCTGTTGTGTCCTCAAGCAGCTCTGTCTCATCGGCTTCTTCCAGGATGCCCTCGCCGAAGGTGATGTCCTTAATTCCGAGGATCTGGGCGTTTCCTGACAAATCCTGGTAGATGTAGACGAGCGAGTATCCGGGCAGGGCGTCCGGCACCACCACCGTCGAGCGGCACAGGAAACAGTAATTTGTCCCGGCCACTACCTGCGTGGCTAAAAGGTCCACGGCTTCATAATCGACACCAAGAAGGCCTTCCATAGCCGCGTCAAACACTGCCTGGGCATCTGCGTCGATCGTTGTGTCCCGGGTTGCTTCCCAGCCTCCCGACAAACGCTCTCCGGCGAAGGCCGGCATTGTCATTAAGCATCCTGCGAGCATTGCCGCCGTCATGATCCTCTTCATCATCTAAAACCTCCTGTATTTACATAAAACATCCGACTGTCAGTTACCCTTCACCGGTTTTCTTTTCCTCCCGCCGCGCTTTTTGTAGTCTTCCTCGATACGCTTCTTCCACCCCCCTCCGATCGGAGCAGAGCAGGCACGCATCTCGCTTACGGCATCGCCCAGCACCTCATAGTTCAGAGCTATCCCGATATGGTCACTGTTGTACGTGACAGCACGGTCGGCGGAAATGCCGAAATGACCCGCCGTCTCGATGGCATCGATGTTGGCTCCGAGGAAAAGAAACTCCCATCCGTATTCTTTTTTCTGCCGCTCCACCATCCGCTTCACCTGGTCGTAGGAATAGCAGCGGCTCGCATTCTCCAGGCCGTCGGTCGTGATCACGAAGATCGTCTTCTCCGGCCGGTCCTCCTCCCTGGCGTACTTATGGACATTGCCGATGTGGCGGACCGCTCCGCCGATCGCATCCAGCAGCGCGGTGCAGCCGCGCACATAGTACTCTTTTTCAGTCATCTGCGGCATCTTATCCAGCGGAACTCGGTCATACAGCACCTCACTCGTGTTATCGAAAAGCACGGTGGATACCAGCACCTCCCCTTCGGTCTCAAGCTGCTTCCTTAGCATGCTGTTGTAGCCGCCGATGGTGTCGCTCTCCAGGCCGCCCATAGAGCCGCTCCGGTCCAGGATCATAACTAATTCTGTCAGATTCTTTTTCATTTTACAAGCCTCCTTGTCATCATTTTCAACGTTTTGTTTCCTGATGATGCAAGTATAGCCTGCACAAGGTAAAAGCAGGTCGCCTGCAAAGCGACAAGGATCAGCCAAGGATCGGCTGGTCAAATTTAAACAGCAGCGCGTTGACTTCAAAAATATCGTAGATACCGTTTTCAATGCAGAAACTCACGATCACATCGGCCTTGCTGTTGTTGGTGAGAGAAAAGCCGGCACTGGAAAGCAGGTCCTTTGTATCATCCAGGTTCAGTTTCAGCGCGATGGCCAGCGCGACGATGGTCTTTTTTTTCGGGATATAATTATCGCTGCAGCGGATCTTCGAAAAGAGCTTGCGGTCCACGTTGGCCCGTTTATAGACCTCCGGGTCGGTCATCCCCCGCTCGTCGATCATCCTGAGCAGCCTGGCCTGGAAAGTCTCACCCAGGTTATTGACCGCATCCTCAAGCGATCCTTTTTTAGACTTCGGGGCCATCGAGGCCTCGGCAAGCAGGTCATCTGATAAGTCGCCTCCAAATTCAGCGTCAGAAGAAGCGCTCCCAAACACAGAGCCAGATGATGGTCTCCCAAACGACGGCAGGTTCTCCCACAGCCGGCGCAGGCGTCTCATCTCAGGTGCAGGATCCTCATGCACAGAACCCGAGATCGCCCCGTATTCCTCCTCCAGCTTCCTGGTGACATAGTTCTCGTCGATGTATTCCCGAACCTGCTGTGTCAGGCCGGACGCGAGCTGGTAGGCACTACGGCCGAAGACGACCAGCGTGACATCCAGGTCAGAGTTCTCCAGATGATCCCGGATAACGGAAAGCGCGATCTCCAGCGCCTTATCTTTCGGAAAGCCGTAGACCCCTGACGCGATCAGCGGGAAGGCGATGCTCTCACAGCCAAGCTGGTCGGCCAGAAGCAGCGACTTGCGGTAGCAGGAACGGAGGATATCATACTCCCCGTGGTTTCCGTCGATCCACACCGGACCGGATGTATGGATGATATATCTGGCCGGAAGTGCAAAGGCTTTGGTGACCACAGCCTCACCCGGCTCGATGCGGCCGATCTTCCTGCGCTCTGCGAGGAGCTCCTTCTCCCCGGCCGCTTTATATATGGCCGCATCGGTGCCGCCCGCAAAGACCGGCTCCGGGTTGGCGGTATTCACGACGGCATCCGCCCTGACCCTTGTAATGTCATTTCTGATGATTCTAAAAGGCATCCGTTCTCCCTTTCTTCATCCTGTCAGCCTTTTGGCTGAAGCCTGTTGTTTTCTCCCCATACACAGAGCTGATCGAGCACCGCCATCAGCGATCTCCCCCGCTCGCTGAGACTGTACTCGACCTTAGGCGGGATCTGCGGATATTCCTTCCTCACGATCAGCTGATCCGCTTCCAGCTCCTTCAGATTAGTGCTGAGAGTCTTATCGGATATTTTCTTCAGATACCGTCTCAGTTCGTTGAAACGCACAGGTTCATACTCCATCAGGCAGTAAAGGATGACCATCTTGTACTTTCCGGATATGAGCGAGAGGGTATAACTGAAACCGGTATCTTCAAAATTTGCTTCATCTATAAAATTCCTGATCACAATCCACTTTCCTTTACGATAGTACCTTACTTAAATGCCGGTACTTGATTATTTTCTGCCGTCAGTTAAAATTATAGAGAAGTACCACATTACTGTCAATCTGATTGCTGAAACGAGGTGGATATGATGAGAGAAAAACTGAAGATCACGGAAGGCATTTTCCCGATGCCGGTCTTAATGATTGCGACATACAATGAGGACGGCAGCGTCAACGTGATGAACGCGGCATGGGGCACCATGCAGGAGAGAGACACAGTCGTCCTGAACCTGACCGAATCCCATAAAACCGTGAAAAACATCAAGGCCAGAGGGGCATTCACCGTGAGTATCGCCGATGCCGCCCACATGGTACAGGCCGATTATTTCGGCATCGCATCCGGAAACAACACTCCGGACAAATTCGGACGCAGCGGGCTTACCGCCAGTAAAGCCCAGGAAGTAGACGCTCCGGTGATCAATGAGTTTCCGCTCTGCCTTGAGTGCAAATTCATCGAATACCAGACCAACGAATACGGCTGCGGCGTGATCGGCAAGGTCGTGAACGTTACCGCCGATGATCGTGTTATGGTGGACGGGAAGGTGGACATGTCCCTGGTCGACGCCATCGCCTTCGATCCTTACACCCACGGATATTACAGAGTTTCCGAACGGGTCGGCGAAGCGTTCAAGGACGGGCTGGAACTGAAGTAAGTGCCGGGTGTGTCTGGGGCTTTCGGCCCGGGAGCGGCGCAGCTGAGCTGATGTAGTCCCTGAGCCGACGGCGTTCCGGAATGATTTCCGACTTGTTTTACGGACAAAGAGATAAAAAAATAAGATTGTGTCTGCTTATTCCGGTCTTAATGACAGCCCGGATTGACATTTTAGAAGCCCAGAAGCAGACGCAATCCTTTTATTTTTTGTTTGTGACCGCTTTTTCAGGGGAATAACAAGGATTTTCATCCCGGAATTCTTATCACGCCCCGCTCAGGCCCCTGAGCTCTCTCCGGCCGAGTTGAACAGAGCTGCCAGCGTATCTTTATTCTCTTCAAATACCTTCAGGACATATTTGTCCCAGTGCCGTGCGTCGGCACTGCTGCTTCCGAACACGTAATCCTCCTGTCCGTAATCCATGACATCAAAGCCGGGGATGGACTTGCTCGCACCGGAGGTGCGGTAATTCGCTGCTCCGGCAAGTGTCATGGTGATCCCGTCCGCGCTGTCATAGCTGACCCAGCCTGAAAGATCGGTGCCGTCAGCTTCCTGGGCAGTGCCGTTTGACGTCTGTCCGGATGCTGCGCTTTTGCTCACCTGCACAGCCCCTTCCACATACTCGCCGTACATGGTATCCACATAGAGAGCAAGAGAATCTCCGAAGATCTCAGACGGAACATGACCGCCGTTCCACTGCCATTCGATCTGAGCATCTGTTCCCGCGTTCAGCCAGGCGATCTGCAGATTGAGGGAATTGAACATGGAGATGTCTCCTTCGGAAGCGCCCATCAGAATACGGGCCCATGTCGGACTGCTTGTACCTTCGGCTCCGATATAGCTGATCGGATCGTAAAGCTCCACTATATTGTTTCCATATTCGTCGCCGGCTTCAATCTCGGCGATATCCGCCTCATAGGCCGCCAGCATTTCCTCAAAGGAAGCATATTCCGCGGAATCCGTACTGCTTCCGGCAGCCTGGGTCGTTCCCGCGTCCGGGGTGCCGACTTCCTGCATCGAGCCGCCGCCCATATCAGGAGGACCGCCCGCATTGTCACTGCCCGGGAAACCATCACCGCCGTGGAAACCGTCCCTGCCCGGGAAACCATCACCGCCCGGGAAACCATCCCCACCCGGGCCGCCTTTCATTTCACCACCGGGGAAACCGCCGGGGCCGCCTGCCATGCCGCCGGAAGCACTGCCTGTGCTGCCCTTCGCGTAATTTCCTGCTATAAACGCCTGTGCCCTGTCCTCATCCGTCATGGAAGCAACTTCCTCATCAGAGAGCGCTGTGCCGTTTTCATCGAACCAGGTCCAGTCCTCCGCATAGGCAAGGCGGGCAATGTAATCCTCGAGGCTCTGCTCAAACTCGCTCAGGTACAGATCCACGTAGGTACCGTAATAACCGTTGGTATCGCTGTGTCCCTCCGGGTCATACCCGATCGTCAGCGCGATCTCATCCTCTGTATCGCCGTCCCCGTTCAGGTCAAAGCCCACATCGCCCTCCTTCACGGAAAGGTTTTTCCCGTTGATATACTCCATATACTCAGCGGCAAGGTAAGAGGCTGTCTGTTTCTGGAATTCCGTATTGAAACTGTAGGTGGGATCAAGCGTATATTCAAAGGCCATCGCCATATCCGCCTCCGCCAGTGAAGTGATCGCGGAATAGGCCATGCATCCCCACATGCCGTCGGAAAGCTCCACTTCGCTGCCGTCAATGGTCACGGTAGTAGAATAACTTCCATCATCATTGCGATAAACGCCGACAGCGCCCTGGGAGGCCTCGTAATCATAGTAGACGGGATTGTCCGAGGTCGCAGCCAGCATCACCGCATGAGCTCCGCCGCCGGAGCCGCCGGTGGAAACAAAATAGTCCACGCTGCCGGGAAGATTGCCCAGCAGGATATTAAACTTCACAAAGCGCACGGCATTTTTCTGATCCACCAGGCAGGACGGCGCATCGCCGGTATAAGTGCCGTCAGAGAGCGTGCTCTGCTTGCCGCGGTTGCCGCACGCCACGTTGATATAGCCATCGGCGGCATAAGTGGCTGCGGCCGTCTGATTGGCCTGGGCAGAATAGCCCGCAGCGCCGGTGTTGATGATCACCGGAGCCGTCGCCGCCGTATAGATCTGTCCGTTGGTGCTGGTGATCTCGGCGTCAAAATCGATAACCAAGTCGCCTGATACGGTGCCGTCAAATGCGTCCGCTTCTCCGTCTCCGTCTGTATCCACCCCTTCGACATAAGCCCCGGGAACACACACGGATACGCCCTGATAGTCAGGGAGCTCGGCGTTCGCGACTGCCGTGACAGCGGCCATGGTCCACGCATCCGACTCTTCATTATACGTCCACTCAGGACTGATATTCTCCAGATTCAAGGCTTCTTCAATCGCTGCTTTCTCCTGACCGGCGCTGTCCGCCTCCGATGCCGACGCGCTGTAAGGAAGCGAGGCAAGTGTCAGCGACATGGCCAGGAGAAAAGCCTTCCGTTTACTTAGATTTCTCATATTATGAACCTCCTGTATTTCTTGATCTGTGGCTACCATACAGGACGAATATTGAAGAAACCTTGAAATCCGGACAGCTCATTTAAGAAAATCCAGTACCGCCCGGTTGAACTCTTCCGGTTTTTGAGCCGCAATGAAGTGACCGCCCTTAATAAAAACAAGCCGGCTTTCCGGAATGGAAGCCGCGATCAGGCGGGTATGGGATTCGCGGATCATATCTTTCGTCCCGGCGATGACCAGCGTCTTTGCCTGTATTTTGGAGAGTTCTTCCGGCGCGATGTCCGGATCGTTGACCATCAGGCCGAGCATCTCCGCGTTGCGCCTCGCGCTTTCACTTTTTCCCGTAAACCGTTTTGCGATCCGGTACCCGATCTCGATGGGCAGCTGCGTTGCCCTCTTTACCCCGGACGGATCCAGGTTTGCCCCGTTCAGGATGAGCCGGCTGACCCTTTCCGGATACCGGAGCGCAAAGATCAGGGCGATATTGCCGCCGTCCGAAAACCCGAGCAGGTGGGCTTTCCCGATCTGATGGTCATCCATGAAGCAACGCAGATCATCGGCAAACTGACGTATAGTGAACGGTTCCGCGCCTCTGGGTGTCCGGCCGTGCCCTCTCGTATCAAGGGCAAATACACGGAAGTATCGGGCAAACACATCGGTCTGCCCTTTGAAATAAGTGCTGTCCTCTCCGTTTCCGTGAAGAAGGATCAGGGGATCTCCCTGACCCTTTTCTGTGTAATAATGCTGAATATCCATATTCTGCCTTTACTGTCCCAGCGTTTTTCCCATCTCGAAGGCCTTCTTCATCTCCTCCGGGAAAACGGTTTCATGACGCGTCTTTTTTGCCTCCGGATCAAACATCGTCCAGGGCCAGTCCGTACTGGAATAATCCTTCAGCTGAAGCGTGTTCCCGCTGACAAGGATCTGCGCGGGCCCGACAAAGCGGCTGAACGTCTGCTGATAATTCTGCAGCTTGTCCAGGTACGCGGTATCGGGAGCATTGCTCGTCATGATCAGCAGGACCGGAACAGGATGCTCATTGCAGCAAGGTGTTTCCAGATTATAGGTCAGGTTCTGGAAGATCAGACGCTCATACAGCGCCCGGAAGGAAGCCGTCAGGTCCCCCAGATAGTTGGGCGAGCCGATGATCAGGCCGTCCGATCCGCGGACAGCATCCAGAACGGGTGTGAGCGCATCACGGCAGATGCAGTGCCCTTTATTCTTTTCCTTTTTACATCCGAAACATGAGATACAGCCCGTGTACCTCTCCAGTTTGAAAAGGTCAAAACGCTCTGTGACGGCCCCGGCAGCCTCCGCTCCTTTAGCCGCCTCCGTGATCAGCGTATCCGTATTCCATCCTTTTCTCGGTCCCGCGTTGACCACAATAATCTTTTTACCCATTATCTTCTCTCCTTTAGTCATAGTATTCTGTCCAAAATCAGCCGTGTCTTTTAACCCGTGGTGATCCTGGCCTTCTTGCACCGCCTGGTGATATAGAGAAAAACAAAATCGTAGGCTTCATCCGGAACGTATATCTGCAGGAACTGGCCAAAAGTGTTCACCCAGATCAGGCTGTCACGTCTTATTCCTTTGACCGTTCTCACCTTTGAAAAGTCCGCATGAAAGGAATTCGGCCTCAGGGCCAGCCCGGTTCCGGCGATCACGCCTCCGACATTGCCGCCCGCGGCATTGACAGCCGCTGAAGAGGCGGCGATCGCACGGGTGATCTGAGCCTGGTCTGTTGTCTGCGAAAAGGTAATACCCTGCTCGTTCATCTCATAGATGAGCATGTAGCTGCCTTTATACATCTTATCGACCAGCCAGAACGAGAACAGGACGATCAACATCACCGCGCCAAAAACAAGGCCCATTATTCCGAGCATCCAGAGGGTATCGCCCGATCCCCCCGTCATCAGGAGCATTATGACGACCATCGCCGCAAATGCAATAGCAATGACCGTCATCACAAATTTCATCATGGACAGGTTTTTGAGCAGTTTCATACAGTAGATCCAGTCATAGGTGCCGTC
>DGTA01000056.1 GCA_002394165.1 Lachnospiraceae bacterium UBA4348 | reverse complement strand
CTGACCACCCTGATCGTCAACAAGCTGCGCGGCACCTTCCAGGTAGTCGGCGTGAAGGCTCCCGGCTACGGTGACAGACGTAAAGAGATGCTCAAGGATATCGCGATCCTGACAGGCGGCCAGGTGATCTCCGAGGAGGTAGGCCTTGAACTGAAGGATGCCACCATGGATATGCTCGGACACGCAAAATCCGTCAAGGTCCAGAAAGAAAACACCATCATCGTTGACGGCCTGGGCGACAAGCAGGCCATCGCTGACCGCGTCAACCAGATCAAGACGCTGATCGCTGAGACGAAGTCCGATTTCGACAGAGAAAAACTCCAGGAGAGACTGGCCAAGCTTTCCGGCGGCGTAGCAGTTATCCGTGTCGGTGCTGCCACCGAGACCGAGATGAAGGAAGCCAAGCTTCGTATGGAAGATGCCCTGAACGCGACCAAGGCCGCGGTAGAGGAAGGCATCATCGCAGGCGGCGGATCCGCTTACGTGCATGCAGCCAAGAAGGTGGCTGAGGCAGTTGCAGATCTTGAAGGCGACGAGAAGACCGGTGCGCAGATCATCCTGAAGGCACTGGAAGCTCCGCTGTACTTCATCGCCGACAATGCCGGCCTTGAAGGCTCCGTCATCGTCAACAAAGTAAAAGAATCACCGGTCGGTACCGGCTTTGACGCTTACAAGGAAGTCTATGTCGACATGGTCGAGGCAGGCATCCTCGATCCGGCCAAGGTGACCAGGTCCGCGCTCCAGAATGCAACGAGCGTTGCCTCCTCCCTGCTGACAACGGAAGCAGTCGTCGGCAACATCAAGGAAGAGACACCGGCCATGCCTGCAGGCGGCGCCGGCGGAATGGGAATGATGTAATTCCTGACTGGGGACAGTTCTGTGTCAGCGACCGCTGACACAGGGACAGTCCTTATGAAATAATAAGCGGCATGCAGATGCAAAAAACACGGCTGTCTTAGTTTCGTTTGCTGCGTTCTTATCTGCCCGTCCTTCGGGGACGATAGAAGCGTTGTCCCACTTCGGACGGGCAAAGAACTTGCAAACTCAAGACGCCAGCCTACCGTTTTTTACATTCTGCATGCCGCTTTATTATATCCGGAAACTGTCCCCCTGCCAGCAGCCGCTGACACAGAATAGTCTTGCTGTCAGGCTGCTGGATCAGAGGTGGTAAGTTGGACTGATAAATGCGAAAAGGCGGGAAACCAGGAACTTTCGGCACTCACCTTTACGGTTCTGTGTCAGCCGGCCGGTGACAAGGGGACAGTCCTTTGAAGTTTACGGCATGAATAAAAGACAACACCCTGTCCAAAGGGGACGTGATCGGAGCGCCGGTACTTGGTGAGAGCGGAGCTCGAGCCTTATGTACCGCTGCGCGAGATCAGAGCGCGAGCGTTCCCCGTGGGCAGGGTGTTGTCTTTTATTCTACTTTGCTTGAAAGGACTGTCCCCCTGTCATAATTTACAACGGCCGTATAATGTGCTAAACTCTTGGGATAAGGCGCTTTTCGCCTGCACCACAAGAAGGAGACAACGGATATGGGTGATGTTTATAAGGAGATACTGGTCAAACAGAAGAAGACGTCGATGGATGTCATCAAGAAGGTTTTGATGATCGCAGCCATTATTCTTCTGGCTGCAGCCGGGATCTTTTTCCATTTTGCGTTTCTGCTGCTGGCGACGGCCGGCATCTTTGCCTTCAGCTATCTGTCGGCGGGGCTGGACCGCGAGTATGAATATCTGTATGTGAACGGCGATTTTGATATCGATGTCATCAAGAACAAGCAGCGCCGCAAGAGGGTGGCGTCTTATCCGCTTGCTCAGCTGGTGATGGCAGCGCCTGTCGGTTCCCATGACCTTGATTCGCTGACGGCGGCCGGAAATGTTACTACGCGCGATTTCAGCTCCGGGCAGGAAGAGGACAAGGTGATCTGCCTTGTATATGATATGGACAAGGGCAGGGAGATGGCCCTGATGAACATCGATGAGGATGTGATCCGCGACATCCGCAGGAGAGAGCCCAGGAAGGTCAGCCGGGATTTCGGGATCTTCTGAGAAGGATGAGGGCGGCCGCGGGGGTGCATTACGCGGTTGACTTTGAAATCGGGATTTGCTAAAGTTGAGCGAGGTCAAAAATAAAAGGAGGATCCTATATGGGAAGAATTGTCGGTGAAGGTATTACTTTTGATGACGTACTTCTGATCCCTGCCTACTCGCAGGTGATTCCGAATGAGGTGGATGTTTCTACGAACCTGACAGGAAAGATCAGGCTGAATGTCCCGCTGATGAGTGCCGGTATGGACACCGTCACGGAGCACAGGATGGCGATCGCCATGGCCCGGCAGGGCGGCATCGGCATCATTCACAAGAATATGTCCATTGACGCGCAGGCCGATGAGGTCGACAAAGTCAAGAGATCAGAAAACGGCGTCATTACGGATCCGTTCCATCTTTCTCCTGACAATACCCTGGCTGAGGCGGATGCGCTGATGGCCAAATACAGGATCTCCGGCGTCCCCATCACGGAGGGGGACGGAAAGCTTGTCGGTATCGTGACTAACCGTGATCTGTTGTTTGAGGAGGATTTCTCCAAGAAGATCCGTGAGTCCATGACTTCCGAGGGGCTGATCACCGCCAGAGAGGGGATCACGCTTGAAGAAGCGAAAAAGATCCTGGCAAAGGCCCGCAAAGAGAAACTGCCGATCGTTGATGAGAACTTCCATCTTAAAGGACTTGTCACGATCAAGGATATAGAAAAACAGATCCAGTACCCGCTCTCTGCAAAGGATGAGCAGGGCAGGCTGCTGTGCGGCGCGGCCATCGGCATCACGGCCAATGTGCTCGAGCGCGTGGAAGCGCTGGTGGCGGCCAAGGTCGACGTGGTGGTCCTTGATTCCGCCCACGGCCATTCTGAAAATGTGATCCGCTGCATCCGGATGATCAGGGAAGCTTTCCCGGATGTCCAGATCATCGCCGGCAACGTGGCCACGGGCGAAGCGTGCCGGGCACTGATCGAAGCAGGCGCGGATACGGTCAAGGTTGGTATCGGCCCCGGATCGATCTGCACGACCCGTGTGGTCGCCGGTATCGGCGTTCCGCAGATCTCGGCGGTCATGGACTGCTATGAGGTGGCGAAGCAGTACAATGTTCCGATCATTGCCGACGGCGGCATCAAGTATTCGGGCGATATCACGAAAGCGATCGCGGCCGGCGCAAGCGTGTGCATGATGGGAAGCATGTTTGCCGGATGCGATGAGAGCCCGGGAACGTTTGAATTATACCAGGGCAGGAAATTTAAAGTGTACCGCGGCATGGGATCCATCTCCGCGATGGAGAACGGCAGCAAGGACCGGTATTTCCAGACCAACGCCAAGAAACTGGTGCCCGAGGGTGTGGAAGGCCGTGTCGCCTACAAGGGAAAGGTAGAGGATACCGTTTTCCAGTTGATCGGCGGCCTTCGCTCCGGTATGGGATACTGCGGCTGCGCCACGATCGAGGAGCTTAAGGAGAACGGGCGTTTTGTCAAGATCTCCGCTGCGTCCTTAAAGGAATCCCATCCCCATGATATCCAGATCACCAAGGAAGCCCCCAACTACAGTGTGGAGGCCGAGTAACTGAAACGACGACCATAGTGCAGACAGTGAGGAACTCATGAATCCCGATAATGGCAGACCATCGCGAAAAAAATCCGGACATGCGCTTTTCTGGATCATATTCATCGAGGTAGCCGCCCTGCTGGCGGGTTTTGCCGTACTTTTGTTTGTCGTCCGCGGAACCGATGATAAGGACCCGCTGGTGGACGAGGAAGTGCATCTTAATTACATCATGAATACGGAGTCCGAGACCGAGACCGAGACGATCGTCTACGTTCCGCGGCCCGACATAGATGAGCAGTTCCTGACGGTAAACAAGTATTCAAGGCCCGGTGAAGAGTGTAAGACCATCGATGCGATCGTGATCCATTATCTGGGCAATCCGAGAACGACGGCTCAGGAGAATCATGATTATTTTGAGAGCCTGAAGGATCTGAAGGATGTCTCGATGAGCGCCAACTACGTGGTCGGCACCAAGGGTGAGATCATCCAGTGCGTGCCGGACGGCGAGGTGGCCTATGCCAGCAACAGCTACAACGATCATTCGATCTCCATTGAGAACTGCCATATGACGGCCTCGGGCAAGCTGACCAAGCAGACCTACAACAGCCTGGTGAAGCTGACGGCTTACCTGGCGGATCTGTACGACCTGGAACGCAGCCAGATCATCCGTCACTACGATGTGACCGGCAAGATCTGCCCCAAGTATTTTGTGGAGCATCCGGAGGCCTGGGAGGATTTCCTTGACGATGTGGAAGCCTACCGCCAGGAGTGCATGGATGAGGTGATCGCCGAGCAGGAAGCGATTCTTGCCGAACAGATGAAGGAGAGGGAGACCGTCGACGAACTGACGGCATTCCTTGAGACCAACGCGCTGGAGGTACCGCAGGAACAATGACACCGGATCTTTTGAATGATCTGCTTGAGAAGCTCAGGGAAGGAACCGATATCCGCCAGACGCTGATCGCCATCCGGCCTCTCCTGTCACAGGAGGATGCGGGGGCCGCGAAAGAGTGCCTGAGGGAGGAGACGGATCTTTTGGCCGCTCTTCTTAAACATGAGGATCCCAAGGTGAGGAAAAATGCCGCCCTGATCCTGGGCGAACTGGAAACGGAAGCTTGTCTTCCGTTTCTTTTTGATGCCTATGAAAAGGAAAAGACCCTTTTTGTCAGAGCCGATTACCTGAAGGCCGTTTCGAAGATGGACTGTGGTCCCTGGCTGCCCATGCTTGAAGAGCGCGAGAGGGAGCTTGCCGGAGCGGATGTATCCGGCCCCGACCAGAAGCATCTGGCTCTGGAACTGCGCGCGCTCAGAGACATCATCTGGAAAAAGAAGGATCCGGACAGGCATCATTTCCGTCTTCCCGGGCGGAAGGTGGATGTGATCCTGCTCACCAGCCGGGCCCTGAGGGATCTGACTATCGCCCAGGTTAAGGCGGCCTCGGTCAGGGGCCTGGGAGCCGGAGCAAGGTTCCACGGAGCGGATTTAAAACAGGTGCTGGGCATCCGGACCTATACGGAGCTGCTCTTTCCCATACCCGGCCTTCAGGCGGTGCCTGAGGATCCTTATGAAGCCGGTGAGATGCTCGCGGGAGCCGGCATTCCCGCGTTCCTCGACACCATGCATGAGGCGGGCGGTATCTACCGCTACCGCGTGGAGATCAAGGGAGAGGAAAAGACGGGCACAAAGATCAGGAGACTGTGTGCTTCACTGGAGCAGAAGGAGAGCCGGCTGGCCAATTCTGTTTCTGATTACGAAGTGGAGATCCGGCTGCTCAGGCGCAGGGAGGGGGACTATATCCCCTGCCTGAAGCTCTGCACCATTCCCGATAAGCGGTTTGAGTACCGGAAGGAATTTACCTCGGAATCGATCTCTCCGGTAAACGCGGCGCTGACGGTGCGCTTCGCGGATTCGTACCTCA
Source organism: Lachnospiraceae bacterium UBA4348 (assembly GCA_002394165.1). GTDB lineage: Bacteria > Bacillota > Clostridia > Lachnospirales > Lachnospiraceae > Merdiplasma. Next base: position 4,240 of record DGTA01000056.1, on the reverse strand, counting down.
AAGAGGGGGCAAAAGTTCTCGACCCGTTCTGCGGCGTGGGAACGATGCTGATCGAGCGCGATCAGGCCGTTCCGGCCAAAGAACTCTACGGAACGGACATATTCGGGGAGGCGATCGCAAAGGGACGGGAGAATGCCGCTTTGGCAGGCAGGGACATCCGTTTCGTGAACAGGGACATCCTGACTTTTACTCATGACAGGCCCTTTGATGAGGTCATCACGGATATGCCCGCGGCGCAGACGGATCCGCTCACCGGCATGCGGCAGGAGCCCGAAGGCCTGTATAAGGCTTTCTTCGAAAAGATCCCGGAGCTTCTGGCAGACGGGGCGGTACTGGTCCTGTATACGCCCAGGCCGGAGCTGGCGGCTAAGTGCATCGCGCGGGACGGCAGGTTTAAGATCGCCTCGCAGGCAGCGCTCGATGACAGGCGCGGGACCGGTATTTTGGTCGTCATTTTCAGCCGAAAAGAAAGTTGATAAGAAAAATACATTTTGTGGTTGACAAGACCTGTATTGTGATGTAATATAAAGAACGTCCGTTGGAAATACAACGGTTTGCGCGAGTGGCTCAGTGGTGGAGTATCGCCTTGCCAAGGCGAGGGTCGCGGGTTCGAATCCCGTCTCGCGCTTTTTTGATTCTCAATTTTTTGCACATTAAAAAACCGTTCTTAAGGGGGTCCCTTAAGAACGGTCTTTTTTATTCGTCCCAGCCGTCCGTCAGCCTGATCGTAAGGCTGACCAGGCGGACATACTCGCCTTCCTTCAAAACCAGGTCTTCCTCGTCGGAGACAGGGGGGAGATAAGGATCATCTTCCATCAGCTCCACCTCGATCCATTCGAGGGCTGCCGCGTTAAGGTCGTTCATCACTTCGTCGTAGGTATCGGCGCTGGCATGGCATCCTTCAAGATCGGGCATGTAGGCTTCGAACCTGCCATTTTCATTCTGCCGGACTACTGCCGGATAGATCAGCTTCATATCTCAATCCTCCTTATTCCGGTTATCTGACGCAGAGATCATAGATGCGGTAGATCAGCTTTTCGCTGTCCTCCCAGCCCAGGCATCCGTCCGTGATGGACTGGCCGTAGACGTGGGAACCTTCCCCGATCTGCTGTGAACCCTCGACAATGTAGCTTTCCACCATCAGCCCCTTGACCATTTCCCTGATCTCGGGATTGCAGCTGCGGCTGTGCATGACTTCCTCGCTGATACGGATCTGCTCTTTGTACTGCTTGTTGGAGTTGGAATGGTTGGTGTCAACGATGACGGCGGGGTTTAAAAGGCCGCGTTTTGCGTACATCTCCAGCAGGAGCATGAGGTCCTCGTAGTGATAGTTGGGCTGGCAGTTGCCGTGCTTGTTGACCGCGCCGCGAAGGATCACGTGCGCCAGGTCGTTGCCGTCGGTCTTCACATCCCAGCCGCGGTAGAGGAAGTTGTGCTTGCTCTGTGCAGCCTGCACGGAGTTGAACATGACCGACAGGTCGCCGCTGGTGGGGTTTTTCATGCCTGCGGGTACATCCATGCCGCTGACGGTCATCCTGTGCTGCTGGTCCTCCACGGATCTGGCACCGATGGCCACGTAGGAGAGCAGGTCATCCAGGTAACGATAATTTTCAGGATAGAGCATCTCATCCGCAGCTGTCAGGCCGGTCTCGCGGATGGCGCGGATATGCATCTCGCGTATGGCGATGATGCCTGCCAGCAGGTCGGGCTTCTTTTCCGGATCCGGCTGATGGAGCATTCCCTTGTAGCCCTGGCCGGTTGTCCTGGGTTTATTGGTGTAGATGCGCGGGATCAGGATGATCCGGTCGCCGACCTTATCCTGGACCTTGGCCAGGCGCCCGACATAATCGCAGACTGAGTCCTGGCTGTCAGCCGAGCAGGGACCGATGATCATGATAAAGCGGTCATCCTCGCCGGTGAAGACTTTCCGGATCATGGCATCGCGCTCGTTCTTGATCTTTTTAAGATCGTCGGAGAGCGGGATATGCCGTTTGACATCCGCGGGGATGGGCAGCTTTTTGACAAAATGCATTGACATAATGGTGTTACTCCTTTTTTTATTCGCCCAGATCGTCCTCGATCAGGTTCGTGCCATCCGCCGCCTGCGTTGCGAGCGCGTCGCATTTTTCATTCTGAGGGTGGCCGGCATGGCCCTTCACCCAGACAAAACGCACATCATGGCCTTCCTTGGCGGCGAGCAGTCTTTTCCACAGCGTGATGTTCTTTACCGGTTCGTTCCCGGCTCTTTTCCAGCCGCGCCGTATCCAGCCTTCCACCCAGTGCTGATTGAAGGCATCCGTCAGATACTTTGAATCTGAGTGGAGGATGACGCTGCAGGGCTTTGTCAGGGCCTCAAGGCCGACGATGGCGGCCAGCAGCTCCATGCGGTTGTTGGTCGTAAGGCGGTATCCCTGAGAGTACTCACGCGTGTGAAGCTTTCCGGTGCTGTCTACATATTCGAGGATGGTTCCGTAACCGCCGGGCCCGGGATTACCCCTGGCAGCGCCGTCGGTATAAATGTTTACAAGCATTTGATCGTTCCTTTCGGGGCCGGTTTAAGACCGGCCTGTCTTTTTCGGAAAAAACCGAAAAATATTCTATCACGTTGCCGGAAGGATGTAAAACAATTCCGCAAAAAAGGCACTCCGGAGAGGGCTCCAAAGCCTTCGTCAAGCCCGGGATGATGCTTGACAAAGACAGGGACTGTTGTTAGAGTATGGGATAGTTTGGATAAGTCTGTCAAGATATCAATAGATGGAGGAAAAGGAAATGACTTGTTATGAGGAACTGCAGCAGAGGGGACTGATCGCACAGGTGACCGATGAGGCGGAGATCAGGGATATGATCGACAACGGAAAAGCCACCTTCTATATCGGTTTTGATCCGACTGCAGACAGCCTTCACGTCGGGCATTTTATGGCGCTGTGCCTGATGAAGAGACTTCAGATGGCCGGCAATAAGCCGATCGCTCTGCTCGGCGGCGGAACAGGCATGGTCGGTGATCCCTCCGGCCGCACCGATATGCGCCCCATGATGACCGAGGAGACGATCAATCACAATATCGACTGCTTCAAGCATCAGATGAGCCGTTTTATCGATTTTTCGGACGGAAAGGCCCAGATGGTCAACAATGCCGACTGGCTGCTGGATCTGAACTATATCGAACTGCTGCGCGAGGTGGGCGCTCATTTCTCCGTGAACAACATGCTGCGTGCGGAATGCTATAAGCAGCGCATGGAGAAGGGCCTGAGCTTCTTCGAGTTCAATTACATGATCATGCAGGCGTATGATTTCTATATGCTGTACAAGAAGTACGGCTGCAACATGCAGTTCGGCGGCGATGACCAGTGGAGCAACATGCTCGCGGGCACGGAGCTGATCCGCAGGAAGCTCGGGAAAGACGCCTATGCGATGACCATCACGCTGCTCCTTAACTCAGAGGGGAAGAAGATGGGCAAGACCCAGTCCGGAGCGGTCTGGCTTGATCCCAACAAGACATCGCCCTTTGATTTTTATCAGTACTGGCGCAATGTCGGCGATGCCGATGTGCTTAAGTGCATCCGCCTTCTGACATTCCTGCCCATCGAACAGATCAATGAGATGAACAGCTGGGAAGGCGCTCAGCTCAATACGGCCAAGGAGATCCTGGCTTATGAACTGACGAAGCTCGTACACGGCCAGGAAGAAGCCCAGAAAGCTCAGGACGGAGCCAAAGCGCTCTTCGGACAGGGCGCGGCCGCGGAGATCCCGACCTGCAGACTGGAAGAAGCGGACCTGAAGGACGGGGCCATCGATGTGATCAGCATGCTCGTCAAGTCTGGTCTTTCCGCTACGAGAAACGAAGCGCGCAGGGCCATCGAACAGGGCGGCGTAAGCGTGGACGGAGATGCAGTTACGGATGTCAGGGCCCTGATCGCGGGTGAAAAGCTGAACGGCGAGGGCATCATGCTCCGCAGGGGAAAGAAAAAATTCAAAAAGATCATAATGGATTGATAACGGAAATGGAGGCGTTCGTTTTGGAAAAGTACGGCGTTAATGAACTCAGGAAGATGTTCCTGGATTTCTTTGAGAGCAAAGGCCATCTGGTGATGAACAGTTTTTCGCTGGTTCCCCACAATGACAAGAGCCTGCTGCTCATCAATGCAGGCATGGCTCCCCTCAAACCTTATTTTACCGGCGCGGAGGTTCCGCCCCGCACGAGAGTGGCGACCTGCCAGAAGTGCATCCGCACGGGCGATAT
>DGTA01000103.1 GCA_002394165.1 Lachnospiraceae bacterium UBA4348 | reverse complement strand
GGATGACGCCGATCATGTGGAACTTTGACGATATAGGCCTGGCCCCGAACCTGCGCGTGATCTTCACTCTCAACCCCATGTACTACATCGTGGAGGGCTTCAGGGGAGCGCTGATCGATGGGAAATGGTTCTGGGAGGAGCCGGTCATGACCGCGTATTTCTGGATCCTGACCCTGTTGATCTTCCTGCTTGGAAGAAGCGTGTTTGCAAGGCTCAGAGTCCATTTCGCGGATGTGCTCTGACGAAGGATACGGCATGAGAGGAGAGGGCACAGGCATGGATGAAAATACAGCCATCAGTGTGAGGGACCTGTCAAAGGTCTATAAATTATACAACCGGTCGAGGGACCGCCTTTTCGAATCCCTCGGAATGACCTTCGGGAAGCGCCTTTCGAGAGACCACTATGCGCTCCGGGGCGTCAGCTTTGATGTCCGCAAGGGCGAGACCATCGGGATCATCGGGACCAACGGATCTGGAAAATCCACCATCTTAAAGATCATCACCGGCGTGGTGACTCCCACTTCGGGGGAGGTGAAGGTCGACGGGCGCATCAGCGCGCTGCTCGAGCTGGGCGCCGGCTTCAATATGGAATACACGGGGATCGAGAACATCTACCTGAACGGGACCATGATCGGCTTCTCCAAGGAAGAGATCGATGAAAGACTGCAGGATATCCTTGATTTCGCGGACATCGGCGACTTCATCTATCAGCCGGTCAAAACTTATTCGAGCGGCATGTTCGTCAGGCTGGCGTTCGCGGTCGCGATCAACATCGATCCGGAGATCCTGATCGTGGATGAGGCGCTCTCCGTGGGCGATGTGTATTTCCAGTCAAAATGCTACCGGAAATTTGAGGAATTCAGGGAGAGCGGGAAAACGATCCTGTTCGTGAGCCATGACATGGGAAGCATCAGCCGTTACTGCGACCGGGTCGTCCTGCTCAACAAAGGAGAAAAGGTCGCTGAGGGAAGTGCCAAGGATATGGTGGACCTTTATAAGAAACTGCTGGTCGGCCAGCTGGACCTGGAGACCCTCGAGGCGGTCGGCCATCCGGCGCCCGGCAGCGCTCCCGATCAGGAAAAAGATCGCGGGGAGGACAGATGGAAAGCGCAGTTTCCGGCTAATCCCCAGATCAATGAGTACGGGGACGGGAAAGCGCAGATCATCGCGTTTAATATCCTGGACAGCGAGGGCCGCTCTACCAATGCCATCGAGAAGGGGACACCCTGCACCATCCTGATGAAGGTCCTGTTCAATGAGCGGGTGGACGTTCCGATCTACGCCTTTACGATCACGGATCTGAAGGGGACCGATATCACCGGGACGAATACGCTGTTCGAGAAGGTGAGTGTCCCTGCAAAGGAAGCGGGACAGATCCAGGAGATCTCGTTTACCCAGACACTGGACATGCACGGCGGCGAGTATATGCTCTCACTGGGATGCACCAGCTACACCGGGGTGGACTTCGTAGTCCATCACCGGCTCTATGAAGCCTGCTCCCTGACGGTGGTCACGGACAAGAACACGGTCGGTGTGTTTGATCCGAATTCCGCCGTTGAGCTGCTGAACTGAAGGGGGAAAATTGAAAAGGGGATATGAATAATATGGAAAATAAGCAGGAGACCATCGGCTCCGTGATCCTTGACCTGACTTATTACAGCGGGGAAGACCTTTACTCCGACGGTGACGTGGAGGAAAAACTTCTTGAGATCGCCAGGGAGAACCGGGAAGAGGACCTGAACCGGGTGATCGCCCGGGAAGAAAGCTGGCCCGTCCTGTATCATTTCTCCCATATCAGGGAGAACATCATAAACGGCATCCCGTTTGCAGGGGATGAGGAGGTGCTCGAGATCGGAGCCGGCTGCGGCGCGGTGACCGGAGCACTCGCAGAAAAGTGCGGTTCGCTGACCTGTGTGGATCTTTCCCTGCGCAGAAGCCGGATCAACGCCTGGCGGCACCGCGACATGGACAACGTGACCATCATGGTCGGGAATTTCCAGGACATTGAGAAGGGCCTGACCAAAAAGTTTGATGTCATCACCCTGATCGGGGTGTTTGAGTACGCGAAGAGCTATATCGGGGGCGAAGACCCCTACGGAGAATTCCTCAGGATCTGCAAAGCCCGCCTCAAAGAGGGCGGCCGCCTGATCATAGCGATCGAGAACCGCCTGGGGCTTAAGTATTTTGCCGGTGCCAAAGAGGACCATACCGGGCACATGTTCGAGGGCCTGGAGAACTATGAGAAGAAAGCGTCGGCCAGGACCTTTGTCCGCTCCGAGCTGGAAAATCTTTTTGGGGAAGCCGGCTTTTCGGGAAGCCGTTTCCTGTATCCTTATCCGGATTATAAACTGCCTCTTTCGGTCTATTCGGATGACTATCTGCCCGGAAAACGCGAGCTTGACCAGAATATCTGGAACTTTGACCGCTCCAGGCTGGTGCTCTTCGACGAGACGGCGGTATTCGATTCGCTGACGGACAGCGGCCTGTTTCCGGTTTTTTCCAATTCCTACCTGGTGATCCTTGAAAACGGGAAAAAGGACGCGAAGCGGGAGGAGAAGATCGAGTATGTGCGCTTTTCCAATGACCGGAGCCGCCGGTTCGCGATCCGGACTGAGATCCTGCGCACAAAAAACGGGAAGAGGGCCGTGCGCAAAACGGCCTGTTATCCGGAGGGAAAAGAGCATGTCATCCGGATGGGGCAGCTGGGCGAAAAGCTGGCAAAGCTGTTTAAAGGAACGCCCCTCGCGGTCAACAAGGCTAAAACCGATAACGACTCCCTGCTGCTGGAATACCTGAAGGATACCCGCAGCCTGGAGGATATCCTCATTGACCTGTGGCAGGCGGGCAAAAAGGATGAGGTGACAGCGCAGCTCAGGTCGCTGATGGAGCTGATCGGTTCCAAGGCGCAGGAGCCCTTTGCGGTGACAGAGGAGTTTACCCGCCTTTTCGGCCAGAATGAGTATCCGTTCGAGGACAAAACGCTGCCGGTCAGCGATCTGGATATGGTCGCCGGCAATATCCTGGTGGACCAGGAGGGAAACATGACATTGACGGATTATGAGTGGACCGTGGAATTTCCGGTCCCGGTCCGTTTTATACAATACCGGATCATCCACTATTTCCACGCGAAGGCGGTCGAGGACATGGTCGGGGAGGATTTCTTAAGGAGTCTCGGTTTCTCCGGCGGGGAGATCAGTCTGTTTGAGAAGATGGAAGCTTCCTGGCAGCACTTTGTCTCTGAGGGACATGTTCCGCTGCGGGAGCTCTACGGAAAGATCAGTCCGGGCTTTGTGCGCCTTGACCAGCTTCCCGGAGCGGGAGACGTCATGGGAGCGGTCCGGGAAGGATGGTACCGGTGCAGCGTCTACTTCAGTGACGACGGCACTTTCACGGAGGAGAACTGCCGTGAGCAGACCATCCATATTGAAGAAGGCGGCCATTTTACCGTGACGGTCAGCGTTAAAGATCTGGGATATCCCAGATACCTGCGCTGGGATCCGGTGGAAAACCGTCTGTGCCGCGTGCGGATCGAAAAGATCGAATCGCCCGCTCAGCTTAAGCTTCATCCCTTAAGCGGGTTCCAGAGCGGCGGGTGGACGGATTTCTGGACCGTCGATCCGGCCTACGTGCTGGAAGGCCCTGTGGATAAGATCGACCGCTTTACCATCGAGGGAGAGATCGTGCTGCTTCAGCCGCAGGATGTCCTTCCGGGCATGTATGCGGCCGGAAAGGCCCTTGAGGAGAGCCGCCAGGAGGCGGCCATGCTCCGGCAGCAGCTGGATGCGGTCCTGGGGACCCGGGGCTGGCGCGGGATCGAAAAACTCAGGCAGGCCAGGAACTACACGGCGGCCAGGATGGCCGGGATCGGCCTGATCAAAGGCCGGGAGATCGTGGACGAGGAATACGCGAAGTGGTTTGAGGCCCACCGCGCCTCTGACCTCTCCCTGGCGGAGCAGAGGATGACGCTTCTTTCGCGTCATCCCAAGGTGAGCATACTGGTCCCGACCTGGAATACACCGGACAATTACCTGGTGGAGATGATCGAATCGGTGAAGGCGCAGACCTATGCCAACTGGCAGCTGTGCATCGCCGACGCGAGTGTGGAGAAGGACAAAAACGGCGCCCTCCGGCGCAACGAGGAGGTAGCCGGGATCCTGAAAAAGTATGCCGCTGAGGATGACCGCATCAGGGTCAGCTTCCTGGAGAAGAATCTGGGGATATCCGGAAATACCAACGGGGCTGCTGCCCTGGCTGACGGGGACTTTATCGCTCTCCTCGACCATGACGACCTGCTCTCGCCGGATGCGCTGTTTGAGATGATGCAGGCCGTGAACCTGAACCCGGAGGCGGATGTGATCTATTCCGATGAGGATAAGATCGACATGGAGGGCCGCAGGCACTTCGATCCGAATCTGAAACCGGATTTCTCACCGGACCTGCTGCGCTCACACAACTATATTACGCATCTGCTCGTGATCAGGAAGGATCTTTTTGATTCGCTGGGAGGCTTCCGGAGCGAGTATGACGGGGCGCAGGACTATGACCTGGTGCTCCGGGCCACGGAAAATGCCCGTCAGGTGGTGCATGTTCCGCGTGTCCTGTACTATTGGCGGAATCATCCCAATTCAACGGCCCAGAATCCGCAGAGCAAGATGTATGCCTACGAGGCGGGGAGAAAAGCCATCGCAGCCCAGCTGGAGAGGAAGAAGATCCCGGGCACGGTGGAGATGATGGAGCTTTGGGGCCTGAACCATGTCCGGTACGGCACGCCGGGCGATCCGCTCGTCTCCGTGATCATCCCCAATATGGATCACCATCAGGATCTGGAACGATGCGTGGCCTCTCTGTATGAGAAGAGCACGTACCGCAATATCGAGGTGATCATCATTGAGAACAACTCGCGTGAAAAGGAGACCTTCCCGGCCTACCGCAGGCTGAAGGAGCGTTATCCGGGTGTCCGGATCCTCCGCTGGGAAAAGCCGTTCAACTATTCCGCGATCAATAACTACGGGGCCGCGGCGGCGAAGGGAGAGTACCTTCTGCTGCTCAACAATGACACGCAGGTGATCGAACCCGATGCGATCGGGGAGATGCTGGGCATCTGCATGAGAAGCGATGTCGGCTGCGTGGGCGCCAAGCTGCTCTATGAAGACGATACGGTCCAGCATGCCGGGATCATTCTCGGACCGGGCGGTTTTGCCGGCCATGTCTTCCACGGACTCAAAAAGGAGGACGTCGGCTTTAAGATGCGCGCGCGCATCACGGGAAACTGGAGCGCGGTGACGGCGGCGTGCCTGATGGTCCGGAAGGAAGTCTACATGAGTGTGGGCGGACTGGGTGAGGAGTATGCGGTAGCGCTCAACGACGTGGACTTTTGCCTGAAGGTGCGCGCGGCGGGCTATGTGAACGTGATGACGCCCTTCGCGCTCTGGCATCACTATGAGTCCAGGTCAAGGGGCTACGAGGATACCCCGGAAAAGAAAGCCCGGTTCGAGTCCGAGGTGGCTTTGTTCAGGAGCCGCTGGGGAGAAGTCGTAGACAGGGGAGATCCCTACTACAACCCGAATTTCGCAAAAGACAAAGAACCGTTTACGTTATAAAAAGCTTTTGACAGGTGCGGGAGGCTTATGGAAGGAAAATTCATCGTCAGGAAAGCCAGATTTCACCGGCTTGACCCGAATGTATATGTGCTGCAGGGCTATACCTGGGAAAACACGCTGGAGGGAACCACTCTTCGAGCCGTGGCCGGCAAGATGGAGCTTCCCCTGACCATAACGCACCGGGAGGGACTTCAGGTCCGGCAGCAGTATTTTTCCATTGCCGGATCAAACGGACAGATCGACCGGGAATTTTTCCTGTGGATCACACTGCCGGGCCCTGGCGCCGGTCATTATACCCTCCGGGTCATCCAGGAAAAGGACGGCCGCGAGGTGACCGTATTCAGGACCGGAAGCGCCCAGCTTGAAAGGGAGCGCTTCATTCCCGAGAACTACCTGGAGACATATCAGAGAAACGCTGACAGGATCAGCATCGGCGGATGGGCTGTGGGGAAAGGGCCCTGCCGCATTTTCGTGCAGACGCTTAAGGGAGAGAAGATCCCCGTTTCCGTCTCGCGCCATTACCGACGGGAGATCGTGGAAGAATATCCTGAGCTGAGAAAAACAGACTCCGCCGGGGAGAATCCCGCAGATCCCGAGTACGGATATGAGGTGAGTTTTGACGATCCCGGATGCCGTTTCCTGAAGCTGATCGTATCGGGAGGAAAGCGGGCTGTCGGCTACCGCATCGACCTGAAAAGGGGAGCAAAGGGCGTACAGGGTCTTGGCACGACGCTCGCCTCCAAGACGCTAACTTACCTTCGCCGCAACGGTCTTATGCGCACCGTCAAGAAGGCGGCGGCCAAGACCGGGGAGAAGCTGAAAAGCCGGAAGACGGACTATATGTCCTGGAGGAAGGAGGTCCTTCCCACCGCCGACGTGCTCGAGGAGCAGCGCCGGCGCACCTTTGCCGATCCGCCGCTGATCAGCATTGTGGTCCCCCTTTACAAAACACCGCCGGGGTACCTGAAGGAGCTGGTCATGAGCGTTCGCGCCCAGACCTATCCGCACTGGGAACTGTGTCTTTCCGACGGCAGCGGGAAGGATTCGCCGCTGGAGAAGATTCTCCGGGATCTTTCCAGAGAGGATGACCGCATCCGCGTGGTCTCCTCCGATACCCCGCTGGGGATATCTGAGAATACCAACGCGGCCATCGGCATCGCCCGCGGCAGCTGGATCGCATTTGCGGACCATGACGACCTTCTTACGCCCGATGCGCTCTACGAGACGGCCTCCTGTATCGAAAGCCGGCCGCGTGCGGAGCTGATCTACAGCGATGAGGATAAGGTCAGCATGGACGGGAAGACCTTTTTCGAACCGCATTTTAAAAGCGATTACAACCCGGACCTGCTGTGTTCGGTCAATTATATCTGCCACTTGTGCGTGATCTCGGCCGCTCTGCTTGAAAAGACCGGTCTTCTGGACCCGGCTTTCGACGGGGCCCAGGATCATGATCTGGTCCTTCGCGCCTGCGAGAAGGCCGGGGAGATAGTCCATATCCCGCGGGTGCTCTACCACTGGCGCAGCCATACCGATTCCACCGCCGCGAACCCGGCGAGCAAAAAGTACGCCTTTGAAGCCGGAGTGCGGGCTGTGCAGGCTCACTATGACAGGCTGGGGATCAAGGCGGATGTGGTGATGGGAGAATATCCGGGGCTGTATGTGACACTGTACCGGATGCCGGCGGATCCTCCGCTGATCTCGGTGATCATTCCGAACAAGGATCACGGGGAGGATCTTGAAAAATGTATCACCTCCCTGGAAGAGAAGTCCGCTTACCGGAACTTCGAGATCATCATCGTCGAGAACAACTCCGAACTTACGGAGACCTTTGAGCTCTACCGGAAGATCGGGGAGCGGTATGACAACGTGCGCGTCATCACCTGGGAGAATGAATTCAACTATCCGCTGATCAACAATTTCGGCGCCAAAGAGGCAAAGGGCGACTATCTGCTGTTCCTGAACAATGACACGCAGCTGATCTCGCCTGATTCACTCACGGCTCTTCTGGGACCGTGCCTTCGCCCGGAGGTCGGCTGCAGCGGCGCGCTGCTGCTCTATCCGGATGAGACGATCCAGCATGCGGGCGTGATCATCGGGTACGGCGGCATTGCGGGGCATGCCTTCCAGGGCATGAGCAGTGCGCAGCCGGGGTACTTTTCAAGGATCATCTGCCAGAGCGATCTGAGCGCGGTGACGGCTGCCTGCCTGATGATGCGGCGGAAGATCTTCGAGGAGGAAGGCGGGTTCGACCCGGTATTCAAGGTGGCCTTCAACGATATCGACCTGTGCCTGAGACTGCGCAGGCGGGGACTGCTGGTCGTCTACAATCCCCAGGCCCGCTTCTATCACTTTGAATCGAAATCAAGAGGGTATGAAGACAGCGCCGGCAAGATCGAGCGCTTCAACAGCGAGGCTGACGAATTTATCCGGCGCTGGCCCGATATCCTCAGGGACGGGGACCCCTTCTACAACCCCAACCTGACGCTGGATGCCAACGATTTTTCTTTACGGAAGATGAGCCGGATGCTATAATATTCGGAATTGACGTTAACGGGAGGCATGAAATGAGCAGCGACAGAGCTTTATCCGGCCGCGGAGGCCGGTTTATACGGGAGGTGGAACCGGTCTGGTTCCTTATCCTCCATATCAGCCTTTTTGTATACAGCCTGAGCGGTGTGTGCGCGAAAATGGCCGGCAGGGCCGGCAATACGGGTACGCAGCGCATTTTGTGGTTCGGACTGGAATTGCTTATCATCGGGGCGTATGCCATTGTCTGGCAGCAGATCCTCAAGCATATGACGCTGACCTTTGCGTCCGTCAACATGCCGGTGGCTGTGATCTACCGGCTTCTCTGGTCCAGGCTGATCTTTCATGAAACGGTGACACCGAAGATGCTGATCGGTTCGATCATCATCCTCATTGGGATAACGATCGGGGTGAGTGATAATGGGAAGAATTAACATCTATCATCTGGTCTGGCTGTTTTCCGTGCTGATCGCTTCCTTTTCCCAGGTGCTCCTGAAGGTGGCGGCTGGAAAGAAGTATCCGGACAGGATCCGCGAATACCTGAATCCGTTCGTGATCACTGCGTACGGGATCTTGTTCATGTCCATGCTGCTGACCATGTTCGCACTGTGGGACGGCCATAACGTCAATTATTCGTCATCTGCCATCATACAGTCCATGGAATATGTGTTCATTCCGGTCCTGAGCATGCTGATCCTCAAGGAGAAGATCGGAATGCGCAAGGTGATCGGAATGCTGTTCATTTTCGCGGGCAGCCTGGTCTTTGCGATCTGAGCTGGAAAGGTTGGCCGGGAGCGGCCGGAAGGGGAGAACAATATGATCAGTTTTAACAATCCGCCCTTTGTGGGGAAGGAACTTGAATATATAAAGCAGGCCGTCGACAGCGGGAAGCTGTGCGGGGACGGCGCATTCACCAAAAAGTGTTCCGCATGGATGAGGGAGCATTTCGACGCGGCCCATGTGCTGCTGACGACCTCCTGCACCCATGCGCTGGAGATGGCGTCCTGGCTTTGTGACCTGAAGCCGGGCGATGAGGTGATCATGCCGTCCTACACCTTTGTGTCCACCGCGGACGCATTTGTCCTGCGCGGGGCCGTGCCTGTTTTTGTGGATATCCGGCCTGATACGCTCAATATCGATGAAAAGCTGATCGAGGATGCCATCACCGAAAAGACGAGAGTGATCGTGCCGGTACATTATGCCGGAGTCGCCTGCGCGATGGATGAGATCATGGATATCGCCCGCCGCCATCACCTGCTGGTGGTCGAGGACGCGGCGCAGGGCGTGAATGCCCGTTATAAAGGAAAGGCCCTGGGAACCATCGGCGACCTGGGCTGCTACAGTTTCCATGAGACGAAGAATTACTCCATGGGAGAGGGCGGCGCCCTCGTGTTCAACAATGACGATTACCTGGAAGCGGCGGAGATCGTCCGGGAAAAAGGAACGGACAGAAGCAAGTACTTCCGGGGGCAGGTGGACAAGTATTCATGGGTGGGATACGGCTCGTCCTATCTGCCCAGCGAGCTGAACGCGGCCTATCTGTACGCCCAGCTTGAGGAAGCTTCCAGGATCGACGAAAAGAGAATGTCCATCTGGAACATGTACGATGAGACATTAAAGCCCCTGGCGGAGCGCGGCCTGATCGAACAGCCCTTCGTGCCGGATTATGCCCTGCATAACGCACATATGTACTACATCAAGGTGAAGGATCTTGACCAGCGCACCAGGCTGATCGATCACCTCAAGGCGAACGGAGTGATGGCGGTGTTCCACTACGTGCCGCTCCATTCCTCCAAGGCCGGACGCCGTTTCGGGCGCTTCCACGGGGAGGACGTCTATACCACGAAGGAGAGCGAGAGACTTTTAAGGCTCCCGATGTTCTATAACCTGTCCATGGAGGATGCGCGGTACGCAGCTTCGTGCGTTCTCTCTTTCCCGGATTTTGCCTGACGGAGAGGATGTAAGATGGCTGGAAGGATCTGGCGTATTCTGAAAAAGATGCATCCCTATATGATCCTCAAGGGACTGCGGTATCTGCACCATTTTGGCCCGAAGGGCTTCTATATCCGCCTGATGGAAAGGACGGAACCGGAGGAAGTGCCCTACGGACCGTGGTACGAGAATTACAGGCCGACCCGGGAGGAGCTGGACAGACAGCGGAAGGAGAAATGGACGGACCCGGTCAGGTTTTCCGTGGCGGTTCCCGTTTTCGGTACAGACCCGGTGTATCTGAGACAGATGATCGACTCGGTAAAGGCCCAGACGTACCCGTACTGGGAGCTTTGCATCGCCCATGCGGCGGCGGGAGAAGATGATCCGCTCTTCGCCCTGCTCGACGAGGAGGCGGCCGCGGATGAACGGATCAGGGTCAGGCACCTTTCTGAAAACGGAGGCATAAGCGCCAACACGAACGCGGCGCTGGAGATGGCGAAGGGCGATTTTATCGCCTTTATGGATCACGATGACCTGATCAGCGAGGCGGCTCTTTACCTGATGGCGGCCTGGATCCGGAATCATCCCGGCACTCAGATGCTCTATACGGATGAAGATAAGATCAGCGCAGACGGGAAGGAACATTTCCAGCCCAATTTAAAACCGGACTTTAACGAGGATCTGTTAAGATCCAATAATTATATTACGCATTTCCTGGTGGTCTCGAAGGAGCTGCTGGCGCAGGCCGGTCCTCTTGACCCGGCTTATGACGGCGCCCAGGACTATGACCTGATCTTCCGGTGCTGTGAGAAGGCGCAGCGGATCGGCCATGTCCCGGAGATCCTCTATCACTGGCGGGTGCATGAAAAGTCCACCGCGGACAACCCCATCAGCAAGATGTACGCGTATGAGGCGGGCAGGAGAGCGATCGAGGCGCACCTTAAGCGAATCGGCACGGAGGGAGAGGTAACCTGCCTGAAGGATCCCGGATTTTACAGGGTACGTTATCCTGTGAAAAAGAATCCGGACGGCTCTCTCCCGCTGATCTCGGTGATCATCCCCAACAAGGACCAGGAGAAGGTGCTTGAAAAATGCATCAGCTCCCTGGACAGGACAAAAGGGGAGATACCCCTTGAGATCCTGGTGGTCGAAAACAACAGCACAAGGCCGGAGACCTTTGAGTATTACAGAAAACTGTCCGGGAGGAAGGATGTCCGCCTGCTCCGGTGGAAGGACAGCTTCAATTACTCTGCGATCAACAACTACGCCGCTGCGAAGGCGGGGGGAGACTACCTGCTGTTCCTTAACAACGACGTGGAGGCGATCGGGGAAGGCTGGCTGGAGGAGATGCTGGGCACCGCGATGCGGCCGGATGTGGGAGCCGTGGGTGCCAGGCTTTATTTTCCGAATGACACCATTCAGCACGCCGGGATCGTCATCGGGATCGGCGGGGTGGCCGGCGCGATGTTCGTCGGAATGAAGCGCGGGTACACCGGCTATCTTCACAAAGCGGCCCTGATGCAGGATCTGTCTGCCGTGACGGCGGCCTGCATGCTGATGGACGCGGCCCTTTTCCGGTCGCTGGGCGGCTTTGAGGAAAAACTGGCGGTGGCATTCAATGACGTGGACCTTTGCCTGCGGATCGGAAAGGCCGGGAAAAAAGTGGTCTATGACCCCTATGCCGAGCTTTACCATCACGAATCCCTGAGCAGGGGACCGGAGGATTCGAAGCAGAAGACCCGCCGCTTCCAGAACGAGATCGAATATATGAGAAGTGAGTGGACCGGCCTGCTTAGGGGAACGGATCCGTGCTATAATAAAAATCTGTCTATCAGCAAGTGGAATTATTCACTGCGCAGCGGCGCGAGGATGAATTCACTGCCGGGAAAGGCTTAAGGCAGACGATACGGGAGACAAAACTGACATGACACAGGCGAAAGACTCCGGCTTCGACACCGCTACCGTAGTCATCCCCAACTGGAACGGGATGGCTTATCTGGAGGGCTGTCTGACATCCCTGGAAAACCAGAGCATGCGCCGCTTCAGGGTCATTATGATCGACAACGGTTCGACCGACGGGAGTGTTGAGTATGTGAGGAAACATTTTCCGGATGTCCGGATCAGGGCCTTTCATTCCAATACGGGCTTTTGCAGGGCTGTCAATGAGGGCATCGCGCTGGCAGAGACACCCTATGTGATCCTGCTCAACAACGATACCGTCTGCGATGAGCATTTCGTGGAGAAGCTGTGCGAAGCCATGGACAGGCAGCCGGAAGCGTTTTCCTGCGCCGCCAGGATGATGCAGCTTAAAGATCCCGGGCTCATCGATGATGCCGGTGATTTCTACTGCGCGCTGGGCTGGGCCTTTGCGGACGGACACGGGCTTGCGGCTGAAAAACGGATGAAGAGACGCCGGATCTTTGCCGCCTGCGCCGGAGCGGCCATCTACCGGAGGAACCTGCTTGAAAAGCTGGGCCTTTTCGATGAGAGACAATTTGCGTATCTGGAGGATATCGATATCGGCTGGAGGGCCCTCAGATCGGGCTATTCCAACTGGTATGAGCCGGAGGCGGTCGTTTTTCACGCGGGGAGCGCCACGACCGGGTCGGCCTACAATCCGTTCAAGACCTCGCTCGCGGCGAGGAACAGCATCTATATCATCCGCAAGAACATGGCAAGGTGGCAGATCCTCTTAAACCTGCCGTTCCTGCTGGCGGGCTTTGCGGTAAAGACGATCTTTTTTGTCAGGAAAGGACTGGGAAAAAGCTACCTTTCCGGACTCAGGGACGGTTTCAAGCTGTCCCGCAGCTACGACGGACCGGAGCCGGGGGAGAGTCCGGCACGCACACTGTTAAAGATCCAGGCCGGCATGCTGGCCGGGATATGGCTCAGGCTCAGACAGAACTGATATGCTTTGGGGGGCATAGCTGTGATAAGGGATAATCAGAAACATTTCAATACGCTGCAGGTGCTGATCGATGCCTTCGTCATCCTGATCTCCTACCTGGTGGCGTACAACATACAGCTTCACCTGATCGTCAGGAACCAGAAGGGAATGCTGAGCGTAGAGTTCTACATGATGCAGCTGATCCTGCTGATCCCTCTTTTTCTGATTCTGTATTATATGTTCAATCTCTACACCCCCAAGAGGGTGCAGGGGAGAAGGCTTGAAGCGAGCAATGTTTTCATGGCCAGTGTGCTCGGCACGCTGATCTATATCCTGATCCTTTACATGACCCACGTGGACGACATCTCCAGGCAGATGATCTTCGTGTTCACCGCGATCAATATCGTTCTGACCGTGCTGGAGAGAAACCTTGTGCGGCTGGCTCTGTGGAGGATCCGGGCCAGAGGCATGAACCTGAAGCATGTGGTCCTGATCGGGTATTCGCAGGCGGCGCGGGAGTTTATCGACCGGGTGAGCGCCAATCCCCAGTGGGGATACCAGGTGAACGGCATCCTCGATGACTCGGAGAGGCCCGGCATCCAGTACAAAGGGGTGTATGTGATCGGCACGATCGGGGACCTTCCGCAGCTCCTTGAGGAGAATATGCAGGACGAGGTCGCGATCACCCTGGGCCTGAATGAATATTACAAACTGAAATCCATCGTCGCGGAGTGTGAAAAGAGCGGCGTCCATACGAAGTTCATACCGGATTACGGCGACATCATCCCGACCAGGCCTTATACGGAGGATCTTGTCGGGCTGCCGGTGGTCAATATCCGGCATGTTCCGCTGACCGATTCCTTCAATATGGCCCTGAAGCGCCTGATGGACATCGTCGGGTCGCTTCTGTGCATCATCCTGTTTTCGCCGGTGATGCTGGTGGCCGCCATCCTGGTCAAGGCCGGCAGCAAGGGACCGCTCATCTTCACCCAGGAGAGGGTGGGGCTTCACAACAAGCCCTTCATGATGTATAAATTCCGAACGATGGAGGTCCAGACGGAAGCGGATGAAAAGAAGGGCTGGACGAGCAAGAATGACCCGAGAGTGACCGGCGTGGGGCGCTTTCTTAGAAAGACCAGCATCGATGAGATGCCGCAGTTTTTCAATGTACTCCGCGGTGATATGAGCCTGGTCGGGCCGAGGCCGGAGAGACCGCAGTACGTGGAGAAATTCCGCGAGGAGATCCCGCGCTACATGATCAAGCACCAGGTGAGGCCCGGAATGACGGGCTGGGCGCAGATCAACGGATACCGGGGGAACACCTCCATCCGCAAAAGGATCGAGCACGATCTGTACTATATTGAGAACTGGTCGGTCGGACTGGATATCAAGATCCTCTTCCTGACCATTTTCAGGGGATTTATCAACAAAAATGCTTACTGAGGTCCGGCAGCGGAAATCAATAAGCGATAAGGGGGACTGACATGAGAGGGGACAGATACAGCGGGCGCCCGGAGAACGAGCGCGCTTACCGCGAGAGAAGAGAAAGTCATAAGAACAGACAGATACCGGGAAGCAGGGCGGGCGCCGGAAGACCCGTCTCTCCGGAGCCGAATGCCTACAGGAACCTCAGAAGGCGGCGCCGCAGATGGCCGGTCGTCCTTTTAGTCATTTTACTGCTCCTGGCAGCTGCCGCGGCGGCTGTCTTTTTCTTCCTCGGAAGGATCGACACGCATTCGCTCTCGTCGCTGCTGGTCAATGACGGCGCCTCCTCCGGAGCGAAGGGAACGCGGACGATCGTGATCTACGGGGTGGATTCGCGTGAGGGAAACCTGACGAAGGACTGCCATTCCGACACCATCATGATCTGCAGCATCGATCATAACCAGAAGCAGATAAAGCTGGCGAGCGTATACAGGGACACTTACCTCGACAATACGAACGGGGAGTACCGCAAGGCGACCGAGTGCTATTATTTCGGCGGCCCGGAGCGGTCCGTCAATATGCTCAACAAAAACCTGGACCTGAATATCCGCGATTATATCACGGTTAACTTTAATGCCATGGTGGAGGTAGCCGACCTGCTGGGCGGCATCGATCTCGAGATCACCGAGGAAGAGATGGGCTACATCAACGGATACTGCGTGGAGACCAGCCAGGTGACCGGGGTGCCCTACACGCCGCTGGAGACTTACGGGCCGGTGCATCTTGACGGTGTCCAGACCATGGCCTACTGCCGGATCCGATATACGGAAGGATGGGACTTCAAACGGACCGAGCGCCAGAGGCTGGTCCTCTCATTGCTGGCCCAGAAGGCGAAGTCGGCGGATCCGATCAAGCTTCTCCAGATCGTGAACACGATGCTTCCCAGGATCTCGACGAGTCTGGGGACAACGGAGCTTGTGACGCTGCTTCCGAAGATCCTCAGTTACAGCATCGCCGGAGAGACCGGATTCCCGTTTGAAAATGTGCCGGCCGACGTGAACGGAAGCGATGTGGTGGTTCCGCAGAACCTGGCGGCAAACGTAACGCAGCTCCATGAATTCCTCTACGGGGAGAGCGGCTATACGCCCTCGGCCGCCGTGCAGGATATCAGCTATACCATTACGCAGAACACCGGCATCTGAGCGATGCCGGAAGGAGACTTTATGGATACAGATGCCAGGGCGGCGAAGATCGCTGTCATCATCCCCACCTATGCTCCGGATGAGCGCTTCAGGGAGCTGCTTAAAAGATTGTATGCCCAGAGCCTTCCACCGGAGAGGATCTTTGTGGTCAACACCGATCCGGACCGGTTCCGGGACGAGCTGGTGGAGAGATGGGACAGGGTCAGTGTTTTTCACATCGCCAAAGAGGAATTTGACCATGCCGCAACGAGGAATATGGCGGCCAGGATGGTGCGGGCGGAGATCCTTGTTTTCATGACGCAGGATGCCGTCCCGGCAGACAGGCATCTGCTGGAGAACCTGCAGACAGGCTTTGAAGCTGCCTGCGCGGAAGGAAAGGAAGCGGCCGTGGTATATGCCAGGCAGCTGCCCAGGAAGGAAGCGGCCGAGGCGGAGCGGTACGGGCGCAGATTCAGCTATCCTCCAAAGAGCCTGACAAAGACGATCGATGATCTGGAACGGCTGGGGATCATGACCTACACCTGCTCGGATGTGTGCGCGGCTTACCGGCGCAGCCTGTTTATGGCGCTGGGCGGCTTTGAGGAGCCGGCCGTCTTCAACGAGGACATGGTCTTCGCCGCAAAGGCGGTCAAGGCCGGATATGCCATCCGCTATGAGGCGTCGGCGAGAGTGATCCATTCCCATTCACTCACCCCCATGCAGCAGTTCCGCCGCAATTATGCCCTGGGCATGTCTCAGGCGCAGCATCCCGAGGTGTTTGAGGCCGTTCCCTCGGAAGGATCGGGCCTTAGGCTGGTAAAGGGGACCCTCGTTCATCTTGTCCGGAAGAAAAAGATTCATGAGATACCGGCGTTCATTACAGGCGCAGCCTTCAGGTATGCCGGGTACAAACTTGGAAAAAACTACGAAAAGCTTCCGGACCGGATCAGGATAAAGGCCGGGAAGAAGAAAAACGTTAAAAGTGAGGTGGATCATGGCCGAAGATCGGGATCATAAGGATATAAACGGACCGGAGGACAAACCGCTTCGTTACTGCATGATCTGCCGGCGGAGCGAGAAGGATGCCGGCACGCTGCTCGCGCTTCCGGGCGGAATGACGGTCTGCAATGACTGCCTCCAGAAATCCATGGACACGATCAGCCAGTCCGGTTTTCCGGGCTTTTTCGGATCGCCCGATGCCAACGGGATGCCCGACCTTTCCAAGCTGGGCGGCTTCCCGGGCTTTGGCATGGTGAACCTTGGCAGCCTCCAGCCGGGAAAGGCTGAGGAGGAGGATTCGAAGGAAAAAGCCAGAAAGGAGCAGGAGAGGGAGGAGGCGGAGCGAAAGCGCCCGTTCCCGCCGGTCCGCGACCTTAAGAGCCTTCCGGCGCCTCACAGGATCAAGGCTGCGCTGGACGAATATGTGATCGGCCAGGAACGCGCCAAGAAAGTGATCAGCGTGGCGGTCTACAATCATTATAAAAGGATCTTCACCGATTCGATGGATGACATCGAGATCGAAAAATCCAACATCCTGCTGCTTGGCCCGACGGGCTGCGGCAAGACCTACCTGGTCAGGACCCTGGCAAGGATCCTGGATGTGCCGCTGGCCGTCACGGATGCCACCGCCCTGACGGAGGCCGGTTACATCGGTGATGATATCGAGAGCGTTATCTCCAAGCTGCTGGCAGCCTCCGGAAACAAGGTCGAGAAATGCCAGCGGGGGATCGTTTTTATCGATGAGATCGACAAGCTGGCGCGGAAAAAGAATGCCAGCCAGCGCGACGTGAGCGGCGAATCGGTCCAGCAGGGACTCCTTGCGATGCTCGAGGGCAGCAATGTGGAGGTCCCGGTCGGCGCGTCGAGCAAGAACGCGATGGTGCCCATGGTGACCGTAAACACCCGCAATATCCTCTTTATCTGCGGAGGCGCTTTCCCGGATCTTGAACAGATCATTGCCGAGAGGGAGCGCATGCGCTCGCCCATGGGCTTTGGGGCCCCGCTCCCGGCCGGGCCGGACGAGGATCCGGATATCCTGATGAAGGTGACGCCGGAGGATATCCGCAAATTCGGCATGATCCCCGAGTTTATCGGCCGCCTGCCGGTGATCTGCCCGCTCCGGAGCGTGACAAAGGAGATGCTGATCGAGATCATGATGAGGCCGCGCAACGCGATCCTGCGCCAGTACCAGAAGCTGCTCGCGCTGGACGAGGTGGATCTTATCTTTGATGAGAGCGCCCTGGAGGCGATCGCGGAAAAGGCGCTGGAGAGAAAGACCGGAGCCAGGGGACTTCGGGCGGTCATCGAGGAGAGCATGCTCGATGTCATGTATGAGATACCAAAGGACGACAACATCGGAACGGTGACCATCACCGGCGACTACATCCGGGGAAAGGGAAGTCCCCTCGTCACGATCCGCGGCGCGGGAAAACTTCTTGACAAGAAAGATTAAGCCATGATATATTGATGGGTGCTGCACGTTATTGTTTTTGAGAGAGGAGTTATATCTTAATGACGGAAATTCAGGAACAGGAGCAGCTCTTGAAAACCCTGGAGGTCCTCCTTGAAAAGGCGGCTTCCAACAAGAACACGCTGGAGTACGACGAGATTCTTAAAGCCTTCGAAGGCACTGAACTGACTGAGGATAAGATCGACATGATCCTCGAGTATTTTGAAAAGAAGAAAGTCGACGTACTTCAGGGGAAGGCACCGGATGACTTGACAGACGATTCGGATGATGACCTTCTGCTGGTCCCGATCGATGACGCGGAAGGAGACGACGAGGAAACCGAGCTCATCGACGACGTGGACGTGCTTGAGGGGGTAAGCACCGAAGATCCTGTCCGCATGTACCTTAAAGAGATCGGCAATGTGCCGCTGCTGACCAGCGAGGAGGAGGTCGAGCTGGCCAGGAGAGTGGAGCAGGGCGACGAGGAAGCCAAGAGGAAGCTTACGGAGGCGAACCTGAGGCTGGTCGTGAGCATTGCCAAGAAATATGTCGGCCGCGGGATGCCGTTCCTGGATCTGATCCAGGAGGGAAACATGGGCCTGATGAAGGCAGTCGATAAATTCGACTACACGAAGGGCTACAAGTTTTCCACCTACGCAACCTGGTGGATCCGGCAGGCGATCACCAGAGGGATCGCGGATACCGGAAGAACCATCCGGGTCCCGGTACACATGGTGGAGACCATCAACAAAACACTTCGGATGACCAGATCACTGCTCCAGGAGCTCGGCAGAGAGCCCACTCCGGAGGAGGTGGCCCAGCAGCTGGGCGTTCCGGTCTCCAAGGTAAGGGAAGTGCTGAAGATCTCCAGGGATCCCGTCTCCCTCGACACCCCCATCGGTGAAGAGGACGACAGCCACCTGGGTGATTTTATCGAGGACGACTCGGCGCAGTCTCCGGCGGACTCCGCAGCTTTTTCCATGCTGCGCGAGGAGCTTGACAATGCGCTGGCTTCGCTCACCGACAGGGAGCGGCAGGTGGTCCGGCTGCGGTTCGGTCTCGAGGACGGGCGGCAGCGGACACTGGAGGAGGTCGGACGCGAGTTCAACGTGACCAGGGAACGTATCCGCCAGATCGAGGCGAAGGCGCTCCGCAAACTGCGTCATCCCACCAGAAGCAAGAAATTGAAAGACTTTCTTTGATGGTTTATCAGGCCGGGCCCCGTTTGGAGTCCGGCTTTTTGCAAAAAATGCCCCTGGCCGCAAGGCGCCGGGGCGGGGAGAAGGATATGAACTACGAGGAGGCAGTCTCTTTTCTGGAGCAGATCCCCCGCTTCCGTGGCGGGGATGCCCTTGAGATCCAGCGCCGGCTGCTCGCGGCGATGGGCAGCCCCCAGGACAAGATCAAAACAGTCCATGTGGCCGGGACGAACGGAAAGGGGACCGTGTGCGCGTGTATGGCAAAGGTCCTTGAGGAGGCGGGGCTTAAGACCGGACTTTTTACGTCGCCTCATCTGGTGCGGATCAACGAAAGAATAAAGATAGGCGGAGAGAACATCAGTGATGAGGATTTTCTCGAAGCGCTGGACGCCGTTTTGAAAAAGGCCTCCGCCCTAGAAGAAAAGGAGCCCTCGCTGCCTCCTTATTTCGGGATGCTCCATGCGATGGCCCTGTGGTATTTTGACCGGGAAAGGACGGACTGTGCCGTCATCGAGACCGGCCTGGGCGGCAGGCTTGACCTGACGAACGTGGTAAATGCGCCGGCGGTTTGCGTGATCACCGCCATCGGGCTTGATCACACGGCGTACCTGGGGGATACACCCGAGAAGATCGCCTGGGAGAAGGCCGGGATCATAAAGCCGCACGTTCCGGTCGTCTTTGACGGCAACGATCCCCGGACCGCGCGCGTGATCCTGGAGAGGGCAGCCGAGGTGAAGGCTCCGGCCTTTGCGGTGGACCGTTCCATGATCAGGGACTTTCGCCGGACAGACAAAGGCATTGCTTTTGTACTTAATAATCGGTATTATGATAATATTCCGGTGGAGGTGCCGTTCTCGGCGCCTTTTCAGGCGGATGACGCGGCGCTCGCGCTCACCGCGATCAGGGTCATGGACCCTGACAGACTGATTTGTTCTGATGAGGAAGCCTTAGAAGCGGCGGCCCATACGAACTGGCCGGGCAGGCTCCAGAAGACCGGATCCGGCCTGATACTGGACGGCGCTCACAATCCCCATGCAGTCAGGGCGCTTTGTGAGTGGATCGGGCAGGAGGATGAGGCGGAAAAAATGACACTGCTTTTCGCAGCCTCATCGGATAAGGACTGCGCGAAGATCGTGGATGACCTGGCCGCGGCAGCGCCGTGGAGGGCCGTGGTGGTGACCGGGAACGGGAGCAGCCGCGGAGCCGATCCTGCTTATCTGGCTTCGCTTTTTAAAAAGAGGACCGCATCGCCGGTAGAAATATGTCCGGACGTTCCCGGGGCTGTTGCCATGGCAAGACAGCTGGCAGGGGAGGGTGAGGTGCTCGTGACCGGATCACTGTATCTGGTCGGAGCCGTGCTGGCGCTCGAAGGGGAGGATACCCTGCGCAGAAAAGGATGATATCATGATAAACTATGAAGAGGAACTGAAGAAATTCCATCCCAGCATGGATGTCAATGAAGCTGAGGACGCGATCTACAGCAGGGACCTGACGGACGTCACCGATATCCTGAGGGAAATGCTCAATGACGAGAAGGAAAACGGGAAAAGCAAATGAAATGCATTTACTGTAATACCCAGCTGGGCAATGAAATGTACTGCCCAAGGTGCGGCGCCGACCTTTCCCTGCCCAGGAGGATCATCAGGATCTCCAATCTCCTGTATAACAAGGGTCTGGAAAAGGCTTCCGTCCGCGACCTTTCGGGAGCGATCTCCTGCCTGCAGCAGAGCCTGAAGTTCAACAAGGAGAATACCGACGCCAGGAACCTTCTCGGCCTCTGCTATTATGAGACCGGGGAGGCTGTCAGTGCGCTCTGCGAATGGGTGATCAGCAAGAATATCAAGAGCGGGGACAACCTGGCCGAGGAATATATAGAGCGGCTCCAGAATGACCGCAACCAGCTTGACGCGATCAACCAGAGCATCCGCAAGTACAACCAGTCTGTGGAGTACTGCCGCCAGAATCACGAGGATATGGCGGTCATGCAGCTGAAGAAGGTGGTGGCGCAGAACCCGAAGCTGGTGAAGGCGCAGCAGCTGCTCGCCCTCCTGTACATGAAGAGACAGGAATACGAGAAAGCCAGGAGGCTGCTCAAGAAATCGCTGGCGATCGACAACACCAACACCACGTCGCTGCGGTTCCTGACTCACGTTGAGGAGACGACCGGGCGGACGGGCACCTTCGGGCCCAGGCTCCGGCAGACGCGGGAGGACGAGACGATCCGTGAGGAGGGCGGGACGCTCCGCTACACCAGCGGGAATGAGACGATCATTCAGCCTACGACCTTCCGGGACAGCTCGACCATCGCCACGTTTATCAATATCGGGCTGGGGATCCTCCTGGGCGGTGCGATCATCTGGTTCCTGGCAATCCCTGCCAGCCGCCAGAGCGTGCAGGAGAAGGCGAACCGTGAGGTGACGGATGCAAACCTGAAACTGGCCACCGGCAACGCTCAGCTCCAGGATCTTCAGGATCAGCTTGAAGGTTATCAGAAGACCGCGGAGCAGGCCAAGCAGGATAAAAAAGACACGCTGGCCAGGCTGGACAGCTACAATGAGCTGTTCTCCGCCGCGCAGCTTTATGTCCGGGGAGACCAGACGGCGGCGGTGGATACGCTCGACAAGATCCGCGCGGAGGATCTGGACGGCGGTGCGAAGGATCTCTATGACAGCCTGATGAGCGGCGTTTCGGATACGATGTTCAATCAGTACTACAATACGGGAACGACGGCCTATGTTGCGCAGAATTATTCGACGGCGGCCGAGCAGCTGAAGCTGGCGGTTGAATCGGATCCGAACGGGGAACAGAGCAATTACTATAACGCACTGATGTACCTGGGATTTGCCTATTTCTACCTCGGGGACTCGACGAATGCGGACAAGTATTTCAACGAACTGATCGAGAAATATCCGAACCAGGCATCTACGGTCACGCCGTACCTGTCCGAGAACGCGGGCTCCTGGTGGTATTCGGGCAAAACGGGCACACAGAGCGCCGGAGGGAGCCAGGGAGAGGCTTCGCTGGGCAATGGGCAGGCCTCGGCGGATGCGGGGACCGCCCCCGCGGGCGACGCAGCTCAGACCTGGGATGCCCAGACGGGAACCACAGATACCTCCCAGACGGGAACCACAGATACCTCCCAGACGGGAACCACGGACACCACCCAGACCTGGGATGCGGGAACAGATTACGGCCAGCAGCCGGCTTATGACCCGTCACTGGTGGCCTGGACGGATCCGACGACCGGACTTCATTACGACGCTTACGGAAATCTGCTCGGATGATCTCCTGACGGGAGAGAAAGCGGGCACAGACGCATGATCTGCGAAACAGGTGGATTGATGGAAATGGAAACGTATGACAGAGCCCTGTTTACCAAGGAAGAACTGGCTGAGAAGGTCAAGGTCTCGGCAGTCGTGGAACAGGACCTTAAACGGATAATCAGTGACAGACTGGAACAGTGCGGTATCTATTACCGCGTGTTCTCAAGAACCAAATCGGCCAGGTCGATGGCTGAGAAATTCGAGCAGAAGGCTTACAACGAGGAGCACAAGCTGCAGGACCTGATCGGCGTGAGGATCAACCTGTATTTTGATGATGACGTGGATATCTGCCGGAACATCATGGAGAACACCTTCGAGGCGATCGAGTGGTCCACATCCAAGCGCACCGAGGATGAGTTCAAACCGACAAAACTCAACGGAGTCTTCAAGCTTCCGGAGTACCTGCGCAGCGCCGTCTCTCCCGCCACGTGGGACATGTGCATAGATGCTACCTTTGAGATCCAGATCAAGACAATGTTCTTTGAGGGCTGGCACGAGATCGAGCATGACATGCGCTACAAAGGCGAGGAGCTGTGGAAGGATTATCCCGGATTTTCCAGGTTCTTCAACAGCATCCTGGCAACCCTTGAGCTTTGTGACAAATCCATGGTCTCCCTGTTTGAGGACCTGGGACATGAGCTGTATAAATCGGGCAACTGGACGGATATGATCCGGAGCCATTTCAGGATCAAGATGGACACCACGCCCATGTATCCGAGGGTGGTGCAGATCCTGGACGAGGACCAGAAGACCACTGTCGACAGCATCGCGAAGCGGATCTTCAAGACGAGCAAGCCGGCGCTGATCGGTCTGTTCCTGAAAAAGACAAGGCGCATCCCGATCAACGTCAACACGGTCATCGCCCTGCTCAATGAGGGTATCTTCCATCACCCCGAGCTGACGGCCGTCTTCAGGGAGCTTGACGTATTCAATGACGGGCGTGAGGAGAGCCTGGCTGAATCCCGCCACTATCAGCTGCAGCCGCTGTCAAACCATGATGTGTTCAGGATGACCTGTGTGGTCGACGGCAGCAGGCTCAAAGAGGAGAACCCCGCACAGGAAGTGATCTTCCGGCGCAGCGTGGAGACCATCTACCAGTGGTGTGTGCAGCGCTATGAGCCGATCTTCGGGGACATGCCCCGCCAGGCGGGAGGCATGGAACTGGACATTGCGGGCTACCACGCAGCTGTGGAGACTGACTGGGAGAAGCGGATCTTCCGGATGAAGGTCCGTCACGTGGATACGGATGAAGCGGGACGGATCTGGTATTCAGAAGCCTCCCTGCTACCCGATAACGAGGGCCGGGTGGTGCTCTCTGTCCGGAACGGATATGCCCAGGCAGAGAGAGACAACATGATCCGCGAGAACCTGCCCAGCTTTTTCAGTTATCCGGGCTTTTACAAACAGCTTGTGGATACGGTGGGCATCCACAGCGGCATCCCGTGCTTCAACCGCCGGAGGATCGTCCGGGAAGACCAGATCGGCCAGATCGTATCGGCCATCGAAGACCCGGCCTGCGTTTTCCCGATCGTGCTGATCGTCTCGAAGGAGACGGAGGACGGCATGATGGACGAGAACTGGCTCGGCCAGTTCAGGGTCTCCGATTTCACCCGCACGGTGTGGCGCTACAGCCATGTGTTCACCTGCTACGAACAGGTCGGGGTGAAGATCCTGGAGCGCTGCGGGGTGGAGGATATCAAGCTGCCGAGGATGTACCTGTTCTGGCCTGACGGAGAGCTGGAAAGCTACGGGCCGGAGGACGTTTTAAACTGCAGCTTCGGCAGGCACCTGGAGGCCAAGAACGATGCGAGGACCTACGATATCGTGCACGGAGGCCAGGCGCTTTACCATCAGGTGGTGACGGACCTGAGAGAATGGAATATGAGCAATCCCAAGTACATATCCGGGACGGATATGGAGATGATGTTTTCGAAATCCTGAGATGACAGGGGCGGGCCCCCTGTCATCTTTTTTTCATTTCTACTTGAACTTTCCCACCTGATGTTTTATGATAGGAGCGTAGGTGGTGAAAAGTGGTGGAATGTGGTTAAAAAGTGATGGATCATCCCATGAGATTTGCTCAGGATGGGAGATCACCTCTGACCGCATCGGAGGCAGACGGGATGTTCAATGGTGAGTCAAATCATACAGTGGACTCCAAGGGCAGGCTGATAATCCCGACCAGGTTCAGGGATGAACTGGGTGACGAATTTAAAGTTACCAGGGGATTGGATGGCTGTCTGTTTGTTTTCCCTATCGGAGAATGGCAGGCATTCGAAGAAAAACTCCGTGAATTACCGCTTACGCAGAGCAACGCCAGGAGATTCACGCGTTTCTTTGTCGCAGGTGCACAGACCTGTGAGCTGGACCGGCAGGGGAGAGTTCTCTTACCGGCAACGCTGAGAGAATTTGCCGGTCTTGATAAAGATGTAGTTGTAACCGGAATGATCAACAGAGTGGAAATCTGGGATAAAGCCAGATGGTCACAGTACAATGCCGAGGGCGATATGGATGATATCGCCGAACAGATGGCGCAGCTTGGGCTCAACATCTAAGGAGTGATCTTTATGGAGTTTATGCATAAGTCTGTGCTTCTGGAGGAATGTATCGAAAACCTGAAGATCAGGCCGGATGGAATTTACGTTGACGGGACACTGGGCGGAGGCGGACATTCTTTCGAGATATGCCGCCGTCTGTCAGACAAAGGAAGGCTGATCGGGATCGATCAGGATGCGGCTGCCATTGCCGCCGCGGGAAAACGACTGGAAACATATGCCGACAGGGTCACCATCGTGCGGAGTAACTACTGCTCGATGAAGGATGTGTTGGCAAAGCTTGAAATCTCATCAGTTGATGGAGTCATTTTGGACCTGGGGGTCTCCTCTTATCAGCTTGACGACGCCGGCCGCGGGTTCACTTACAGGGAGGATGCGCCGCTGGACATGCGAATGGACCAGAGGCAGTCCTTATGTGCGAGGGATGTTGTAAATCTGTATAGCGAGATGGAGCTTTACCGCATCATCAGAGACTATGGGGAAGACAGGTTTGCGAAGAACATCGCCAAGCATATCGTGAGTGCAAGAACTGAGCATACGATCGAGACGAGTGGGGAGTTAATTCAGATAATCAAGGCCGCGATCCCGGCCCGGGTAAGGGCTGTGGGGGGGCACCCGGCCAAAAGGACTTTTCAGGCGATCAGGATCGAGGTGAACCGGGAGCTGGATGTTCTCGAGTCATCTCTTGATGATATGATCGGTCTCCTTGGGGAAGGAGGCCGTCTGTGCGTGATCTCGTTTCATTCACTGGAGGACAGGATCGTCAAGGAGGCATTCCGAAGGAATGAGAATCCCTGCACCTGTCCGAAGGACTTCCCGGTATGTGTGTGCGGGAAGAAACCGAAGGGAAAAGTGATCACCAGAAAGCCGATCACACCGTCTGCGTCCGAGCTGGAAGGGAACAGCCGGGCGGCCAGCGCAAAGCTGCGGGTGTTTGAAAGGCACACAGGGGAAATTGGTAACTGAGAGCGGGAGTTTTTTGATATGGCAAGGGTAAGAGAAAAAGACTGGCGCAGCAGTATTGCCGGAGGGGGTCCGGACGTGTCGCTCGTTATGGTCGAGGGAAACACTGCGCGCAGCAGGGCTGCCTGGGAGGAGACCGGCAGAAAGCTGAGCCCGGAAGTGGCGGCTGCGAGAGC
The DNA here is from genome assembly GCA_002394165.1 of Lachnospiraceae bacterium UBA4348. Taxonomy (GTDB): domain Bacteria; phylum Bacillota; class Clostridia; order Lachnospirales; family Lachnospiraceae; genus Merdiplasma. Next base: position 4,681 of record DGTA01000103.1, on the reverse strand, counting down.
CAGGGCGCTTCAAATGAACCTTGGATATGTTGTATTTCTGACGCTGGCGGCCGTGATCTGTGTGGCTGTTTGCGTTAATTATCTGAAACTGCAGGCGTCCTACACCACTCTGCAGAAGACGTCCACCCGGCTGGAGACCCAGCTGTGCACACTCAAGATCAGCAATGATACCGAGTACAACAGGGTGGTCTCTTCGGTGGATCTGGAGGAGATCAAAGAGAGAGCGATCGGCAGCCTCGGAATGGTCTACAAAACATCGGATCAGATCGTGACGTACGAGGTCCCTGACAACGATTATGTGAGACAGTTCCGGGCCGTGCCTGATTAACAGGAGTAGTTTTGGCATCCGGAAACAAACGCAAGAGGATACGGCACTATACCCGCAAAATGGACAGAAGGCTGGTATGGCTGTTTGTGATCGTTTTTATCGGCCTGGCCGTGCTGCTGGGCAGGATCACAATCATCACCATGACCAGTGGGAACAAGTATGCCCGCCGGGTCCTGTCCCAGCAGAATTATGATTCGCAGACGATCCCGTTCCGCCGTGGGGAAATTATGGACAGGAACGGGATTATTCTTGCCAAGAGTGATCTGGTCTATAATGTGATCCTGGACTGCAGGTACTGCAACAGCGATCCTAAATTCGTGGAGCCGACCATCCGTGCGCTGGTCAGTTATTTTGAGCTGGATGAGGAAAAGATCCGGTCTCTTCTGGCAGATGAAAAGACCAAAGACAGCCAGTACCAGATCCTGGCCAAGATGGTCTCCGAGGAGCAGAAGAGAGCCTTTGAGGCCTACACCTCCGCTTCGGATCAGGAGAACCTGAGCGACGAGCAGATCCTTGAGAGAAAACAGGTCCGCGGCGTCTGGTTTGAGCAGGGATATAAAAGGAATTATCCCTATGACAGCCTTGCGTCCCAGGTGATCGGTTTTTCCAACGACCTGGGGGACGGCATTACCGGGACGGAGCTCTATTACGACAGCCTCCTTTCCGGGGTGAACGGCCGGACCTACGGGTACCTGAATGATGACTCTGAATTTGAAAAGACAACGATAGAGCCGGAACACGGCAATACACTGGCCCTGACGCTGGACATGAATTACCAGGAGATCGTTGAGTCGAAGATCCGGGATTTCGATGCCGCGTACGGGGACAAAGAGCACCATGGAAAGGGTGCCGAAAATGTCGGTGTGGTTGTGATGGATCCGAACAGCGGAGCGATTCTGGCCATGGCGACCAATTCTTCGTATAATCTGAATGATCCGACGGATTTCGGTGAATATCACACCGGTGCGGAAGCGCGTACCATGTCGGATGAAGAGTATACGGAAGAGCTCAACAAGATGTGGAGCAATTTCTGCGTATCTGTCGGCTATGAACCCGGATCAGTGTTCAAACCGGTGACCGTGGCCGCCGCCCTGGAGACCGGCGCGGTCAAGGACGGAGATACCTTCTACTGCGACGGCAGCGAGTTCATCACGGACACGACCATCCGCTGCGACAACATCTACGGCCACGGGGAGGAGACCCTGGAATACGCCATCGTCAATTCCTGCAACGACGCCCTGATGCAGATCGGCATGAAGCTGGGAATCAAACCCTTCTGTGCTTACCAGCAGGGGTTCAATTTCGGGAGCCTCACAGGCATCGATCTTCCCAACGAATCACCCGGAGTCGTTTATTCCAGCACCTCCATGCATGAGGTTGAGCTGGCCACCTGTACCTTCGGACAGGGCTTCACCTGCTCGATGATCCAGGAGATCGCGGCATTCTCGGCTGTCATCAACGGAGGCCGGTATTACCAGCCTCATGTGCTGGAGAAGGTGATCGCCCCGGACGGGACGCTCATCAAGACGGTGGATCCGCTGGTGCTGCGCCAGCCGATCTCATCCCAGGTATCAGCCCTTCTTCGCCAGTACCTGACGACGGCGGTCCAGAAGGGTACCGGTCAGAAATCACAGGTACCGGGTTACCTGACCGGAGGAAAGACCGGTACGGCTGAGAAGATCGACGCATCGACCGGAAAACGTGACAAGGGCAAGTACCTCGTATCCTTCATCGGTGCATGCCCGATGGACGACCCGAAGGTCGTCATGTATATTGTTGTCGACGAACCCAACGTCGATAACCAGGCGGACAGTTCGTATCCGCAGGTCCTTTTCAGGCAGATCGCCACCGAGCTTTTCCCGGCGATGGGACTGTACCCGACCGAAGAAGTGACGCCGGATCTGCTCCAGAGACTGGGGCTGACCGAGAAAGACATCGTCACGGACAATGGGACGAGAAGCCGCAAGAATTCAGATCTTTTCCAGGCCTTTGACAGCTACGGCGTCCTGCACAACGACTGTTACGTAGACCTGGACGGAAATGTAGTGGATACCGCCGGCAATGCCATCGAGGGCGCCCATATGACGGCCGAGGGCACGGTGATCGACGGTTATCTCAATATGATCGAAGTGACATTGTATGAACAGGGAACCAGACCGGATCCGGTAGCGGATAATCCGGACATCGCCTCTCCGCCCGAAGCGTCGGATACGGGAGATGACGCGACGACCTGGGCCGGCGTGACCGACGAGGATCTGGCCGGGGAGGATGCCCTGTCACAGGAGCCTGATTTATGAATACCTTAACCATTTTATGTCTGTTTTCGGCCTTTGCCGCCTGTCTGCTCATTGCGCCTTTCCTGATCTCTTATCTGAGAAAGCTGAAGGTGCGCCAGACAGAGCGTGTGGAAGGCGTCAAGTCACATCTGGAGAAGGCCGGGACGCCCACCATGGGCGGTATCATGATCCTGTGCGCTTTCCTGGTCTCACAGCTTTTCGTGATCGGGAAGTATCCGCAGACGGTGCCGGTGCTCTTTATGACACTGGGCTTCGGGATCATCGGCTTTATCGACGATTACCTCAAGGTCGTGCTGAAAAGGTCCGACGGCCTGATGCCCCGCCAGAAGATGGTGGGGATGATCGCACTGACGGCGGTTTTCGTGGTCTACCTGTGGATGGTCAGGCCGGAGTGCCTGGAAGTGATCCTGCCCTTCACCGGCGGAAAGAAGCTGGAAGGAATGGCTGTCAGGATCGCGGCGACCCCGCTGGCATTCTTTGCGGTCATCGGAACGGTCAACGGAGTCAACTTTACGGACGGACTGGACGGACTTGCCTCCACGGTGACGATGGTCGCGGCAGGTTTTCTCTTCGCGGCCTCGGCCAGACTGGGCGGCGGTCTTGAACCGGCCTGCGCGGGCATGATCGGCGCGCTGGGCGGATTCCTCATTCACAACGCCTATCCGGCCAGAGTATTCATGGGAGACACCGGATCGCTCGCCCTGGGCGGTTTTGTGGCGGCCTGCGCGTATCTTCTGCAGATGCCGCTGTTCATTCTGCTGTTCGGAGTGATCTACCTGATCGAAGTTCTTTCGGTAATGATCCAGGTGACCTACTTTAAAAAAACAGGCGGAAAGCGTATCTTTAAGATGTCCCCCTTCCATCATCACCTGGAGCTGGGCGGATGGACCGGTTTTAAATGGTCGGAGACGAGGATCGTGGTTCTTTTTGCCCTGGTCACCCTCTTTATGAGTGTGATCTCCTGGGCGGCCATGTGAAGATAAAAAAGTAACAGAACAGGAGGATCAAGCCGAAATGGATCTGAAGGGAAAACGTGTACTGGTCTATGGAGCGGGTATCAGCGGAATTGGATCCGCCAGGCTTCTTGAACAGGTCGGCGCGCTTCCTGTCGTCTATGAAGGAAACGGTAAACTGACAGAAAAAGATGTGCTTGCCAAGTTCCAGGATGGGACGAAGGCAGAGGTCGTGATCGGAGAGATGACCGGGGATGTCTTAAAAGGAGTGGACCTGGCGGTCCTTTCCCCCGGCGTTCCCTGCGATATCCCGCAGGTGGAGATGATCCGAAGTGCGGGGATCCCGATCTGGGGTGAAGTGGAGCTGGCTTACCAGTGCGGCCGGGGCATGGTCCTGGCGATCACGGGCACGAACGGGAAGACAACGACCACGACGCTGGTGGGCGAGATCATGCGCTATCACGCCACGAAGGGGACTAAGCCCCGCACCGACGAGGTGTTCGTGGTCGGCAATATCGGTACCGCCTACACGGGAGCGGCCCTGGACACCACCGAGCATTCGGCGGTCGTGGCCGAGATCAGCAGCTTCCAGCTCGAGACGATCGATACGTTCCATCCAAAGGCAAGTGCGATCACCAATATTACACCGGATCATCTGAACCGGCATCATACGCTGGAAGAATATATCAGGGTCAAGGAAGAGATCTGCCGAAACCAGACAGAGGAAGATTTCTGCGTGCTCAACTACGAGGACCCGGTCCTGCGGGATTTCGCACCGCGGGTAAAGGCAAAGGTGATCTTCTTCAGCTCCCTTAATGAGCTGGAGGAGGGACTCTTTATCCGGAAGGACAGGATCATCTGGAGAAGAAACGGGGAAGAGACCGAAGTGATCCGCGTCAAGGAACTCCTTCTTCCGGGACGGCATAATTATGAGAACGTGATGACGGCTGTCGCGATGACCGGCGCCGTCGGCGTACCCATCGAGGAGATCCGCGCGGTGCTGCGCTCGTTTACAGCGGTGGAGCACCGGATCGAGTATGTGGCGGAGAAACGCGGCGTTGTTTATTACAACGACTCGAAGGGAACGAACCCGGACGCCGCGA
>DGTA01000097.1:822-7151 GCA_002394165.1 Lachnospiraceae bacterium UBA4348 | reverse complement strand
TTTCTTCCCTGCTCGAAGGTGATCCCGTACACCTGCTTGCGCTCCAGCGGAGCAGGCACATAACCGGGATCGATCTCGATCACATTGTAGTTTCCCTTCTTCTTGGACTTTAAGATCTCCAGAGCCTCAGGCTCATAGCCCGGAGCGATGATACCGTCCGACACTTCCTTCTTAATAAGAAGAGCCGTATCCACATCACACACATCCGAGAGGGCGATGAAATCACCGAAGGAGGACATCCTGTCCGCGCCCCTGGCTCTGGCATAGGCACAGGCGATGGGGGAAAGCTCAGCGGTCTCGTCGACCCAGTAGATCTTTTTCAGGGTATCCGTGAGCGGACGTCCCACCGCGGCTCCGGCCGGGGAGACATGCTTAAAGGAGGTGGCTGCCGGAAGGCCTGTGGCTTCCTTCAGCTCCTTCACCAACTGCCATCCGTTGAAGGCGTCCAGGAAATTGATGTAGCCCGGCTTTCCGTTCAGGACGGTCACCGGCAGGTTGGATCCGTCTTCCATGAAGATCCGGGAGGGTTTCTGGTTAGGGTTGCATCCGTACTTTAACTGAATCTCGTTCATTCTTCTCTCCTTATGATTTCCCTTTTACTGGTTCTTGTTTACGATCCTGGTCTCGCTCTTTCCGGACGCAAGATCGGTGAAGCGCACAAAGAGGGAGACTTTATTGTCCGGATCGAGGCTCTCCCAGACACTGCTGGTAAAGCTGTCGATATCGCCCTCGATCGTCACCCTCTCCGGTTCTCCCTCGAAGCTCGGCAGCGGCTCCTCATTGCGCGCATAGGTGTGGATAAAGCATCCCTCGCCTGCCGGCGGATTATCATAGGAGAACGTATTCCGGCAGCACACGGCCGGATCGCCGTCAAGAGATTTCAGGATGGACATCTGATAGGAGAAATCACCTTCCCCGAAAGTAAGGATGCCGGAGATCCTGGGCGTGTAGTTGGGTGCATCCGGCTCAAACTCCCGGCTGCGCAGAGCCTGCTCAAAGGTCAGTCCGCTCTTGATCCCCTCGAAGATCGTATCGGTCTGGTCTCCGTTTGTCACGATCAGATGTTCATCCAGAACACGCACCGGGGCGTAGATGATCAGGCTCGGATCCACCATCTTGGACGGATCGAATGCCTGTGTCCGGATCCCTTCGCCATCTTCCACGAATATCCGGTTGCGGCTGTTTGTGCTCCGGCCCATGATGAAGTAGGCCGTTACCGCCTGCGTACCGTCCTCACTCCTGCCGATCACGATTCCCCGGCCAGGATAGGACCCCGCTGAAAGTGCCTCTGATAATGCTCTTTTTTTCATGTTCTCTCCTCTCGAAACTTGGTTGGGCTGCGTCTTTAATATAGAAAAGGCCAGTCCGCCCGCACAAAATACTGTGCCCAGACGGTCGGCCTTCTTTCCTGATCCTTATATCATACTCCCCTGCAGTTTCACCTGCCCGGCATGATGAGCCGTTTCCGTCAGTCATATGAAAGATCTCTTTTATTCGATTTTCTCTGTCTCTGTCTCCGAAAGCTCCTCGCTTTCAGGCTCAGAACTTCTGTCGTCTTTGCCGGCTTTCTTTTTCCCGGCTCCCGGGGCTTTCTCATAAGCCCACATGCTGACGATCTGCTTTCTCAGGCGCCCGAGCGACCATGCGCGCGAGCTGTTCATGCGGCTGTTGGGATCGTTGAGATGGATCCTGCCGTCATTATCGATACTCGTCAATACGATGAAATGACCCACGTAGGTAAAGTCACCCTCAGAAACTGAGCAGATGACACACTTGCCCTTTTCGAGCGCATCGACCATCCGGTCGATATCATCCCCGAGAGCATCAACCTTAAGGCCAAGCTCCTTCGCGCCGCTTTCCATCATATCCCAGCTCGAACCGACCCCATCCACATAATAGCCCTTTTTCATCGCCCACTCGGAGACGGTGAACGGATCGTACTGTGTCTGGCCGGTCAGGCCGCAGACCACCATGGACAGGCTTGTCGGCCCGCATCCGGTGATGCCGAAATAATCACTGCCGTAGGTACGGTATCCCCAGCGGGGATCCCACTGGATAAACAGAGGGATCGTCCCCTCTTCCACCTCACCGGCAACGCTCACGGAAAGCGTATTGTCTTTGTATCGGCGATAGTCCCTGACATACTCTCTGGCTTCGGGATATTTGACGACAAACTCCCGAATGCTCTCAGGAGCTCCGTAGATCCTGAGCACCAGGTCATCGATAACGGGCTTGCTCTCCTGCCAGATGACAATAAAAAGTGCCATCGCCGCCAGGATCGTGACCATTATCATGACTGCCTTGGGATTGATCTTCTTTTTAGGATATCTTTTTCTTCTGTTCTGGATCCTCAGATATTCGTCCTCACCGCCTTCTTCATCGCGCCTGAGGTAGAGCCGGCGTCTTTCCACCGTCTCATCATCATAAAGATCCCCCTTGTCTTTTCTCATAATATATATAAATCCTGTTAAGGAAGGAGTTGGCATTTACAGAGCATTATAGCACAGGTTTTAAGGAGCGCCAATACCTGTTTTCACTCATAGGCCCCTGTGATGTAATCGATATAGCTGTCCGTGTAGAGCATGAGCTGGCCCGGAATAAGGGCGTCTGTCTTCAGCATCATGCCCTCCGGCTTCGTGATCGACCGGGTAAGACCGGCCCGGACGGTGACCGTGCCCTCCGGATCCATCTCGATCTTGCAGGCAAATTCCCGGTTTTCGCTCAGGGCGTAGACAAAGTCCGCCCCGTTGCTCTCCCGGCGTTCCCATGCCTGATCAATAAAAGACAACAGGACATAGAGCGGGTACTCCCTGTAAAGGGAGAGGATCTCGAAGCCGGGAAGGTCCCGGTGCGAAGCCATCGGCAGGTCCCGGTAGTCTTCGCTGCGCTCCGCGGCCGCGGCGAGCAGTTCAGCGGGAGCTGCCCACATGGCGAAATCCTGCGTTTCCTCCGCCCCCGCCGTCCCGGCCGGGATGGTGATCACGAAGGGACTCTCCTCGTCATGTCCGACAAAGAAGCTGACCTGTTCCCCTGTGACGGCATCGGTGATCGTCACCTCATTGTCCGTGATCTCATAGTCTCCGCCCCAGATGCGCTCTTTTTCATCGAATCGCAGGCTCAGGACAGCAAAATCCACATCCGGCACCTCTCCGAAAAAGGCCGCGTCCTCATCTTCCCACAGACTCGCAAAGCAGTTGTTCTCCATCTTTTCCAGAATGAACACCGCGGGATCATCCCCATACCAGGCAGCCATCGCCTCCGTCGCCGAAAACAGCAGCGCAAAAAGGGCAGCCGCCGCCAGAGCGGCTGTCTGCCCGAAAGATCTGCGTGTAAATAACATCTTTATCTTTCTGATCATAACTATTTACTTGATCCTGATCCCCCAGATGTGGCAGTCCCTGGTTCCGATCACCACATAATCATTGTAGACGGCCGGGGAAGCCTCGATCGCCCCTTCGCTGATCGAGAGCTTGTCCAGCTCCTTGCCGGTAACGCCGTCCATCAGATACATGTTGCCCGCACAGTTGAAGTAGATGACCCTGCCCTCTCCTGTCGGAGTGTACACACAGACCGGCGAAGACCATGCGTAGTACGTCTCATGCTCCCAGTACCTGGCGCCGGTGCGCTTGTCAAGGCAGGCCAGCACGCCGTTATAGGGATCGGATCCCGTTTTGGCCACGGTTACGTAAATGTAATCCTCCAGGCTGTTCTCGCCCAGCGCGATCGTAGACTGCACGCCGCCTGAGACGCCGTCATCCGTTGAACAGGTATAATCTGTCTGCCAGATGATCTCGCCGGTCTCGGCATCGATCTTGAAGACCGGGACCGTGGCCGTAGAGCTGCTTCGCCAGCCGAGCCGGAAGGACGTGCTAACATACAGATACAGATGATCGTTCTCCACGGAAAGGACCGGGGTGGAGTTCGAGTCGTCGAGGATATCCTGCACCCACACCAGCTGCAGGGTATTCAGGTCAAGGCACATCATATGACCGCCGTTGTCCGCGATGAACATATAGTGCTCGTAGATGGCCGCGCTGTCTTCCATGCCGACCCAGAAATTCTCTGCGCTCGAGCGGAATCCCCAGTAACGCCACCTGACGGTCTGGTCAGGATCGATCGAAACGGTTCCGGCGGCCTCATCGTACTTTGTGTTCAGGTGAATGAGATACAGGATCCCGTTTTCGCCCGGATAGATGAGGGTATCCGACTGCGCATCCACGAGAGCCGATGAATCGAAGAAGCTGAGCTGGCCCCTTAAGGAGAAGGGATCGGCATTCCCGAAGGTGTACATGACCGAGCAGTCCAGCAGGTTGATGATGAAGACACGGGAGATACCGCTGTCGCTGTTGTATCCGGAACCCACATAGAGGATCGGGTATCCTCTGGGATCCAGGGCGCCTGCGCCTTTGAACGTCCAGCCCACATACATCGGGTCGCGGGTCTTTTCGCCGGTCTCCAGCTCAAAGAAGTAGATGTACCCGTCCATGCAGGCATAGATCACCTCCATCAGGTCATCCTTCTGTTTGGCCCAGTCATACATGTTCATATGGGCGCGCATGCTCTTGGGCCAGCGCTCCATCAGGGGCTGTCCCGTCCAGCCGCTGCCGGTCCAGACGGCGTCGCCGTAGCCGAGGCTCCCGGTCTGGAGGCTGTACAGGGTCTCCAGTTTATTCTGGGTCATGTCCGCCGTTCCCCACTGGGGCCTGCAGCGGAAGTTGTTTCCGCGGAAGGTGATGATGCCGTCAACGTCCGAATAGGTGCCGTCTCCTCCGAAATCAAAGTCATACCAGGCTTTGTAATCGGCATTGTTCTCGAGGACCTGTTCATTGACACTGATATTGGTATAGTTCATCATCACATCGGGCTCAGTCCTGGTCACCGCATGGGGATTAAACGCGACCTTCTGCGGGATGGGCTTCCCGTCGATAAGCGCCTCGGTCTCCTCCACAAGCTCCTCCGTGACAGGCTGCTCGGCCACCGGCGCCTTTTTCTTCGGACGGCCAAGCAGCCGCACGATCAGGGTGATCAGCCCGATCAGCACCAGAAGGGCCGCCAGTCCGATCCCGAGCCGGATCAGGATCTGCTCCTGCCTCACCTGATGTGGCGGTTTTATTTTTCCTCTGCGTCTTCTTTTTTGAATCTGCCTCTTCTTTTCCATTTTTATGACTCCGCCCCCGAACAAACAGTTCATAACACTCCAACTGTTATTATAAGAGTGTTGCGCGTATTTGTCACCTTCTGTCAGCGAAGAAATCATTCAATCCGTCCACGATCGCGTCTGCGATAAGCTCCTGGGCCGCCGCCGAATGATCCGATGCCTTATCCCCCAGTTCGATATCGACGGACGGGATCGTGGAATACGAGGTCTGGGTCAGATCCGTCTCCAGCCGGCCGCCTTCAAACACCTTCAGTCCGTGCCGCTGAACGGCTCCGACCAGAGCCTGTCCCAGTGCTTCGTGCCATGGCCAGAACTCGCTGACCGGATACATGGAACGATAAGATTCAACCGACGGCACGCCCATATAATAGAAGCCCTTGTCGAAATCGGTCGAATCGTAGTGAAGGGCCAGATGAGCATCCGCATAGGCGTTGGCAAAGCATACCCGGGCGATATTGTCGAGGCGCACATCCTCGCTCTCCCGGATCATCAGCACGTCATAACCATTTTCCAGCAGCTTCTCCTTCAGGATCATCGCAGCCTGGAGATTGGCGTCCCGCTCCGCGGTCCCGTCGAGGAACTGCATGCCCGAAGAGATGGCCATGCTGTATGCTGCTCCCTCCGCGTTGGTTCCCCCCGTTACCTTCCCGGTTCCGTCGGGGTGTGAAAGCGTCTGGACCGATTCTCCTCCTGATGTTCCGTGACCGGCGTTGACACAGATGACAATGCCGTCCGGATCAGGCGCGTGATATAACACCGTCTCCGAATCGTGTATCATCGAATTGGATGCCCATTGCCAGTCCGGATCCCAGGAAAGGGTTTCGCCGGCGAAACCCGTCAGTGAACAGATGACGGTGAGCATCACGGCGTACAGCCAAAAACTTTTTCGTTTCAAAAGCCTCTTCATGGTCATGCGGACCCCCTTTCCTCCCTAACGGCTTACGGCATCTTTTCCGTCCGGCAAATCAAAAAAGCCGCCGCACAAAAGTACGGCAGCTCTTTATTATACGATTTCAGTTAATACTTCCCGATTACTCGATGATGGAAGTAACACGGCCTGAACCTACGGTACGTCCGCCTTCACGGATAGCGAAGGTAAGACCCTGCTCCATAGCTACCGGATGGATCAGCTCGATGGTCATCTCAACGTTGTCGCCGGGCATGCACATCT
>DGTA01000097.1:0-700 GCA_002394165.1 Lachnospiraceae bacterium UBA4348 | reverse complement strand
AGTTGTTGAAGAACGGAGTATGACGTCCACCTTCATCTTTGGTCAGAACGTAAACCTGAGCGTTGAATTTGGAATGGCATTTAACGCTGCCGGGTTTAACCAGAACCTGTCCACGCTGGATCTCTTCTCTCTTGATACCACGAAGCAGAGCACCGATGTTGTCACCAGCCTGAGCCTCGTCAAGGAGCTTACGGAACATCTCGATACCGGTAACAGTCGTCTTCTGCGGCTCTTCCTTGATACCGACGATCTCAACTTCCTCATTCAGATGAAGGGTACCACGCTCAACACGGCCGGTAGCAACCGTACCACGGCCAGTGATGGTGAATACGTCCTCAACCGGCATAAGGAACGGCTGATCGGTAGCACGCTGCGGATCCGGGATCCACTCATCAACAGCATCCATCAGTTCCATGATCTTATCGCACCACGGACCAGAGGAATCCTCATCCTGAAGTGCCAGAAGAGCGCTGCCCTGGATGATCGGTGTGTCATCGCCCGGGAACTCGTACTCGTTCAGGAGGTCACGGATCTCCATGTCGACCAGCTCAAGGAGCTCTTCGTCATCGACCATGTCGCACTTGTTCATGAAGACTACGATGTAGGGAACACCAACCTGACGGGAAAGAAGGATATGCTCTTTTGTCTGAGCCATAACACCGTCGGTAGCGGCAACAACGAGGATAGCGCCGTCCATCTG
>DGTA01000134.1:3199-3650 GCA_002394165.1 Lachnospiraceae bacterium UBA4348 | reverse complement strand
TCAGCTCGGAATAGGCGTTGGCCATTTCCCAGCCATTCATAAAGAACTCGAATCTCTCGACATAATCAGGGTTATCCGGCTTTCTCTTGGTCAGAGGCGAAATTTCGATCGGATGATCCATCAGGAAGGTGGGCTGCACCAGGTGTTCTTCGACAAACTCCTCAAAGAACAGGTTCAGAATGTCGCCCTTCTTATGGCGCTCCTCAAATGCTACGTTATGCTCCTTTGCAACGGCCCGGGCTTCTTCCAGCGAATGGATCTCATTAAAATCAACACCTGTGTATTTCTTTACCGCATCCACCATGGTGATCCGCTCGAACGGCTTGCCCAGATCCATCTCGACGCCGTTATATACGATCTTCGTGGTGCCCAGAACCTTCTGTGCGACGGTACGGTAAAGATTTTCCGTCAGATCCATCATTCCATAATAATCGGTGTAGGCCTGATAAAG
>DGTA01000134.1:0-3078 GCA_002394165.1 Lachnospiraceae bacterium UBA4348 | reverse complement strand
TTGCGGAACACGCGGCCGATCTCGTAAACGCGCTCCATTCCGCCAACGATGAGCCGCTTCAGATACAGCTCCAGCGAAATGCGCAGCTTCAGATCTTCGTCCAGCGCGTTAAAGTGCGTTTCGAAGGGTCTTGCCGCGGCGCCGCCGGCGTTGGATACCAGCATGGGCGTCTCCACCTCCATAAAGCCCTGGCCTGCCAGGAACTCACGGATGGCGGCAATGATCTGGGAACGCTTTACAAATACTTCCTTTGCTTCCGGATTCATGATCAGGTCGACATACCGCTGACGATAACGCAGGTCCGTATTGGTCAGACCGTGATACTTCTCCGGAAGAACCTGCAGGCTCTTGGAAAGCAGCGTAATGACAGATGCATGAATGCTGATCTCACCGGTCTTTGTACGGAAAACCGTACCCTCAACGCCGATAATATCGCCCACGTCCAGCTTTTTGAACGCCTTATAGGGCTCCTCGCCAACTGCGTCCTTTGCCACGTACGCCTGGATCGTTCCCTTCAGATCCTGCACATGGCAGAACGAAGCCTTACCCATGACGCGTTTGGACATCATGCGGCCCGCCACCCGTACAGTCGTTCCGTCGAGCGCCTCAAAGCCGTCCCGGATCTCCTGGCTGTGATGAGTAACGTCGTATTTTACGATCTGGAACGGATCGTTTCCGGCTGCCTGCAGCTCTGCAAGCTTTTCGCGGCGTACCTTCAGGACCTGATTCAGATCCTGCTCCTGAGGCTGCTGCTTTTTCTGCTGGTTCCGCTGGTTTTCCTGCACCTGTACTTCTGACACTTACTTTCCCTCCCGATTGCCCGATGATATCGCGGATCCTACGCATTTTCGCGGATCCGTCCCGGATATCATCAGATATTTCTTTCGATTCCCAGAACCTTATATTTTACCTGGCCGGCCGGGGTATCCACCACAACGTCCTCGCCGATGCTGGCGCCAATAAGGCCCCTGCCCACGGGCGACTCGTTGGAGATCTTTCCTTCCAGGCTGTTGGCCTCGGAGGAACCCACGATCTTCAGCTCGATTTCTTCGTCAAATTCATAATCAAACAGCTTGACCTTGCAGCCGATGTTGATCTTGGTGTTATCCACCTCGGTCTCATCCACGACTTCCACGTTCTTGAGGATCTTCTCGATCTCTTCGATCCGGGCCTCGATGTCGCGCTGCTCGTCCTTGGCCGCATCGTACTCGGCGTTTTCCGAAAGGTCGCCCTGCTCTCTTGCTTCCTTGATCTTGCCTGCTATTTCCTTACGCCTGTTGACCTTCAGGTCATGGAGTTCTTCCTCCAGAGCTTTTAATCCGGCATAGGTCAGAATGTTCTTTTTTTCTTCCATGATACAACACCCCTTTTGCGGCCTGAACGTCCAATACCCTGCCGCAAACCTTCATCTTGTATTTCTGTCCCCGGGTATTCTGCGGGAAAAGCTGCCCCTGTACCCAGTGATAGCCGGCGCTTAAAAAGCCCCGGCACACATTGATACAGTAATTACAAATTATATATTTACAACCTTCCGTTGTCAATTATTTTCTCGATATCCGCCAGGGTTTCGACCGTATTGGCCGCTCTCCGAAGCGCCGCGCTGTGGGGCATACCCGCCGTATACCAGGCGATATGCTTGCGCATTTCCCGCATGGCGGTACGCTCGCCCTTCAGCTCCGACAGCATCCGCGCGTGGCGAAGGATCATGCTGCGCACCTCTTCCGCCGACGGCCTGGTTCCGTATCCGCCCTTTCTGTTAAGCGCTTCCCGCACCTCCCGGAAGATCCAGGGATTTCCCCTTGCCGCCCGGCCGATCATCACGGCGTCGCATCCGGTCTCCTCCATCATGCGGACCGCTGCTTCTCCGCTGTCCACGTCCCCGTTCCCGATCACCGGGATCTTTACGCTCTCCTTTATCCGGCGGATGGCGTCCCAGTCGGCCTTGCCGGAATAATACTGCTGCCGGCTGCGTCCGTGCACCGCGATGGCAGCCGCCCCGGCCTCCTCAAGTCCCTGTGCAAAACGCACAATATCCACCGGCCGGTTTTCGAAACCGATCCGCATCTTCACCGTCACAGGCTTCCTGACAGCCCCGGCTACCCGGCGCACGATCTCCCACGCAAGCTCAGGCTGGGGCAGAAGGGCCGAGCCCTCCCCGTTGTTTACAATTTTCGGTACCGGACAGCCCATATTAATGTCCAGGACATCAAAAGGGCGGCTCTCGATCATCGCCGCCGCTTCCGCCATCACGTCCGGCTCGCTGCCGAAAAGCTGCAGCGAAACCGGACGTTCTTCTTCACAGGTCACCATCAGGGACTCTGTATTTTTGTTGTGATAGGTGATCGCCTTGGCGCTGACCATCTCGGTGGCCACAAGGCCCGCTCCCATCTCGCGGCAGAGAATGCGGAATACCTGGTCGGTCACGCCGGCCATGGGCGCCAGCACCACCGGAACCGGAATCCGTACCTCGCCGATCCGGAGTCCGCAGGCGTCTGTCCCGCCGGTCCGTACCTCGCGTGCCCGGTCTTCGCCTGAACGCAGTTCACTCATCTCCGGACCCGCCGTCATAGTCTTCTCCCATGAAAAACACATGATAATAGGTTTCCAGAGCCGTCAAAAGCTCCTTTTTCTCCCGCTGCAGCTCCTTGATCTTCAGGGCGCTGCCAATCTCGTCAAAACGGGCATCCGCTTCAGCCGCCTCGGTCCGGAACAGAAGATTTCCGTCTTCATCAAACTCCAGCGTAAGAATTCCGCCCACATCCTCGGTAAACAGAACGCACATGATCTGAAGCTCCTGCTTTACCTGTTCCGGAAGGGAACTGAAATCCTGATTGAAATAGTATTTCTGCTCGTACGAACTGGCTCCGCACAGCACTACCTTGTCCTGATACATCGGCATCCTCTTTATCTTCCCAGTGTCGCGACGATCACGGCCTTGATGGTATGCATCCGGTTTTCGGCTTCGTCAAAGACCTTGGACTGCTCCGATTCGAACACCTCGTCGGTCACTTCCATATCGGTAAGGTCGAACTTTTCGCCCATCTCTTTTCCGATCTTCGTCTTCAGGTCGTGGAACGC
>DGTA01000099.1:22251-50699 GCA_002394165.1 Lachnospiraceae bacterium UBA4348 | reverse complement strand
TCCGCGCTCATCAGCAGCTGGGGCAGATAGACCCTTTTCTCCTCAAATCCCTTACCGACGATATCGAGGGCGGGAACCAGGTGTTCCTGGATCAGGGTCAGCGGATCCGTCTCCGGAAGCAGGGCCGCCGCCAGCTGCGCCGCCCTCTCCTTCATCCCGCGCACGATGGCCTCCTGCAGGTCCTTCTTCTCCTCGCCGGGATCACGAACGGCCTGCGCAGCCGGCGCCGGGCCGTCACTTTTCTGGAGGGGTCTGACCCCTCCGATGTAGGAGGCGCATCCCTCATCCCTTCCGGCGAGCACCTCATAGCTGTAATAAGCGTTCATGATCTGCGGATCGTAGGGGTTGATGATGGCGCCGCTCAGGCCCCGGTCCATCGCCAGCGTAAAGAAGGCGGAGGTGATGCTCGGCCTGGAGGGAAGCCCGAAGGAAACATTGGAAACGCCCAGGCTCGTAAGGCAGCCCAGTTCCTCCCGGATCAGGCGGATGCTCTCGAGTGTGACCGCGGCTGCTTTCGGGTCCGAAGAGACCGTCAGCGCCAGCGGATCGAAGATCAGGTCTTTCTTATGGATCCCTTCCGCCTGCGCCCGCTCCAGGATTCTGCGGGCGATCGCAAGACGGCCCTCAGCCGTTTCGGGGATCCCCTGCTCATCAAGCGTAAGGCAGACTAAAAGTCCGCCGTATTTTTTCGCCAGCGGCAGGACCGCGTCCAGAACTTCTTCCTTGCCGTTGACCGAGTTGATCATGGCTTTTCCGTTGCAGATCCTGAGGGCTGACTCCATGGCTGCCGGATCGGAAGTGTCGATCTGAAGCGGCAGGTCGGTGACTTCCTGCAGGGCACGCACACATTCGGTAAGCATCACCGGCTCATCAATATCGGGCAGACCGGCATTGACATCCAGGATATCGGCGCCGGCGTCCGCCTGGCCGATGCCCTCGCTCCGGATATACTCCAGGTCTTTCGCGATCAGCGCCTGCTTGAGTTTTTTCTTTCCGGTGGGGTTGATGCGCTCGCCGATCAGGATGCACCTGTCCCCGAAAGTCACGGCATGGGTGTAGGAGGATACCATGGAGATCTCTTTTTCGGTCACCGGCAGGGGCTCCACATCCTTCACAGCCCTGACCATCGCCTCAATGTAGGCGGGCGTGGTGCCGCAGCATCCGCCGATGATATGGGCGCCTGCGCGGACGATCTCCCGCATCAGCGAACTGAATTCCTCCGCTCCCACATCGTAGACGGTCCTTCCGCCCTCAGAGCGCGGCAGCCCGGCATTGGGCTTTACGAGCACCGGCAGCGAGCAGCATGCTGAAAGCTCCGGCACCAGAGAAAGCATCTGGGCCGGTCCCAGGGAGCAGTTCATGCCGATCGCGTCTGCGCCCAGGCCCTCCAGCATGGCGGTCATGGCTCTCACATCCGCTCCGGTCATCAGCTTTCCGCCCTCGTCGTAGACCACAGATACAAACACCGGCAGGCTGCAGTTCTCCTTGGCAGCCAGCACGGCTGCCTTCGTTTCATAGCTGTCGTTCATGGTCTCGATCATGACCAGGTCGGCGCCCGCCGCTGCGCCTGCACGGACCACCTTCGCAAACGCCTCCACGGCTTCCTTGAAAGGCAGGTCCCCGAGCGGGCTGAGCATCTTTCCGAGCGGGCCTATATCGAGGGCGGCGTAATGCGTTCCCGGTTCATCGGCTTCACGGTCAGCCTCATCGCGTGCCTCAAGCGCCAGCTTCACGCCGGCGCGGACGATCTCATCCAGCGGCGGTCGTCCGTCTTTCCCGTCATATTTGAACGGATTGGCCCCGAAAGTGTTGGCATTCACCACCTGGGAGCCGGCCCGGAAATAAGCGGCGTGAACCTCCCTGACATCATCGGGATGGGTAAGGTTCCATGTCTCCGGCAGCTCGCCGGGCTTAAGCCCTTTTGCCTGGAGCATCGTTCCCATGCCGCCGTCAAAGATGGTCAGTCCGTTTCGGATCTTTTCAAGTATATTCATTTTTTACCGCCTTTCCGGGGTCTGTCAATTCTGCAGAAAGCGCAGTCTTCCATCTCACAATTCTCGCAGGAGGTCCGCTCGTCGTCACATGCTTTTTTCTTGAGACCGATGATCGCGGACACGGATTTTTTCGGCACCATCATGCCGCCCTGCGTCAGGGTCACACCGGCTTTTCTTCCCGCATCCGTCAGCCTTAAAAGGTCCGGCTGGAAAGAGATATCCAGGTCCCCGTAACCCGGTGAAAACCGGCTTGTCAGGAAAAGCCCTTCCCCGCCAAGTTCCTGCTGCCATCTCCGGCACAGTTCATCGCACCACGCTTCAATGGCCGCCGTTCCCGCCGCGCCGAAGATCACTGCCCTGGCCGGAGAGATGTGCATCAGCCGTTCACTCTCCCGGTCAAAGACCGGACCGATAGTCGCACACATGAGCAGCGCCTCCGAGGCTCCGTCCAGATGCTTTGCGAGGGAACGGCTCTTCACCTTCTCCTGGGCCAGCAGGATCTCTTCTCCGGATACAGAGATGGGGATCCTCAGGCGGCAGGCCCGGTAGGATACCGTTTTTTCGAGCCTCTCCAGACATTCTGCGCAGAGGATCTTCGTTTCGGCATCCATCTCCTGTTTTCCGTACCCGAGGTACCGGCCGATTTCCGTCTCCGGTACAGGAAGATGTCCGCCGGTATACTGTTCGATCATGAAAGCCTCCATCCGCAGGGCAGGTGATTCTTAAGGCGAGCGCCGGCCATCTTGCCCCATCCCAGCGGGTATTCGTCCACGCAGACCAGTTTCCATCCGTTAGACAGGTCCTGTGTCCTGCCCTCCATCATACCTTCCTCCAGCACTTCTCCCTTCAGGTAACGCGTAAGTGCCGGATCATCCGGCTTAAAGCGGACCTTTGCGCTGCACAGGGACGCATCGAGCGCCAGCGCCAGCGACTGGGACGGCTCAAACCGGTTTTTCTTAAGTTCTCCCAGGAACAGCCCGTTCCGGAGAATGCTGATCCCGGATATTTCCGGAAACGCCTCCGGGACCAGATAAGCCTTGGAAGAAGCGATCTTCAGCCGGCTTTGGCCTGCAAGGGCTGCGGCTCCGCCTTCAAAACCGATCCCTTCAAAGAATCCGTCGATCAGCGCAATCTCTTCCTTTGACGAACCGCTCCCGGACCTGCCCCGGGCCGCCCCTGACGGGGAAAAAGTCCCGGAAGGCACAAAGGAAGCATCCTCCGCTTTACGAAGAAGCGCCATGAAGTGCCCTTCCCCGCCGATCCGGTGCGGCCAGAGGCGCACGCACCGCTTCGCGACGGCCGGATCCGCGCCGGGAAGTGCGATCCCCGGTGCAAAGCCCTCACGAACCGGAACGGGAATCAGCTCCATCTCCGGTCTCTCCCTCAGAAGGTGTGCGATCACTTCCTCATTCTCTTCAGTCGCAAACGTGCAGGTAGAATAGAGCATCATTCCGCCCGGCCGGAGCATATCCGCCGCGGAAAGCACGATCGAGCGGGACACGGCCGCGCACCGGGCCGGTTTGTCCGGGCTCCAGGCTTTGACCGTATCCTCGTCCTTTCGGAACATCCCCTCTCCGGAGCATGGCGCATCCACCAGGACCTTGTCAAAAAAGCCCGGAAAGCGCTCCGCCAGGGAGGCGGGGACCGCATTCGTCACAGCCGCGTTGACGATACCGAAGGTCTCTATGTTGTGCAGCAGCGCTCTCGCCCTCGCCGCACTGATATCATTGGCCACCAGAAGGCCGCTGCCCTTTAACCTGGCCCCGAGCGCCGTGGCTTTGCCGCCGGGCGCCGCGCAAAGATCCAGCACCTTCTCACCCGGCTCCACCGGGAGCACATCCGCCGGCGTCATGGCGCTGGGCTCCTGGAGATAATACACCCCCGCATTGTAATACGGGTGCCTGGCGGCGGTGTTTTCTTTTACATAATAACAACCCTGCAAGATCCAGGGGACGCGCGTCAGAGTAAACGGCGCGCTCCTTTCGAATTTTTCAGGGTCGCATTTGAGCGTATTTACACGCAGCCCGAAGTGACGCGGCTCTTCATAGCTGTGTATAAACGCATCGTATTCATCACCGAGCAGCATCTTCATGCGCTCTGTAAATTCAACCGGCAGGTTCATGGACATGCTTCCTCCCAGGTATGATGGTGCAGCTCGCCCTCGCAGGAGAGGCCCGCAAAGTCGTTCTGCCTTAATGCTTCATAGAGGATCACCGCCGCGGAATTGGCCAGGTTCAGGGACCTGGTCTCCCCCGCCATGGGGATCCGCACGCACCGGTCCGGATACTTCAGAAGGATCTCCTCCGGGATTCCGGCGCTCTCCTTCCCGAAAATGATATGGTCATCCGGGCCGTACGACTCCTGCGCGTAGGTTTTGCGCGCCTTGGTCGTCGCGAAGTGCATCACCACTCCCGGATTCTTTTCCAGATAGTCTTCAAAGCTGCTGTACCGGTGAACTTCCAGTTTTTCCCAGTAATCCATGCCGGCCCGCTTCAGGTTCCGCTCGCTCAGAATAAAGCCCAGCGGTTCAATAAGATGAAGCGAGGCACCGGCCGCCACGCAGGTGCGGCCGATATTGCCGGTATTCGACGGTATCTCCGGTTCGAGCAGTACGATCCCGATCATCCCTCTCTCACCTCTGGGCACGGAGCCGGCTGATAAAGGCGTCGATCCTGTCCATGGCCTTTTTCAGGGCGTCGATCGAGTAAGCGTAGGAGATCCGGATGAAGCCCTCTCCGCAGTCTCCGAAGGCATCGCCGGGTACGACCGCGACCTTCTCTTCCCTGAGGAGCCTGGTCGCGAATTCCTCGCTGGTCATCCCGAACTCACGGATGCACGGGAATACGTAGAACGCTCCGAAGGGTTCGAAGCAGGGCAGGCCCATCTGTTTGAAGGTGTGCAGCAGGAAACGCCGCCTGCCGTCGTAGGCCTGGCGCATCTCCTCCACCTGCTCGTCGCAGTCCCTGAGCGCCGCGATCGCCGCATACTGGCTGTTGGTCGGCGCGCACATGATGCAGAACTGATGGATCTTCACCATCTCTTTGACGATGTGTTCCGGGCCGCAGGCATAGCCGAGCCTCCAGCCGGTCATCGCATAGGCCTTTGAAAATCCGTTGATCAGGATGGTCCTCTCCTGCATTCCCGGGAGCTGTGCAATGCTCACATGCGGCTTGCCGGTATAGGTCAGTTCCGCATAGATCTCGTCGCTGAGCACATACAGGTCATTCTCCAGGACGAACTGAGCGATCTCCTCCAGGTCATCGCGCTCCATGACGGCTCCCGTGGGATTGTTCGGGAAGGGCATGACCAGGATCTTGGTCTTTTCGTTCACAAGCCCCTCCAGGTCAGACCTTTTCAGGCGGAAATCATTCTCCGCCTTCAGAGGCACCGGAACCGGCACGCCGCCCGCCATGGATACGCACGGGACATAGGAGACATACGACGGCTGGGGAACGAGCACTTCGTCGCCCGGATCGAGCATGGCCCGGAAGGCCAGGTCGATTCCCTCGCTGCCGCCCACCGTCACTAAGATCTCCTTCAGCGGGTGATAGGACAGCTCAAACCGTCTGCGAAGGTAGCGCGCGATCTCCTCGCGAAGCTGCTTTAAGCCGGAGTTGGAGGTGTAGAAGGTCCTCCCCTTTTCCAGCGTGTAGATGCCCTCGTCGCGGATCGCCCAGGGAGTGTCAAAATCAGGTTCGCCAACGCCCAGGGAGATCACATCCTCCATCTCGCTGACGATATCAAAAAATTTACGGATGCCGGATGGCTTCAGAGCCGCGGCTTTGTCTGCAATCGCTTTCTTCAAAACGTCACCGGAATCCTTTCATCTTCTTCTTTAGCCGCCATGATGGTTCCGTCGGCCTTGTATTTTTTCAGGATAAAGTGAGTTGCCGTGCTGATGACCGTGTCAAGGGTGGACAGCTTGTTGGACACGAAAGCGGATACCTCGCGCAGCGTCTTCCCCTCAAGGATGACCATCAGGTCATAGGCGCCGGAGATCAGGTACACCGAGCGGACCTCGGGATAGTTGTAGATGCGCTCTGCGATCCTGTCAAATCCCTGGTCCCTCTGGGGAGTCACTCTCACCTCGATCAGCGCGGTCACCTTCTCGACATCGGTCTTGTCCCAGTCGATCAGGGTGTGATAACCGCGGATGATCTGCTCCTCTTCCATCTTCCTCACCTCGGCCTCCACCGTCTCCTCGCTGGTGCCGAGCATGATGGCCAGTTCACCCAGGTTTGCCTTGCTGTTCTTTTCAAGAAAAGTCAGTATCTGTTCTCTCATGTTCTCTCCTCCAATATCCTGAGCATATCGCGGCCGGGTTTCTCCAGGTCCCGGATCTCTTCCCCGCTGCGTATGCGCTTGACCGGCGGTTTTTCCAGCGTGCCGATCCTTGTCAGGCGAAGATTTCGCTCCGCCGCATACATATCCGCTTCAAACGATTCATCCATGGCGATCAGGAACATTCCGCCGCTGTAGAGCTGATACGGATTCAGGTCGAAAAACTCGCAGATCTCCACCGTCTCCTGACGGATGGGGATCGCTCTTAGGTCCGCTTCAAATCCGATATCATGATACGCGGCCAGCCCCCACAGAGCAGCGAACACGCCGCCCTCTGCGGCCGGGCGGATAACGGCTCCCTTCCCTGCCAGTTCACTTACCAGTTCAAGCATCTCCCGCGTGGGGAGCGATCGCTCTATCCCCTCCAGCATGCGCCGCAGGGCGCTCCCTGAAAACCGCTCCGCGAGTGCCTCCCTGCCGGCGTGCGCCGCGATGGCTGCTCCCGCCAGTCCGGCTTCCCCGGCTGCATATAAGGCCATGCCGCTCACGGCTTTTGCTCGGGCCCCCGCTGCGTTTCCGAAAGCAGCCGCCGTCACGATCGTTCCGGCAAGCCCCGCCGGTGCGGATGCATCCGCTGCGCTGACGGCAATGCCCCGCTCCGAAGCGAATTTCTTTATCCTTTCGCAGATCCAGCCCAGTTCTTCCTCCTCCGTTCCGGGAGCGAGCAGGACCCGGACCTCGAGCGAGGACGGTTTTTCTCCTCTCGCTGCGCAGAGACAGAGCGCCTCCGCCGCCGTCATCTCCGGCAGCGGGTCGTATTTTCCGCCCGCGCAGCCGGCGCTGATCACAGAGCCGGACGGCACATCCAGTCCTTTATTCTTTATCTGTCTGTCCCGGACCGCCCAGGGGATCTTTCCGGTCTTCAGCTGCATCCAAATCAACCCCAGTTCGTATATTCGCCCGTATCGGTGACCGGCGCCGCCTGGGCGTCAGCGGCTGCATCGGGCGTCGGTGCGGGCGCCTCAGTCTGCGGCTGCGCATAGGCACTCTGATTGGCGATGATGGCCTGGACCTGCGATAGATCGTTGGCTCCGATCGCGCCGTACATCGCCTGCGCCAGCGCCTGATTGTCCGTCAGGACACCCACGTCGTAGATCGTTCCCACCGCAGTGTAATAGCTGGAATTGATCTGGACGCTGTCCGAGAGCACGCCGTCGATATAAATGTTTTTCCACAGCTCCGCCGTGTAACCGGTGTGGGGCGACTGTGTCTGATTGATATATCCCACCGGCTGCGATCCGTTCGCAAACAGCTTTGCGGCGGAGGGGGCGATCTCGGAGGTCGTATAACTGACGAACTCCAGCGTCCGGTTTTCGGGCCTGGTCTCATGGCCGTAGATCGTGAACGTGATCTGGCCGCCGTAGGTATACCCGATGATATAGACCGGATCCTCCTTGTTGTTCACAAAGCTCATGTCCATATTGCCCTCGGCGATGGCCGCATCCTTGGACAGATCCACATAGTTGACCACCATCGTATGGTTGGATCTGGCTGTCACCTCCAGCTCCGCTTTCAGGACCGCATTGTACAGCGTCGTCGATACCTGACAGATACCGCCGCCGTAGGAATCGACCACGCGGTTCTCCTCATAGGAGGGAGCCTGCTCATAGCCGTTCTCCGGCGTAAAGGGCGTCACCGCGTCCGTAACGGAAAAATAATCCCCGGGATAGAGAAGTGTTCCGGTGATCAGGCGGCATCCGTTTTCCACGTTGACCGCCCTGCCCCAGCTCGAGGCCGAGTAGTCTGTCGTGGCCGTTCCGAGCACGTCACAGATGATCGCCAGGTCCTCATAGGGAACATCCGGCTTGACTCTCTCAACGGGAAGCTCCAGGCTGATCTGGCTTACGCCGTCCCAGCCGTTCACCGCGTCGGTGATCGCCTGGACGGAGCCTTCCACATCAATGCTGATCCCGTCCGTGCCGCCTTCCACCCCCGGCGTCAGCTCGTCGGTGGTATAGATGGACGCGTTCACGGGCTCGGTGTTATACTCCGTCAGTCCCTCCACATAGGAGCGGATCTTCTTCTCGCTCGAGGAAAACTCCAGGGAATAATTCCTGGAGTCATGCTCGATATCTTTCTGGTCCTTATAGCGGCTGATCACGTTTCCGCCTGTCCCCAGGCTCATGATCTCGTCGATGATCCCCTGGTTCTCCCAGCCCAGGCCGAATGTCGAGAGCGGCACCTGCTGAGTGTGATCCCCGAACGTAAGGACCGCCTCCGTGGCGGCCAGTGCATCCACGTGATCCTCGACCGCCCACTGGGCATCCCATTTATCCAGGCCGCCCAGCGCCACGCCGTCAACATAGACCCCTTCCTTGACCAGGGCGTCCTTTGCCGCGGCCGGGACAGAAAGTCCCATCATCGCCAGCAGCACGGCTCCGGCTGCTGCCAGCCGGTTCTTATATCTGCACATGGTTATTTTTTCGTCCGCGTCAGGCCAGTACGCTCAGGATAGTGGTCAGCACCATGGCCAGCACGAGTACGATTACGATAACTGCTGCAATGATCTGTCCTTTTTTGTTGTTGCGATTCATCATTTTTCCTTACCTCTTCCGTCAATTAAATATTTTTATTTATTTATTTACAAGCCGCGCTCAGTCGGCAAGCATCAGTTTGGCTGCCCCGTAAATGCCCGCGTCGTTTCCCAGGGTCGCCAGGGCAAACGCGACATCCTTGCAGGCGGTGAAAGCAAATTTGCGGTAGTATTTTACGATATAGTCAAGCAGCACCGGGCCGGCCTTGGAGACGCCGCCGCCGATCACGATCACCTGCGGATCGGAAACGACCGCGAAGGAGCTGAGGGCTTTCCCCAGATAGCTGCCGAAGCGTTCCGCCACTGCTTTGGCCAGTGCGTCGTCTTCTTTTACGGCATCCCAGACGCTCCGGGCACTCACTTTTCCGGTCCTCAGAAGGGACGGCTGGTCGCTTCCCGCCAGCGCTTCCCTGGCCAGCCGGACGATTCCGGTCGCCGAAGCGACCTGCTCCAGACATCCGCAGTTTCCGCAGTTGCACGGATCCTCGATTGCATCCTCCACATGGGCATGGCCGATCTCTCCGCCCGCCCCGTGGGAACCGTAGATGATCTTTCCGTTGATGATGATGCCGCCGCCGACACCGGTTCCCAGCGTCACCATGATCAGGTTCTTATATCCTTCACCGCCGCCGCGCCACATTTCGCCCAGCGCCGCCACATTGGCGTCGTTGCCGGCTTTCACTGGGAGGCCCGTCATGCTCTCCAGATCATTGGCCACCCGGGTGAATCCCCAGTGCAGGTTAACCGCCACCGGAACTTCACCGCGCTCGTTGACCGGTCCGGGCACTCCGATCCCGATCCCCTCGATCTGGTCCTTATGCAGCCCCAGATCCTTGATCTTTGTCAGCACGGACACCGCCACATCCGGCAGGATCTGGCTCCCGTTATCTTCTGTCCTTGTCGGGATCTCCCACTTGTCCACCAGGACACCGTCCGTCTCGAACAATCCCATCTTGATCGTCGTACCGCCTACGTCGACCCCAAAAACATATCTCGCCATAATCGATCAATCCTCACTCTTCCCGCTCATTTTCTTCATCAGGCTGTTCTGTACACGGTTATACAGCTCTCTGGCCGCGTTGTATCCCATCTTTTTCTGGCGGTGGTTGACAGCCGCCGTCTCAACGATGATGGCAAGGTTGCGGCCGGGACGGATCGGAAGCGAGTGACAGACCACTCTGTTGCCGAGGAACTCGGCGTATTCCTCCTCCATTCCGAGGCGGTCATATTCCTTGTTGCGGTCCCACTCCTCGAGCTTGATCACCAGATCGATGTTGCAGGTGTTCATAACACTCTCCACACCGAAAAGGGTCTTGACATCGATGATCCCGATGCCCCTCAGCTCGATAAAGTGCCTCGTGATATCCGGCGAGGTTCCGATCAGCGTCTCGTCGCTGACTTTCCGGATCTCCACCACGTCATCCGTGATCAGACGATGACCGCGCTTGATCAGCTCCAGCGCCGTCTCGCTCTTACCGATGCCGCTCTCACCCATGATCAGGATACCTTCACCGTAAACATCCACCAGCACGCCGTGGATGGAGATGCTCGGCGCCAGCTTCACATTCAGCCAGCGGATCACCTCCGCCATAAACGCGGATGTGGGCTGTTTGGTGGTAAAGATAGGAACCTGGTACTTCAGGGCCAGCTCGATCATGTCCTCATCCGGACAGGTGAGCGTGGTATAGATCAGGCACGGGATCTGGTACGAAAGCAGCTTTTCGTAGACCGGGATCTTCGCCTCGCGGTCAAGATGCTCCAGATATGTGAATTCCACATAGCCGATAATCTGCACGCGCTCGGCGTCAAAATGCTCAAAATACCCTGTCAGCTGCAGTGCGGGCCGGTTTACCTCGGTAGTGATGATCTTCAGTTTAGAGATGTCAATCTCCGGTGTGACCGACTCCAGTTTCATCTTCTCGACAAGTTTGGTCAATGCGACTCCGCCCATAGATTCAGTCTCCTCTTTCAGTTTGGGATACAACAGCTGGTATCTGAAAAGATAATAACCCTATTGTGGATGTTACCATTTTCCGCCCGACATGTCCACTATTATGATGACAGGGGACAGCCCCCGAAGGGAGAACTGTCCCCTGCCATAAAAAAAGCTCCCCGAAGGGAGCGGGATCTTTGTTTTTACATGGTGCCCAGTTCATTCCTTCTGACAAAATCGTCTGTCAGGAATACTTTTCCCACAAGCGCGGGGCGCTGTGCATCCTGCCTGCGGCCATCCTTGTATCCTGCATCTTCCAGGTAACAGGAAAAGACCGAACGGGCCGTTTCATCACAATCAAGATCATCACCCTCGGGGCTGTAGACCGCCATGGTTCCTTCGGATACGGACCCGGCCACCAGTCCGGCGGAGCCGATACCGAAATTTCTCGAACAGATCTTGCGGACCGCACGTGCATCCAGGACCACATGATTTTTCTCAAGATCACAGACCAGATAATCATCGCCGTTGCTCTGATATTTAAACAGGACCGTCGTCATTCCGGCATCCTCCTTCCTTTGGTGTACTGTCAGTATATCAGACATTATTTTATATAAATATCGAATTTATGCTCTTTATATTGTAAAAAGTGCTTTTCTTTTCTATAATGAGGGTAAGTCAGTGTACAGCACGAAAGGAGTCCGCCATGCCGCAGGGAAAAAAGACCGGTTATCTCCAGCAGGATTTCAGGCTGTTCCATAACCGGGACAGACAGATGAGGACTTTTTCGCCTCATTACCACGACTTTCACAAGCTGATGATCTTAAGGAGCGGGAATGTCACCTACTGTATCGAAGGCCGGCACTATGAACTGCTGCCGGGCGATGTGATCCTGGTCCCCAAAGGGCTCATCCACTATCCGGTGATCCATGACGACAGCCTGTATGAGAGGATCATTGTGTACCTGTCCGATGATTTCTTCACTAAAGCCGATGAAATGGGAGGGAGCCTGAAGGAGTGCTTCACGAAAAGCCGTGAAAACACCTCGTTCCTGGTCCGTCCCGGAGGGGAGGCCGCCGCTTCTCTCTCTTCGCTCTCCCGCCTGCTGATCCTGGCCGCCGCGGATACCGGCCGCGGTGCGGATGTGATCCGCCGCTGCCGCACGCTGGAACTGCTGGTTCTGCTGAACCGTCTTCTCGATGACCAGCCCTCGCAGGTCTTTTCGGAGCCCTCCCAGGCCAATCCCGTGATCGCCAGGGTCCTGTCCTACCTCAATGCCAACCTCACGGATGAGGATCTCAGCATCGACACAGCGGCCGCTGCCGTCAGCCTGGACCGGTCCTACCTGATGCATCTTTTCAAATCAGCCACGGGAAACACGATCGGAAAGTACGTGACCGAGAAGCGGCTCTTCATGGCCCGCGCCCTTCTCGAACAGGGTCTTTCCGTGACGGAGGCCTGTTATAGGAGCGGGTTTAAGAACTACGCGGCTTTCTACTACGCTTATCGGAAAAAATACGCCTCCTCCCCGCAGAGCCGGCACGATGCCCAGCCGCAGGTCGAAGGCGAATAAGATTCAAAATACAGTTTACTGATCTGAGTGATCAGCACCGGTATCCTTGTGGAAAAAGTCATAGACAGCCGCTGCCGAAGCCGCGTTCATGGAGGGCACGGCTTTGAGCGTCTCCAGGGACGCCCGGCTGATCTCCTCAATGGACGGAAAAGCTCTCATCAGCGCTTTCCGCCTGGACGGACCGATTCCGGGAATATCATCGAGCACCGAGTGGACCTGTTGTTTGGTCCGGAGGCTCCGGTGATACTCGATGGCGAACCGGTGGGCTTCATCCTGGATCCTGGTGATCAGCTTAAAGCCCTCCGACCGGGTGTCGATGGGAAGCTCCACATTCCGAAAGTACAGTCCCCTCGTCCTGTGAAAATCATCCTTCACCATTCCGCAGACCGGGATAGAAAGCCCCAGTTTTTCCAGGACGCTCTCTGCGACATTGACCTGCCCTTTTCCGCCGTCCATCATGATCAGGTCCGGGAAGGTCGAAAACCGCCCCATCTCGCTCTCCAGCGCGCTCTCCTCCAGCTTTTTCTGCTCGTCGAGCCCATGGGTGAACCGCCTGGTGAGCACCTCCTCCATGCTGGCATAATCGTCGGGCCCTGAAACGCTCCGGATCCTGAATTTACGGTAGTCCGTGCGCCTGGGTTTTCCCTTCTCGAAAACGACCATGGACCCCACTGTCTCATAGCCGCTGATATGGGAGATATCGAAGGCCTCCATCCGGCTGATCGGCCCGGTATCAAGCAGCTGCTCGATCTCCTTTACCGCCCCGATGGTCCTTCCTTCCTCCCGGCGGATCCGCTCGCGGTCCTGCCTGAGAATGATCGAGGCATTCTGGGAAGCCATTTCCACCAGCTTTTCCTTGGTTCCCCTGCGCGGAACTCTCACGTGGACACGGCCGCCGCGCCGGCTCGAAAGCCACGCCTCAATGCTCTCCCTCTCTTCGATCTCCTCTTCCAGAAAAATCTCCTTTGGGATAAACGGGGTCCCGGAATAAAACTGTTTGACAAAGCTGCCGAGCACATCCCCCTTCGTTTCGGAGATACCGGTCTTCACCCAGAAGTGGTCGCGTCCGATCAGCTTCCCGTCCCGGATAAAGAAGACCTGAACGATCGCATCCGTCCCGTCCATCGCGGCGGCAAGCACATCCTTGTCCTCCCCGTCGCCGGAGGTGATCTTCTGGCGCTGGGCGATCTGCCTGGCGTTTTCAAGCAGATCCCGCCAGGAGGCAGCCTCCTCGAAATCAAGTTTTTCAGCCGCCTGCTTCATGTTCTGTTCAAGCAGCTTTAAAAGCGGCGTGTAATTTCCTCCGAGGAACGAAAGCGCCTGGTCAAAATTCTGACGGTACGCTTCCTGGCTGATGTATCCCTGGCACGGCGCCTCGCATTGGCCGATATGGTAGTTCAGGCAGGGCCTCTCCAGCCCGGTCTGTTCCGGGAGTTTTCGGTTGCAGGTCCGGATCCGGTACATCTTCCTCATCAGGTCGATCGTCTCCTTGACCGCGTAGGCGCTGGTGTAAGGGCCGAAATACTTCGACCGGTCCTTGGCCATCTTCCGCGTCACGATCAGCCTGGGGAAGGCCTCCCCCACGGTTGCCTTGATGAACGGATAGGTCTTGTCATCCGTCAGCATGGTGTTGTAGCGCGGCCTGTGTTCCTTGATCAGGTTGTTTTCCAGGACAAGCGCTTCCAGCTCCGAATCGGTGACGATGTATTCGAACCGGTCGATCCTCTCCACCATCTGTTCGATCTTCGGCCCCCTGCGCTGCACCCGGGACGACTGGAAATACTGGGGCACCCGGTTCTTCAGGCTGAGCGCCTTGCCGACGTAGATGATCTCATCGCGGGCATCCCTCATCAGGTAGACCCCCGGGCTGGCCGGCAGTTTCTTCAGTTCTTCTTTTATATCAAACTTTTCCTCCGGCATACTTCTCCTTCCCCGGCGCCCTTTCTCCCGAAAAGGTAAATACAGAAAATCCGTTACCGTCTGCCGGTAACGGACTCTTCACACATCTGTATCCAGCCCGCGTTTCCGGCTTTACGCCTTCTCCGCATAAGCTGTCTGTTTCTTGTCCTCCTGGAATACGAACTCGACTCCCATCTGAACGGCAACCGCCATCAGGATCCCCAAAGAGACATCCACCACGGAATGCTGTTTCAGGAACATCGTCGCCAGGATGATCAAAAATGACAGGACGCCCACGCCGAAGCGGATCTTCCTGAAGCGCTGAAGCTGCTCTGCCTTGTTCAGGGCGAAGAACACTGCCAGCGAATTGAACACATGGATGCTGGGCAGGATATTGGTCGGCGTATCCCCTCTGTACAGCGTTTTCACCATCTGGGTGAAAATGTTGTTGTTGGCAAAGGTGGTCGGCCTGAGGTCCTGCATGTTCGGATATACGCAGCTGACGATCAGGAAGATCGTCATGCCGATCGCCAGCGAGCAGGTCAGCTGGTAATATTCTGTTTTATTCTTCCCGAAAAAGATGAACCAGCAGATCCCGGCCCCGATAAACGGGAACCACAGAAGATAAGGAATGATGAAATACTCGCAGAACGGGATCATGTCATCAAAAACGGTATGGATAAGATGATAATGCCTGTGACCTGCATGCTCCAGGATAAAGAAACCCATCAGATAGAAGATCAGGTAGAGGCAGATCCAGGAACCATGTTTCCATTTGTTCCAGTATTTTTTGGCTGTTTTCATAAACCGGATCCTTTCAGAGGCATCTAGGGCGAAAATCACTTTAACAGAAATCGTTTTCTTAAAATAATACTGCCCGCCAGCGGGCAATCACATAATATCATTTTTGTTTGGAAAAGCAATTGGCAAAATACAGAAAAAGACCCGCAGAAATTCTTAATTTATGTTAATTTATAACCACAAAGGCAGGATGTTTCCATCCTGCCTCTGCAAATTTGACTGCCTTTTTTAAGCATTTCAGGCCTCGGGGCTGTCCTGGGCCTCTTCTTCCGGCTGCAAAGGAGCCTCAGCCTCCGCAGCGGCCTCTTCCTTCTTCAGGCCGATCCGGCTGCTCTCCTCCCCGTTTTTATCTTCGGGGTTGATGCCTTCCGCCTGGTGGAAGATATCCATGAACTCCTTGCCTGTGATCGTTTCGCGCTCGATCAGGAACGCCGCGATCTTGTCAAGCGTATTGCGGTGAGCGATGAGGAGCCGTTTGGCCTCCTCGTAGGAAACCTTCAGGGTCTCCATGACCTCCTCGTCGATCTGCGCCGCTGTCACATCCGAGCAGTTCAGGACCTTCCGGCCTTCCAGGTACTGGTTCGCCTCGGTCTCCAGGCTGATCATTCCGAACCGCTTCGACATGCCGTACTGGGTGATCATGGCCCTGGCCACCCGCGTCGCCTTTTCGATGTCGTTGGCCGCTCCCGTGGTGATCGTATCGAACACGATCTCCTCCGCGGCGCGCCCGGCGACGAACTCCACGAGCATGGCGCGCAGTTCTTTCTCCGTATTCAGGAACTTCTCCTCCTCAGGCACATTGAGCACATATCCGAGGGCGCCCATGGTCCTGGGAACGATGGTGATCTTCTGGACAGGCTCGGAATCCTTCTGCAGCGCGCTCACCAGCGCATGACCCACCTCGTGGTAGGAGACGATCCTTCTCTCTTCCTTGCTCAGGACACGGTCCTTTTTCTCCTTGCCGACCAGGACGACCTCCACGGCCTCGAGCAGGTCCGCCTGTGAGACATACTGGCGCCCTTTCTTGACGGCGAGGATCGCCGCCTCGTTGATCATATTGGCCAGATCGGATCCGACAGCGCCCGAAGTAGCCAGCGCGATGCCCTCCAGATCGACGGTGTCGTCCATCCTGACATTCCGCGCATGGACCTTAAGCACATCAATTCGGCCCTTCAGGTCAGGCTTGTCGACAATGACCCTGCGGTCAAAGCGGCCGGGTCTTAAGAGGGCCTGGTCCAGCACCTCGGGGCGGTTCGTCGCCGCGAGGATCATGATGCCCTGCGCCGGGTCGAAGCCGTCCATCTCCGCCAGCAGCTGGTTGAGCGTCTGTTCACGCTCATCGTTACCTCCGCCGAAGCGGCTGTCCCTGGTCTTGCCGATGGCATCGATCTCATCGATGAATATGATACAGGGAGAATTCTTCCTGGCTTCCTCAAAAAGGTCCCTGACACGCGATGCGCCGACACCGACAAACATCTCCACGAACTCGGAGCCCGAGAGGGAGAAGAACGGGCAGTGAGCCTCGCCGGCCACTGCTTTTGCCAGCAGGGTCTTTCCGGTTCCGGGAGGGCCGACCAGCAGCGCGCCCTTGGGCAGCTTGGCACCGATCTGCGTGTATTTTCCGGGGTTCTCGAGGAAGTCCACGCACTCCTGCAAAGATTCCTTGGCCTCGTCCTGGCCTGCCACATCCTTGAAGGAGACTCCGGTCTCCTTCTGCATGTACATCTTGGCGCGGCTCTTGCCCACTCCCATCATTCCGCCGCCGGACTGGGCCATTCTGCGCATCACAAATCCGAGCAGGATCCAGATCAGGATCAGCGGAGCGAACGACAGCACCAGGTTCAGGATCAGGTTCGTGGTGGTGTCCGGGATCTCCTCCTTGAACTCCACTTTTGCCTGGGTAAGGCGGCTGACAAGGTCCGGGTCATCCATGATGCCGGTGTAGTACCGGATCGTAACCGCTCCGTTGCTGAAGGGCTGAGATTTCGGGATGATCGTCAGCTTGTTCGATTCGACCGTAACGCTCTGCACTTTCCCTGAATCAAGCAGAGACAGGAACTGGTCATAGGTGATCTCCTCCGAAGTGGAGTCGTGCACCATGTTGTTGAAAAAGCTCATGACCAGCAGGGTGATCAGCGTGACCACCAGAAAGAGCATCAGGGACGACTGGTTGCGGTTGTTCGGGCCTCCCTGGCCTCCCGATCCGTTGTTCTTATCATTGTTCATAAAAAAACCTCCTGATGTCATTCCGTCAACCGGAACGGCATCACTTTATATTACTCAGGTTGAGCCTCTTCATCTCAACAAATTCCTTGATCAGTTCCACCGAACCGTCATAACCGAGCGCGGTGCTGTTGACGCACAGGTCATAGCTCTCCGCCATGCCCCAGCGGTTCTCGGTCTGGAAATTGTAGAAATTGGCTCTCTTTTTATCCGCCTTGAGCACCATGTCCTTAGCCCTCGCGACGGTGATCTTCTCGAACTCGGCCACCCTCTCGGCCCTCTGCTCAAGGTCCGCACAGATGAAAACGGAGACCAGGTTCGGGCAGTCTCTGAGGATATAGTCGGCGCTCCGGCCGATGATCACGCAGCGGCCCTTGTCGCGCAGCGAATAGATGGTGTCATACTGCGCCTGGAAGATCTGCTGGTTCAGGGAATTCCCCACATAATTCATGGACGGATAGACATCCATGACGATGGAATAGAGCAGGCTGTTCGTCGGGGACTCGTCATAGGATTCCAGCACCTTCTCAGCTATACCGCTGCGCTCTGCCTGCATTTTCAGCAGTTCCTTGTCATACAGGTCGTATCCCAGTTCCTTTGCCAGCCGCCTGCCGATCTCGTGTCCTCCGCTGCCGAACTGTCTTCCTATCGTAATGATCATATTACCGGACATTGTCTTTCTCCTTTGCCCGCAGGCCAAAATCCCTCATTAACAGTTTCAGATGATCCCTGCCCTCAGATACAGCAGAAGCCGCCCGGGCACATGCAGCAGAGCATATTGGCCAGACACAGGTTTGAACAGACATCCGTTCCCGCAAGGGGACTTCCGAAATCCCGGCTGGTCGTCCGATACCAGCTGCCGCCGCCCTCCAGCCTCTGGAGGAACGTCCGGTACTGGATATTATCGGGCTCCATCGATGACGCCGTCCGGGCATGCTCAAGCGCGGTCGCGTTATTGCCGGCTCCGGAATTGGCAAGGGCACTGTAATAGTACCACCTCGCGGTCCGGTCTGCAATCTGGTCAAGGACGCGCAGCGCTTCCGTATAATATCCGTTATTGATATAATTGGCGGCCGCCCTCAGGTAGGTATCTTCCTCGGCATAGCCCGTGCCGTTCTGGTTAAAGCCGCCAAAACCGCCGAAGCCGCCGAAATTTCCCTGGAAAGGATCGCCCCACCGGGCGCTCTGTCCGTTTCCGGCATACCCTCCGGATCCGGATGAATAGGAGGAATAACCGTGCTCTTTCTCATCCATGATCATCTCGTATGCCTGCTGGACCTCTTTGAATTTTTCCTCAGCCTCATCCCTGTTCGGGTTATTCACGTTCGCATCGGGATGATACATACGGGACAGCTGTCTGTATGCCTTCTTTATCTCATCTTCACTGGCGCTTCGGGAGATGCCGAGCACCTCATAGGGATCTCTCATTTGTCTTTTTTCTTTCTTTTTGCTTTTATGGCATTAAAGCGGACCCAAACACCCGCGTAAAGGATATTCTGCAGGATCGGCGCTCCCTTGATGACAGGCAGTCTCTCAAATGCGGCTGCGCACCGGGACATGGTGTCCGAAAGGATCTCCTCAAGGGCGCCCGGCCGCTGAAGGAGACTTTCCTGCAGAAGCAGCACATTGTAATTGTTTTTCTCCGCGTCCTTTTCCAGATCATCAAAGGCGTCGAGCAGATAGATGTATTTTCCCAGATAGAAGCCGACTGTGCGCATCTGCCCGGCCCACTCGTCTTCCTTCCACACAAAGATCTCACCCAGGAAACGTCCGCAGGCCCCCGCCGCTTCATCCAGATTGTCAGAACCGGCCTTCTCCGCCGCGGACAGCTCCTTCAGGGAGCGGCGGAGCGCGGCTGCCTGCCTCGGATACCGGGCACGGATCTTCTCCACGTGCGGCCTTAAAGCGCCGGCCAGTGTCCTGCCTGAAACCTTCCTCTCATCATTCCAGTCATCCCGCGCCTTCTCATAGGCCAGAAGGACCGTCATGTCCGCGCAGTAATCCATCACTTCCGAGAAGACCTCCGGATGCTTTTTAGCCGGATGAGGCACGCACCGCGCGGTCCGGGTCTCCTCCTCCGGTTCATACAGGCCGGTCAGGAGCAGAGCCAGAAAGGTCATATCATAGTTTAACAGCATCTGGCTGATCAGTCCATCCCGCTTTTTCAGCGTCCGGCACAATCCGCAGTAATAGCTCCGGTACGTATCATATTCCCTGATCTTAAGCTCAGGCCGGTTTACCACCACATATCCGAACAAACCGCTTCCTCCCTGCCGTCTTCTCAGCTTTTCCTGATAAACTCATGCCTGCACCGGGGGCATGTAATGCAGATCCTGCCGTGCCCCCTCGGTATGCGGATCTTCTGGCGGCACTGGGGGCACCTGTAAATATGGTAGGTCCGAAACTGCCTGACAGCGCCGGGGATATCCCCAAAGAAGGACAGGAAACGCGACCTGAGAGCCAGGAACCTGGCATTCTGGGCGGACTGCCTGGCAAAATTGCGCGAGAACATCCGCACATAGATCCAGACAAAATCTGCCAGCACCAGCGCATTCAAAAGCGGGATCCTTAAAAACAGGTTGATGACCATGAGCGCAGCCCCGGCTCCCAGAAGGAACCGGGACAGCTGGTCCGTCCCGTAGCGGCCCGCCAGCAGTCTTTCAAGTCGTTCTCTCATCAGATTACCTCCATCTGTCTTCTCCGGACAGTCAGTTTTCCAGCACGGGGAAAACAAGCACCGCCCTGAAAAGATCTCCCTCTATCTCCAGGTCAAAGCTGCCTCCCATCAGGCTGGTCAGGCTGCCGGCGATCGAGAGGCCCAGGCCGCTTCCCTCCGTCTGACGGCTCGAGTCTCCGCGGACGAAACGCTCCTGGAGATCCCGGGCTGAGACCGTGATCTCTTCCGCGCAGGTATTCTCGAACACGATCCTGGCCCGTTCTCCTTCTTCATTTTCTTCTTTCAGCAGCGTTATCGCTGCCTTGGTCCCGCTCTTCGCATATTTGCAGATATTTCCGAGCAGGTTCTCAAAAACGCGCCAAAGCTGGGCGCCGTCCGCCATAATGCGGACCTCCTTCTCCGGAAGCTTAAGAACCGCCTCCAGATCCTTCTCCAGAAGCCGGTCCTCGAACTCTCCTGCCGCCTGCATCACAAACTGCTTAAGCGCGATCGGTTCCATCTCCATCTGGACGTTCCCGGAGTTGATGCGGGAGACCTCGATCAGGTCCTCCGTCAGCTGCTTCAGGCGCTGTGTCTTGCCCTCAAGGATCTCCACATATTCCCTTGCCCTGGGATTGTCCAGCTTTTCTCTTTTCAGCAGGTCAACATAATTCACGATGGATGTGAGCGGCGTCTTCAGGTCGTGGGACACGTTCGTGATCAGCTCGGACTTCAGCCGTTCATTCCTGATCATGGAATCCACCGCTTTCTCCAGGCCTTCTCCCATCTCGTTGACCGCCTCGCCCATCTCACGGCTCTGGCCGGTGAGAAGCTGCGTATTGATGCGGTAATCCAGGTGTCCCTCCTGGATAGACCTCAGTCCCTGCCGGACCGTCTGGTTGCCCACCACGTCCCTCATCAGGTACAGAAGGGCGGACACGTTGAGCGTAAGCGCCATGACCAGCCCCGGGAAACCTCCTACCAGAAGAAAGAGCATATTCAGGACGATAAAGCCTATATAAATGGCCAGCAGCCTGCGGGAACTCCTGGCCGCTTCCGTGACCTGCCTGCCGCCGAGGATGACGGAATAGATCACGGTATTCTTCCAGAGCATCCCGGCCCGTTTTCTTCTAAGAATGCTGAGTACGGCATACAAAAACAGCCAGTAGCCTGCGCACACGAGCATCGACTTGCTGATCCTGATCAGCATCGGGCGGCCTTGTGAAAGAGCAATGACCACCCGTTTTCCCAGCAGCCATCCGCTGATCCCGAGGATGATCCACAATCCGGCGGCCAGATCAGCGGGAACCGCGTCAAACCGGTGAAGCCTGAGCTTCCTGTCATCACTGTGAATGCCCGCTGCCGTCAGGGAGATCAGGAAAAGGACCAGGCCGAACACGAAGCTTGATGTCCCGATGCCGACCAGCGTGATCAGGTAAGGCCTTCGCTGGCTGTACAGCAGCCACTGGTCGCGGAGCTCATCCCCGGCAGCGTAGCCGGTGTCCACGGCGATCAGCACCTTTTCACCGCTTCCCACGAACCGGGTCTTCATGAACCATTCCGCAGCCAGCGGATAGACCGGTTCCTGCGCTGCGACCATGATATTGTAGCGGCGCTCTCCCTCAAAGATCAGTTTCGTGTCTTCATCCGAGTCCGTCGCGGCATGTGCCGCCACCAGGCTCTTCACATTCATATTTGTATAACGCTGCTTGGTCTCCGTATTCTCCACATAGAACAGTACGTTGCTGGGAGCCCTGGCCTCATTCTCCCCGGCCTGCAGCGAATTCTGATAACGGCTGTAGCGCTGTCCCAGGTCGAGGCTCGTTTCCACCAGGTCCCGGTAGTATTCAATGAGCGCCGCGTAGGGATTGGAGCTGAGCCTGGCATAGGTCGAGAGCGAACCGCCGGAGAGCGGCATCACCGTCTCGAGCGAATCGGAAGACGTCTCCAGCCCCTGCCCGATCCTCGCCTCGGAGGAACTGTCCCGCAGAAGCTCATCCATCCGCTGTCTCATCGCGCCGGCTCCGCTGCCGGAAAATGAGATCAGGTCCTCCAGATAATACGTCGTATTCAGGTTCTGGTTAGCTTCGTCCATGGTCCCCGCGACGTACTGGCGGATATCGATGGTCTTTTTTCCGTCGTATCGCCCGTCCTTCTCCAGCAGCTGCCGGTCCATCTCATAATCGATCTTACTGCGGACGATCTCCTCCACGGTCTCGCAGAACAGGTCCGTCTCTTCGAACATCCTGCCGAGGATAGAAAGATCCAGGCTGCTGCCCAGCATCCCCCGGATGCCCAGAAGGCAGAAAAAGGCGATCCCGGCAAGCAGTCCCTGCAGAAAGTAGCCGGCAAGCTTATAGCCTGTCTTGTATCTTTTCATAAGGAAGCGCTCCGTCTCAGTCGATGCTTTCTATCTTATAACCGATCCCCCACATGACTTTCAGGTACTTCGGGTTCTTGGGATCGATCTCGATCTTTTCGCGGATATGGCGGATGTGGACTGTCACCGTGTTATCCGCGTAGAAGGCCTCCTCTTTCCATATCTTTTCGTAGATCTGGTCGATCGAGAACACCTTGCCCTTATTCTGGATAAGAAGCAGGAGGATATTGTACTCGATCCTTGTCAGCTTGACGCTCTCCCCGTCCACCGTCACTTCCTTGCGGTCATCGTTGACGCACAGGCCGCCGGTCCGGTAGATGTGCTCCTGGGAAGCTCCTTCCCCGTCACTGATATTGCCCAGGGTGGTATAGCGGCGCAGCTGAGATTTTACGCGCGCCACCAGTTCAAGGGGATTGAACGGTTTGGTCACATAATCGTCCGCCCCGATATTCAGACCCAGGATCTTGTCCGCATCCTGCGATTTGGCCGACAGGATGATGATGGGAATGCTGCTCTTCTTGCGTATCTCAAGCGTCGTGTGGATCCCGTCCAGCTCGGGCATCATCAGATCAAGGATGATCAGGTGCACATCCTCCCTGCTCAGGATCTCCATCGCCTGCTTTCCGTTATACGCCTTCAGGACATTGTATCCCTCCTGCATCAGATAAATGTCGATCGCTTCGACGATCTCCTTGTCATCATCACATACCAGAATGTTATATACCGTATCAGCCATCCGTGATCACCCGGTCCTTTCCGAAGCAATGCTCCTTCATCCGGCTTGACGCCCGGAGCAAAATTAACTATATTATTATACTTGATTATTATACTTGCAGGAAAAGCAAATGACAATTGCCCGTTTGGGAACGCCTTGTCTTGCCTGCAGGCCGGTCTTCGGTTAAAATACATAATCAGTAGACTCTGTTAATATTAACACAAAAATCAATTCATTTTTATTAAATATTCTTAAGAGAAAGGACAGAATATGGCAGATATGAAACTCACAGCCGCGGCATCGGAGCGGCTTTCAGGCATTCTCGTTCACCCTGTCTCTTTCCCCTCTCCCTACGGGATCGGGGATCTTGGCCCGGGAGCGTATGAATTCATTGATTTTATGGAAGGTGCCGGCCAGCATCTGTGGCAGGTGCTCCCCATCGGTCCCACCGGATTTGGTGATTCTCCCTATCAGGGGCCGTCCGCCTTTGCCGGCCAGACGCTTCTGATCAGCCCTGAAAAGCTGCTTGAAAAAAAGCTGCTCCACAGCGGTGATCTCACTGATATGCCTCAGTGGGATCCGCACCGCGTCGACTATGGTCCCGCGATCGAATACAAGAACAGGCTGCTGCGCAGGGCTTTTGCCACCTTCCGGCACACACCGGACAAGACCATGCTCGAGGATTTTGAGCAGTTCTGCTCTGAGCAGGCTTACTGGCTGGATGATTACAGCCTGTTCATGTCGCTCAAGGGCGCCAATGAAGGCCGGTGCTGGCTCGACTGGGACGAAGAAGTGCGCTCCCCTTCCAGGGAGACCATCCGTACCTGCATGCGTGAGTACGCTGAGGAGATCCGTTACTATAAATTTATCCAGTTCATCTTCCACGACCAGTGGGAGGCCCTCAGAGCCTACGCCCACGAAGCCGATATCCGGATCATCGGGGATATTCCGATCTTTGTGGCGCTGGACAGCTGTGATGTCTGGGCGAACAAGAAATACTTCCAGCTCGACTCCAAAGGATTCCCGACGGCGGTAGCCGGAGTCCCGCCTGATTATTTCAGTGCGACCGGTCAGCTGTGGGGAAATCCGCTGTATGACTGGGATGCGATGGAAAAGTCAGGCTATTCCTGGTGGGTAGCCCGCGTCAGGCGGCAGCTTGAGCTGACCGATATCTTAAGGATCGACCATTTCCGCGGTTTTGAAGCCTACTGGTCCGTTCCCGCCGGAGAAGAGACCGCCATCAACGGCGAGTGGGTCAAAGGCCCCGGCGCCAAGCTCTTCAACAGGCTCCGGAAAGAGCTGGGCGAAGAACTGCCCATCATCGCGGAAGATCTGGGCGTGATCACCCCCGAGGTGGAGGCTCTGCGCGACGAATTTGATTTTCCGGGGATGAAGGTCCTTCAGTTCGGTTTTGAAAACATGGAGGACGAGATCTATATCCCGCACTTTTACAAGACAGACAACTGCATCTGCTACACCGGTACGCATGACAACGATACCACCATGGGCTGGTACGCCAATCTTCCTGAAAAGGCCAGGGACCGGATCCGCCGCTACGGCAACACGGACGGTCAGCGCGTAAGCCTCGACTTTATCCGCTTTGCTTTCGCATCCGTCGCGAAATACGCGATCTTCCCCATCCAGGATCTTATGCTCATGGGAAGTGATGCGCGGATGAACCGTCCGGGCGTCGCCGCCAGCAACTGGAGCTTCCGCTACAGCGCCGACCAGCTGACCGACTGGCACCGGCAGTGGCTGCTGGAGACCACCCAGCTGTTCGGACGCAAGGCCCTGACCGAAAAAAAGAAAGATTCCGCGTCCGCTGCGGAAGAGTGAATTTTCCGGAGGAAATAAAATGAGAACACTGCTTTTGCTGCTCTCCATCATTGTTTTCTTCATCTTCTCGCTGATCCTGTTTCCCGTCACATGGCTGATCGGGAAACGGTCCCCGGCGGCACAGGAGAAGATCGAGCGAACGGTGGTGCGGGCCTTTATCCGCTATGCACTGTGGCTGTCCGGTACAAAGGTGACCGTCATCGGCCTGGAGAATGTGCCTCAGGACCGGAGTGTCCTGTTTGTCCCCAATCACCGCAGCTATTTTGATATTCTGCTGCTCTATAAAGATGTGACAAGGCAGACCGGTTTTCTGGCAAAAAAGGAGGTCAACCGGGTACCTGTCCTCAACCTGTGGGTGAAACGCCTCGGCGGGCTTATGCTTGACCGTGAGAACATCAGGGAAGGACTTAAGACCATCCTGGCAGCGATCGAGAATGTCAAAAACGGGATCTCCATGGCCGTGTTCGCGGAAGGGACCCGCGGCAAGGACGGCCCGGACACGAACGTGGCGCCCCTGCATGAGGGCTCCTTTAAGATCTCGGTGAAATCAGGATGTCCCATCATCCCGGTATCGATCACCAACTCATCCGCCATCCTGGAGGATCATTTCCCCTGGATCCGGTCGACCCGCGTCATCGTGGAATACGGGGCACCCATCGATCCTGCCTCCCTGACCGGAGATGACCGCAAATTCATCGGGCGCTATGTCCACGGGATCCTGGAGGAGACACTTAAGAAGAACAGAGCCTCCCTGACCGCAATTTGACAACATTATATTGCTCTCAAGGTATTAAAAAAAGATGTATCGCTTCATCCGCCTGCTGCGGTGAAGCCGATACATCTTTTATTAAGTTTCAGTCAAAAATCTTCCTGATCGATCTCGCCCGCATCAGATATTTCGTCATCTTCAGACAACGCCTGCAGATACTCTCTCAGGATCGTTTCTTGTATCTGTTCCCTGGTCTGTGAATTGATCGGATGAGCTACATCCCTGTACTCTCCGGTCGTTGTCTTACGGCTGGGCATTGCGATAAACAATCCCTTTTCGCCTTCTATTACTTTGATGTCATGTACCACAAATTCATCGTCCAGTGTGATGGATACAATTGCTTTCATCTTGCCGTCTTTGGCAATCTTTCGAATCCTCACATCGGTAATTTTCATAAATAGTACACCTTTACTATCTCTGTATTAGAGAATTATTATTTTTGTAGATACTAGAAAACTCTCTCCTTTCTGAATGATTTGATTAGTCGGAAGCGGGCAAATCCGGTTACAGGGTATACCGTTCACTTGTTTCCGTAACGATCTTGATCTCGTTCTCCCCGATATAGGTGGAATTCGGTCTGATCGTATCGCGGCTCTCGACGATGCAGTTCTCAAGATGAACATTATCTCCGAGATAAGCTCCGTTCAGTACGATGGAGTTTTTAACACTGCAGTTTTCACCGATGAAAACATCTTTGAAGATAATGGAATTCTCCACATATCCGTTAATGATAGAGCCGCTGGAGACAAGACTGTTCTTCACCTCACAGCCCGGATTGTATTTTGCGGGCGGAAGATCATCGATCTTCGAATATACGTCCGGATACTGCCTGAAGAAGTAATCACGCACCTCTGGTTTCAGGAAATCCATGTTGGTCTTGTAGTAAGATTCCACAGATGCGATGTTGCTCCAGTAAGTATTGATCTTGTAACCGTAGATCCTCTTAACATCCTTATACCTGATAAGAACATCCTTAACAAAGTCATATCTGGCTTCCTGTCCGGATTTTTCGATCAGCTCGATCAACTGTCTTCTTCTGACCACATAGATACCGCAGGAAATCGTACGGGAATTGGCCGCCATGGGTTTCTCCTCGAACTGCTCGATCCTGCTGTCCTCATTCATTTTAACAATGCCGAATCTGGTTGCGTCCTCGTCCTCGGGAAGCTCCCTGCAGACGACGGTCACATCCGCCTTCTTTGCGATATGATACTCCAGTACCTTGTTGAAGTCAAGTTTGTACACACAGTCGCCGCCTGCGATCACCACGTAAGGTTCGTGGCAGTCCTTGAGCCAGTTAAGATTCTGGCAGATCGCATCCGCGGTGCCTCTGTACCAGAAGCTGTTGTCCGGCGTCTGCATGGGCGGGAACACGAACAGTCCGCCCTGTTTCCTTCCGAAATCCCACCATTTGGAGGAATTAAGGTGCTCATTCAGTGATCTGGAATTGTACTGGGTGAGTACAGCGACCTTCTGAATGTGCGAATTTGACATGCTGCTGAGTGCGAAATCGATGCTGCGGTAGCTTCCGGCAATGGGCATTGCCGCGATCGCACGCTTGTTGGACAGCTCTCTCATCCGATAGCTGTTGCCCCCTGCTAAAATAATGCCTACTGCTCTCATCCCACAACACCTGCCTTATCCAATGTCTCACCGCTGGCAAGCTCTCCGTTCGGATAATCCTCCGGAGCGGTCTCACCTGTAACGGCGGTGTTCTTGCCGATCCGCACGCCTGCGGGGATCACGGCGTTTTCACCGATCACTGCCAGGCCGAACGAATACACCTTCGGTTTCACCTTGTTGGGAACATCCTCGCCGATACCGATCACGGTACCCTCCCCGATCTCCACATTCTCAGCAACGATGGCCCTGTCAAGCACCGCGTTCTCTCCGATGACAGTATTCTGCATGATGATGGAGTCGCGGACCACAGCGCCCTTCTTCACAACAACACCTGAACCGATGATCGAATTGGTCACCTCACCGTAGATCTCCGTAGCATCACCGATCAGGCTTCTGGTGATCTTTGCCTCCGCGGAGATATACTGCGGCGGGATCATGTCATTCGTCGTGTAGATCTTCCAGAATTCCTCATAGAGATTGAATTCGGGAATAATGTCGATCAGCTCCATGTTTGCTTCCCAGTAGGAGCCGAGCGTACCGACGTCTTTCCAGTATCCGTTGTACTCATAGGCGACAAGGGTCTGCCCCTGGTCGAAGCAGTACGG
This sequence comes from Lachnospiraceae bacterium UBA4348, assembly GCA_002394165.1. Taxonomy (GTDB): domain Bacteria; phylum Bacillota; class Clostridia; order Lachnospirales; family Lachnospiraceae; genus Merdiplasma. The sequence continues at coordinate 22,818 of DGTA01000099.1, read as the reverse complement.
GATGATATGCTTGCCGAAGTCACAGTTGGGCTGCTCGGAAAGCGCGATCAGGGCTTCCCTCAGGGACTTCCAGTTAAAGATATAGATACCCATGGAGGCAAGATTGCTCTTGGGATGCTCCGGCTTCTCCTGGAACTCTTTGATCCGTCCCTTTTCATCGGCCACGATGATGCCGAACCGGCTCGCTTCCTCTTCGGGGACCGGCATGACGGCGATGCTCACGTCCGCATTGTGGGATTTGTGATAATCAAGCATCACCTCATAATCCATCTTGTAGATATGATCACCCGAAAGAATGAGCACGTATTCCGGATTGAAGCTCTCCATGTAAGCCAGGTTCTGATAAATGGCATTGGCCGTGCCGGTATACCATTCTGTCTTTCCGACCTTCTCATAAGGAGGAAGCACCGTTACGCCGCCCACATTGCGGTCCAGATCCCACGGGATGCCGATGCCGATATGGGTGTTCAGCCGAAGCGGCTGGTACTGGGTCAGGACACCTACCGTATCAATGCCTGAATTGATGCAGTTGCTGAGCGGAAAGTCGATAATACGATATTTTCCGCC
>DGTA01000099.1:0-22193 GCA_002394165.1 Lachnospiraceae bacterium UBA4348 | reverse complement strand
CGCCGAAGGCAACTGCAGGTTTTGCCACCGCAGCAGTCAGAACACCGAGCCTGCTGCCTTGTCCGCCAGCCAGAAGCATGGCGATCATTTCTTTTTTAACCACACTATCACCTCTTACTACAGATCTATGCACGATCAACGATTTAGTTGTTAAGTAATTATAGCACAGGCTTTGTGTTTTGTGAACATATTTTACAAATGCATGTACTTTTAAGGCCTGTTTTTTCGCCATAATTATATCTGTGACGGGATTCGGTGCGAAAAGGCCGGAAAAGATTTTCGCATATGAGTTCCTTCCCGAAACACTTTTTGACAGATTGCATAATTTTCCCGGGAAAGCTTTTCATTTGGCGTTTCCTGTACTATAGTAAAAAATAATATGGCATAGTGCCGTCATATTAAAAAAAGCATAAAAGGAGCATTTCATGTACCAGATCAATTTTGGCAGACCAGCCGCCGTTCATTTCATCGGCATCGGCGGGATCAGTATGAGCGGGCTGGCCAGCGTTTTATTAAAGGAAGGTTTTACCGTCACCGGTTCCGATTCCGTCCGCTCGGACCTTACGGACAAGCTCACCGCTCAGGGAGCTGTGATCGCTTATCCCCAGGCAGCCGAAAATATCCCCGACAGATGTGACGTGGTCGTTTACACGGCCGCGATCCATCCGGACAATCCGGAGTTCAAGGAGGCGCAGCGCCGGGAGATCCCGATGCTGACCAGGGCCCAGCTTCTGGGCCAGGTCATGGCCAATTACCGGATCCCCGTAGCGGTAGCCGGTACACACGGCAAGACCACGACCACCTCGATGCTCTCCCAGATGGCTCTCCATGCGGACATGGATCCCACGATCTCGGTGGGCGGCATCCTTCCCGCTATCGGAGGCAATTTCAGGGTGGGCGGTCCGGACCTGTTCATCACGGAGGCGTGCGAATACACCAACAGCTTCCTGAGCTTTTTCCCGAAAGTAAGCATTATCCTGAACATCGACGCAGACCATCTCGATTTCTTCAAGGATATCGATGACATCCGCAGATCCTTCAGAAAATTCGCCATGCTGCTTCCGGAGGACGGATGTCTTGTGATCGGTTCAAAGATCCCCCGCCCGGAGGAGATCACGGACGGCATTAAATGCCGTGTGATCACAGCGGGAGCTGAGGACGGCGATTACCGCGCCGAAAACATTGAAATGAGAAAGGACGGGACCACCTCCTTCGATCTGGTCTGTCCGGACGGAAAGGCTCCGGTGAGAGTCAATCTTTCCGTTCCCGGTCTCCACAACGTCGACAACGCCCTCGCGGCCATCGCCGCCGCCGATGTGGTCGGGATCCCCAGACAGAGCGGCCTCGAGGGCCTGGCTTCCTTTACCGGGACCGACCGGCGTTTCCAGTACAAAGGGACGGTGAACGGTTTCCGCATCATCGATGATTATGCCCACCACCCCACGGAGGTGAAAGCGACGCTCGACGCGGCCAGGGCCCAGGCCGAGGGTGAAGTGTGGTGCGTATTCCAGCCCCATACCTATACCCGGACGCAGGCGCTGCTCCCGGAGTTTGCCCGGGCGCTCTCCGCAGCTGACCATGTTGTGCTCGCCGATATCTACGCGGCCAGGGAGGTCAATACCATCGGGATCTCCTCCGCGGATCTGTGCGAATGCATCAGGAGCCTCGGGGCCCACGCGGAATATTTTCCGGATTTTGAATCGATCGAAGCCTACCTGCTTGAACATGTCAGGGAAAACGATCTGTTGATAACCATGGGTGCGGGAAACGTGTACCGTATCGGCGAAGAACTGCTCTCCAAATAAATATCCACACAATCCACAGTCCGAAAGATGCGCTGATGTTGACGGACTGTGGATTTTTTTGTGGATAAGTCAATGTTCTATTTTGATCTGCCCTGTGCTATACTACATCAGTATTAACCCGATCGGGAGGGGGAGTCCCGAGAGAGTCAGGAGTAAGATCATGAAAGTTCATGTCAGGCCGGACAACTCTGTCACGCTGATTGAAAATATATTCATAGACCGATACATGCCTTCCGCAAACGGAGAATTCGTCAAGCTTTATCTCTACCTTCTGCGCTGCGCCGGAAGCGGGCACGAGCTGTCCGTCTCCTCCATCGCGGATTTTTTTGACCATACCGAAAAGGACGTACGGCGCGCACTCTCGTACTGGGAGAAGCTGCACCTTCTCTCCCTTGACTATGACGGAGCAGGCAATATCACCGATATCGTCTTCTTAAACGGTGAAGAAACGCCGGAAGAAGCGCAGGAGCCCCGGGAGGCCCCTTCCGTCAAAGAGACGGATGCGCCGCCCGCCGTCCCGCCCCGGACGATCAGCGCCGCCAGAAAGCAGCAGCTGGCCCAGGACCAGGAGATCCGCCAGCTCTTCTTTGTCGCGGAGCAGTATCTGGGCCGTCCTCTGAGCAATTCCATGTCGGAGAACCTTCTCTACTGCTACGATGCGCTGAAATTCGATGCGGACCTGATCGAATATCTGCTGGAATACTGTGCCGAGAAGGGCAAAACAAGTGCCCGCTATATCGAGAAAGTGGCGATCGGCTGGTACCGCGACGGGATCACCACCGTGGCTGCCGCCAAGGAGCAGGCCGGCCTCTACCGCGGGGAATACTTCCGTATACTCGCCGCTCTGGGGATCACCGGGAGAAACCCGGTTCCCGGAGAGATCGCTCTCATGAAGCGCTGGCTGGATGAGGACGGAACCGATCTCGACCTGATCTGCGAAGCCTGCGAAAGATGCATCCTGCACACGGGACGTGCCAACCTGAAATATGTGGACGGCATTCTCGGCAAATGGAAAGAAAACGGGTGGCATACCCTCGCCGAGGTCCGCGCCCAGGACAGGCCGCCCGCTGCGGCCTCCGCGCAGGCACAATCCGGAAGAAGCGCCTATACCGGCAGGGTCCCGGCATCCAGGGCCAACGCCTCCCGTTTCAGCCAGATCCCTCACCGTGAGTATAACTGGTCCGATCTGGAAGCGAGACTGACCGGGAAAACGAAAGGGGCAGACTGATGCTGACAAATTCACAGCATGACGCGATCATGCGCCGCTACAGCCTGATCCAGGCCGATGAGCAGCGTGCTCTCTCCCTTCGGAGAGAGGAGGCCTACGCGAAGATCCCCCTGCTGCGTGATCTGGATGAGGAGGCCGGGCGCACCGCGCTGGCCAGGGCCAGGCGGCTCATCTCCGGTGAGGACGCCGCGGGCAGGGATGCGTTCGAGCAGGCTCTTTCGGACATAGGCGCGCGAAGGCGCCGTCTCCTCTGCGAAAACGGATTCCCGGAGGATTACCTCGAACTGCGCTTCCGCTGTCCCATCTGCCATGATACCGGCTATGTGAACGGAGAGCGCTGCTCCTGCTTTAAGCAGATGGCCATCGAACTGGTCTTTGATGACCCCGGACTTTCAAAGGAGCTCGCTCTCCACAATTTTGAGCGGTTTTCCTTTGATCTTTACAGCTCCGTGCCCGATCCGGCCGCCGGGATCAGCCCGCGCGAGAACATGCACCGGATCGTCTCGGCAGCCAGAACCTTTATCGACGGATTTGACAAGGAGCCGGGATATCTTCTCTTTTACGGGAAGACCGGTCTGGGAAAGACTTTTCTCTCCCACTGCATTGCCGGAGAGCTTCTGCGGAGCGGGCACCTGGTGATCTACCAGACAGCCGTGTCCCTGTTTGAGCGGATGGCCAGGGATACCTTTTCCCGCGAAGAGGCGTCCGGGGAGGACAGTCAGCTCTTCCTCACCTGTGACCTGCTGATCATAGATGACCTGGGCACCGAACTTGTCAATTCCTTTGTGGCCGGCGCCCTCTTTACACTGCTTAACGAGCGGATCCGCCACGGAAAGAGCACGATCATTTCCACCAACCTCTCCCTGGAGCAGATCGAAAGTCTGTACTCGGAGAGGGTCAGTTCACGGATCGCGAGCGGTTTTGAACTGATGCATTTTTTCGGAGAAGACATAAGGCTGGAACAACGAATCTTGATGTCAGGAGGGCTTAATGGACAAAGTTAAAGACACCGCAAGCGAAAAAAGAGCAAACGGAGAACTGGGGATCATCGCGCTGGAAAGCTGCAGGGAACTGGGGAAACGCATAGACAAGTATATTCTGGAATGGCGCCGGGAAAGAGGCGAGGATCTGCCGGCCAAGTCGGAAGCGGATGCCACCAAAAGCGGGGACTCCTACCTGATCCCCATCGCGACCCCCCGTTTCGGGACCGGTGAAGCCAAGGGACAGATCTTCGGGTCCGTGCGCGGAGAAGACCTGTATATCCTCGTTGATGTGTGCAATTTCAGCATCACCTACAACATCAACGGGATCGAGAACCGCATGTCGCCGGACGATCACTATCAGGACGTAAAAAGGATCATCTCCGCGATCGGCGGAAAAGCCCGCCGCATCACCGTGATCATGCCGTTCCTCTATGAGAGCCGCCAGCACAAACGCAGCGGCCGTGAATCCCTCGACTGCGCCATGGCGCTCCAGGAACTGATCAGCATGGGGGTCGATTCGATCATCACCTTTGACGCTCACGAGCCGAGAGTCCAGAATGCCATCCCGCTCAACGGTTTCGAGACCTATCAGTCCACTTACCAGTTTATCAAGGGACTGTATAAAGCGGCACCGGACATCCAGGCCGACCCGGCCAAGCTGATGGTCGTCAGCCCGGACGAAAACGGCATGCGCCGGTCTGTCTACATGGCCAACGTGCTCGGCGTCGACATGGGCATGTTCTTCAGGAGGGTCGACTATTCACAGGTCACCTTCGGCAGCAAGCCCGAGTCGACCAGTGAATACCTCGGACCGGATCCGGAGGGAAGGGATGTCATCCTGCTCGACGACATGATCTCCTCCGGAAAAACAGCGCTGGCCCTTGCCAAAGCACTCAAGGAGAAAAAGGCACGCCGTATCTTCGTCTGCGCTACCTTCGGCCTGTTTACCAACGGACTGGAAGGTTTTGACACGGCCTACGAGGAAGGTTATATTGATGCCGTCCTGACCACGAACCTGGTCTACCAGTCGCCGGCGCTGCTGTCAAAGCAGTATTATTACAACTGCGACATGGCCAAATACCTGGCACTGATCATCGACACGATGAATCATGACGGGTCCGTCAGTTCACTGCTCGATCCCTTCCCGCGGATCAATTACTTCAAAGAAAAATACGATCTGTAAGATCAGTTTACGCCCGGATCTTTTCGAGGATCCGGGCTTCTCTTTTCTGCCCGGTGAAGAGGATCACCTGTCGCTGTCCCTCCTCCAGATACCGCAGAGCCGCTTCCAGGCGCTCATCATCGAAATTGCGGAAGGGATCATCCATGATCAGCGGAAGGTTTTCCCCGCTCATCAGCTCTCCCGCCGCCAGCCGCATCGCAAAGTATACCTGGTCCGCCGTTCCGGCGCTGATCTGGTCAATGCCCAGCAGGCCGTCCTCACACTCCACGCGGATCTGCCTCTTTTCATCGACGGCGATGCGTGTATACCGGCCGTCCGTCAGGGCCGAAAGGATGAAGGATGCATTTTCGTCAAAATCATCCCCCGCCTCCAGACAGATCTGATCCGACAGGGACCGGATCCGTTCCAGGGCCAGGTCGATAGCCTCCCGCTCCGAGGCATGCCGGTTTCCGGCGGCGGACTGATCGTACAGCCCGTTGAGCTCCTCCCTCAGGGCCGCTGCCTGCCGGGATGTCTTCGAGATCTCTTCCCCGAGCAGCCTGGTCCTCAGAAGATCAGGATCTTCTCTTTCCTCCGGCTCTTTATCGGGAGAAGCCGTCTCTCCCCGGCCGGGTCTTAAATATGACAGGGCGCCGGTGACCGCAAACAGGATGAACGCGAGAGCAAGCATCATCAGCCGCATGGGAAGCGTATCCGTCACCAGGGCACAGATGCATCCCAAAAAAGCGGCCAGGGCGCACATCCAGGTCAGGACCGCATACAGGCGCCTGACTTTTTCCGGCTCATCCCTGTAACTCCCGCGCTCCGCGCTCTCCCTTGAATGATCGGGCACATCGATCGCTCTCTGGGCTCCGCCGCTCACCGTCCTGAGCTCACTTTTCTGCCTCTCCAGCTGTTCGAGCGTCATCTCCAGCTGCATCTCTTTCTGGGCGATCTGTTCGCCGATACGGTTCTTTTCCTCTTTCTCCGCACTCTCCTGCTGTTTGCGCAGAGTCAGCAGCCGGCCGCACGCCTCCTCAAGGTTCAGCGCCCCATCCCCGGTCTGCTTCATCCGCATCATGTAATTTCGCAGGATCTCCTCCATCGTATCATCGGTGGGCATGGCTCCCTGCCTGATAAAGACGGTGTTGACAAAGGCTGCCTCATTCATGCCCATCAAAAGGGCGTTCATCTCATCAGCCGATGCGGTCAGTTCCCTGGCGTCCGTTTCTCCGATCAGCCGGACATTTTTCTCATGCCGGTTAAAAACACGCTCGATCCGGTAGACCTTCCCCCCATACTCTACCCTCATGCTTCCTTCATAATAAGCCGGATCGGTCCACGGTTTGCGCAGCTCATACTCGGCCGGCCGTCCTGCCCTCCCCCTCTGAGACGAAAACCCGAAAAACATCGCGCGTATAAACGCGTGCAGAGTCGTTTTTCCGCTCTCATTGGGGCCGTATACGATATTGATCCCGGGATGGAACGTCATGGTATGGTCCTCAAATTTCCCGAAATGCCTGAGATTCAGTTCCAGTATATTCATTCGTTCATTCTGCTCTCCAAAAGAGCCTCCAGTCCGTACTGCAGCGCTTTATAATGCTTCAGATCCATCTCACCGCCCTCGAAGCTCTCGATAAAGCGGCCGATCAGCTGCCCGTGATAGCGTCTTTTAAGATCCTCCAGGTCAAAGGCCGGCGAGGTCCTGTCTTCCACACGAAGAACCCTCCCGCACTGTCTGAGCCTCTCCGTGTCAAAAGCGCTGCCCGCCTGCCGCACGCCGGTGAGCGTTACTTTATAGATATCCTCCGGTCCTTTGGTCTCAATACATCCCTCCAGCGCATCCAGGACCGAGAAGGTCGTGTCCGCACCGGTACAGCTGATCGTGATATCCCGGTAGGAGCGCTGCGCCCTTTTTACAAATGTCAGCTTAAGGTGCCGCCCCTTTGTCTCGCCCAGGATATACCCGTGCGGCCCGGTATCATCGCAGTCGATCGGCTCAAGGGCCCCTGAGAACATCGCTTTCCCCCGGATGAGAGTCATCGGTTTATGGATATGCCCCAGCGCAATATAGTCAAACCCCGAGGCATCCAGCTTCTCCCGGTTTAAGGGAATATGCATGGCGTCCCCGCCGTGGGCGAGCAGGATCCTGGTCCATCCGCTGCGGGAAGGATCCTCCACGGGGGAGAGGTCATCGTACAACGGCAGCGGTATCTCGTTCCTGTCATAGCTCAGTCCGTATACTTCCGTTTTGATCTCCGGGAAGCGCATGCATTCACAATGGGTGGAAAACAGTCCCACCACGTTCCTGCTCCAGGAAAAGTTCCGGTAAGCACACCCCTCTCCCAGATGATCATGGTTGCCGGCGATCAGGACGATCCTGGTCCTGGAAAGTCTTGAGAACAGGTAATCGACCTCCCTAAGCTGGCTTTCAGTCGGCGGCGTGTGAAAAAGATCGCCGGCGATCAGAAGAAGATCCACCTTTTCCCGGGCTGCATCCTCCAGGGAAAGCCTGAAGGTTTCCCAGATCTCCTCGCCGCGCTGCCGGCTCCAGTCACTGCCTTTATCCGGCTGCGCCCCCAGGTGGACATCCGCCATATGCATAAAACGCATCCGCTTCACCTCTTCTCAACAATTTTTTTTCATAAACAGCAGTATAGCATAGAATTTAAGGCGATTCCATGTTATACTCAATACATCTTATATTTATCTCAGAAAGGAGTCCTAATCATGAGTTTTGTAAGCGAATTCAAAGAATTCATTGCACGCGGTAATGTCATGGACATGGCTGTCGGCGTTGTGATCGGCGGCGCGTTCGGCAACATCGTTACCTCTCTCGTGGATGATGTGATCGGTCCCGTGATCGGCATGATCTGCGGAGGCATCGATTTCTCCGGACTTGCCATCACCGTAGGCAGCGCCCAGCTGATGATCGGCAACTTCATTCAGGCCATCATCAACTTCCTGATCATCGCTCTGTGCATCTTCTCGGTGATCAAAGCGGTCAACAAGTTCAAAAAACCCGCTCCCGAAGAAGCACCCACTACCAAGGAGTGCCCGTTCTGCAAATCCGAGATCAACATCGCAGCGACCAAGTGTGCCTTCTGCGGTTCCGCTATCGTTGCCGACAAGCAGTGATCATCTTGATATGATAATAAAAAAGATGGCAGGGAATACACCCTGTCATCTTTTTTTTGTCCTCTTATGACTTTTCCTCTTATTCGTTCGCGGCTTTCCAGGTCTTTATCGCATCCCTGATCAGCACATCGAACTTATCAGCCTGCCAGGCCGATCTTCCGGTAAACAGTCCATCGATCGACTCCTGGACGATCAGCTCATTGGCATTGCCCGGATTGACGCTGCCGCCGTAGAGAACGGGGATCTGCTCCGAAGCGTCGCCGAAGATCTCACGCAGGCACTGCTTGATGACCTTATGCATCTTTTCCGCATAGTCAGCACTCGCGGGCGTGCCGTTCACACCGATGGACCACACCGGCTCATAAGCCACCCACACTCTGTCCGCCATGGACGGATCCACTCCGTGGAAGCCCACGATCAGCTGCCGGCGCAGGATCTCCGCACTGATCCCGTATTCCTTCTCCTGCCCGGTCTCACCGATGCAAAGCAGTGTTCGGAAGCCATGCTTCAGACCTGCGAGCACTTTCTTGTTCTCCTCGTAATCTGTCTCTCCGAACACATGGCGTCTCTCGGAGTGGCCGATCATCACCAGGTCAAGTCCCAGCTCCTTCAGCATCAGCGGTGAGATCTCACCGGTAAACTGGCCCTGGTCCTCCCAGCACATATTCTGAGCGCCAAGGCGGATAAGGCTTCGGTCGATGCATTTTACGGCATCGGGAAGCGTCGTGAAGGAAGGAATGATGAACAGTTCGATCTCATCGCGGCTGATATCTTTGGTCCGGTCCGCCAGTTCCTGCAGATAGGCCGTCGTATCCGCGATGTTCTTATACATCTTCAGGTTGCTGCCGAAAAACAGTTTCTTATCCATTGATCATGTTCACCTTTCTGGATCATTCCCTGTTCATGTCATATTCGACGTAGGCATCCACCTTCGGCTGGGATGAGCACCCGGGCACAAATTCGTTGGTGAGGAAGGCATCGACCAGCAGCTCCCTGACCTTGGCTCCCGTCGTGAAAGCGCCCATGCAGATGATGTTCGCATTGTTGCTCAGGCGGGCTCTCTGCGCTGAATAGACATCAGAGACCGTTGCTGCGATAGCGCCTTTGACTTTGTTCGCGGCGATGCAGACACCCAGGCCGGTGCCGCAGATCAGGATACCGCGGTCAAATTCCTTGGAAGCGACAGCCTCTCCGACTTTGGTCGCCACCCTGGCGTAAATGGGATCTTCGCTGCCGAAGTCTGTCACTTCACCGTAGCCTTTTTTCTCGATAAAAGCGATGATATCTTCTTTTGCTGTCTGTGCGTTGGGATCACATCCGATTGCGATTTTCATTTCATACCTCCTGAAAAATAGAAACACTGAGCAGACTGCCTCTTAAGGTTCTGAAACAGATTATATCACATCGGCATCTGACAATGAAGCTTAATCAATTGCAGAATGTGATCTCACCGGTCTCGTCATCCATGGAGGCGATGACCGCCAGCGATTCCACCCGGATCCCCTTTTCGCGGATCCGTTTGCCTCCATCTTGGAAGCCCTTCTCGATGGCAATGCCCACGCCCTCGACCGTCGCGCCTGCGCCGCGGATCAGATCGATCAGGCCGTCCACCGCACAGCCGTTGGCCAGGAAATCATCAATGATCAGCACATGGTCTTCCGGTCCGAGGAATTTCTTGGAGACGATCACATCATAGACACGCTGATGCGTGAAGGACTGGATCTTCGTGGAGAGCATTTCGCCGTCGAGATTGATGCTCTGCGCCTTTTTGGCAAAAACGACGGGTACATTGAAATGCTGGGCAGCGATGCAGGCGATCCCGATCCCGGATGCCTCGATGGTCAGAATCTTGTTGATGGGCCTGTCGGAGAACCTTCTTTTGAATTCCTCCCCCATCCGGTTGAACAGTTCAACATCCATCTGATGATTCAGGAAAGAGTCGACCTTCAGGACTCCTCCCTTTTTAACATTGCCGTCCCTGATGATTCTCTCTTTCAATAACTCCATGCTCAAAGGCCCTCCCGTCTTTTCATATCCTGTATTTATAACATTCCCTGTTTCTGAATGTATCTTTCAGTATAACATTCCCCGGTGCAGAAAAGTGTAAACAAGTTGTAAATGTCATTTTCCTGCAAGGATCAGGTCCGCCATCTTCCCGGCACTGTCCGTCAGCGCAAACGCATTCAGTTTTTTAAGCTCCTCCACGCTCCTGAAGCCCCAGCTCACCAGGATGCACGGTATCTTTGCATTTTCCGCGGTCATGACGTCCACCTCGGTATCCCCGATATAGACTGCTTCACCGGCAGGGACGCCCATCAGGCGGAGCGCCTCGATCACCGTATCCGGCGCCGGCTTCCTGCGGATGCCTTCCCGTTCGCCCACCGCCGTCTCCACCAGGTCATCGAAAAAGCGGCGTGAAAGCTCCCGGACCGCCCCGTCCCCTTTATTGGAGACGATGGCCATTTTCACGCCGGCTTCCTTCAGGCGCTTCATAGCGGGAAGAATGCCGCTGTAGGGAGCCGTCTGATCGGTGCAGTGCTCCTCGTAGTAAGCGATATGGGCTTTCAGGACATCCTCATATGCCGGATTCTCCCTGCCCCCATCGATCAGCTCCTCCACCAGGTGCCCGGCTCCGTTCCCGAGAGCGGCGGCGACCGCTTCCCTTGACGCCGGCGGACATCCGTACAGGCCAAGGCAGTGGTTCACACTGTCGGCCAGGTCCGTGAGCGTATCCAGTATGGTTCCGTCCATATCAAAAACAGCTGCTTTAAACATCTTACGTCCCCTGTCTTCACTTCCTGCGAAATAAAAAAGGGCAGGTCAAACACCGCCCTGAAGCGGGATCAGTACCTAGCCCCTCAGCGGAGATGCAGGGATTCGAACCCTGGTGCCGGGTATAAGCCGACAAATGCATTTCGAGTGCACCGCGTTATGACCACTTCGCTACATCTCCATAAAAACTTTTTGTATTATAGCATACCACCCGGTTTTTTCAAGCATAAAAATCAGCTTTCCGACTTTCTGGCGCGAAGATCCTTAAAAAAACCGGAGAGCATCGACGAGCATTCCTCCTCCAGCACTCCCTTCGTGATCTCCACCCGGTGGTTGAAGCCCTCCTGCTGCAGGATATTCAGGACCGATCCGGCACACCCCGCTTTCGGGTTCATGCAGGCGATCACAGCCCTGTCCATCCTCGCCTGCACGATCGCGCCGGCACACATCTGGCACGGTTCAAGAGTGATGTAGATCGTACATCCCTCCAGCCGCCAGTCCCCCATCTTTTTGCAGGCTTTCCGGATAGCGCTGATCTCGGCATGCGCCGCCGCGTTCTTGTCCGTATTCCTGCGGTTGTACCCCCTGGCGATGATCTTCCCGTCATGAACGATCACGCAGCCGATCGGCACTTCCCAAAGAGCCATGGCTTTCTTAGCCTGTCTTACGGCCTCCTTCATGAACCTTTCGTCATCTGTCAGCATCGCACCTGCGTTCCTTTCATAAAAACAAAAAGTTTCTCGCCTGAGCGGGAAACTTCAAACAGTCATATAAAAACCGCGCACCTCAAATCGACTGCCTGCCACAGGCGTTTTTCCGGCAGCCGGCTCGGCCCAGGCTGCCTCGCATCGCCCGGAAGGTCCTGCTTAGTGCTGCTCCGTTCCCGACCTGACACGGTTCACAGGGATCCGCCGCACGAGACCCAGACGTCATCACTGCTTACCGGAGACTGGCCCCACAACAGCACAGCCTCAGATCGGTATCACCCCTGCTGTAGCGGATTGCAGGTTCAGGGCACCGCTATCTCCCCGGCTGCGCGGTACGTCTACTATACTAATTCTCGACACTTTTGTCAACTTCTGCTATACTTGGAAACAGGCACAGATACACGAAATATTCGCTTTTCACAGGCCTTTGCAGACGGCAGGGGCCGGAAAGGGATAGATAATATGAAGAACGACTTTTCAAACAGCCATATGCCCGTGCCGAAGGCCGTGATCCCCACGCTTTCCCGCTTCAGGGCAGCCTTCCGCAGCAAACTCAGCAAAACGACCCTGATCATCACGGAGCTCATTCTCGCGGCAGGGCTCGCTGCGTCGTGCTATATTTATTACTTCAGATAAGGCAGGCAGATTTATGCAGGAACATACGTTATCAAAAAAGGCCGGAGCAGCTCCGGCCTGTGTTATTCTCAAAAAGGGAGAGGGCCGCACGCTCAAGGGCGGCGGTCTGTGGGTCTACGACAATGAGATCGCGAAGACCGAAGGGGATTTCGAGAACGGTGATATCGTCCGGATCCTTGATTTCGACGGATATTTTCTGGGTTACGGCTATATCAATACCCGCTCTTCCATCACCTGCCGTCTCATGTCCCGCAGAGAAGATCATCCGGTAGATGAGGCTCTCATCAGGCGCCGGGTCGAAAACGCCTGGCAGTACCGCAAGGACGTGATGGCCGGCACCGGGGTCACCGGCCCCGAGGGCTGCTGCCGCCTCATCTTCGGGGAGGCGGATTTCCTTCCCGGCATCACCATCGACCGTTTTGCCGATCTGCTTGTTGTGGAGAGCCTGGCGCTCGGGATCGACCGTTTTAAATTGATGATCGTCGATATATTAAAAGAGCTGCTCCATGAGGACGGGATCACCATACGCGGCGTCTACGAGCGCAGCGATGCAAAGGTACGGGAGCTGGAAGGCCTTGAGCGGATCAAGGGCTTTATCGGCGAACCCTTCGATCCGGTGACCGAGATCGTCGAAAACGGCGTACGCTTTGAAGTCAATGTCCGTGACGGCCAGAAGACCGGCTTTTTCCTGGACCAGAAATTCAACCGCGCCGCCGTGGCAAAACTCTGTCCCGGGAAGAAGGTCCTGGACTGCTTTACCCACACCGGGTCCTTTGGCCTGAACGCGGCGAAAGCCGGCGCGGCAAGCGTCCTTGCCGTCGACGCATCCCAGGCCGGGATCGACCAGGCCGCGCGCAACGCCGCGCTCAACCATCTGGAGGATGTCATCCGCTTCGAGTGCGCGGATGTATTCGAGCTGCTCCCCGCTCTGGAAGCGCAGAGCGAGCTCTTTGACGTCGTCATCCTCGACCCGCCCGCCTTCACCAAGTCCCGCAGCTCCATCAAAAATGCCGTCAAGGGCTACCGCGAGATCAACCTGCGCGGATTGAAGCTGGTCCGCGACGGAGGTTACCTGGCCACCTGCTCCTGCTCCCATTTCATGGATCAGGACCTGTTCGCCCAGACCATCGCCCAGGCCGCCAGGGGAGCGCACAAAAGGCTGCGCCAGGTGCAGTTCTCCACCCAGGCAGCCGATCATCCCATTTTGTGGGCCAATGATGCGAGTTATTATTTAAAGTTCTACATATTCCAGGTGGTGGACGAAATTTAGCCCGGCTCGTATTCCACTCTGCTTTGGCTTGAACATTTCCGTAAAGAGGGATATACTATGGATATCCCACATTGGAAGGAAAGGAAAATCATGGGCAGCATAACAAAAACAACTGTTAAGCCATGGGGCAACAGTCAGGGAATCCGGATCTCCAGAGAACTGTTAAACCTTTTAGGAATAGCTGTTAATGAAGAAGTGGATCTATCTGTAGAGAATAACCGCCTGATCATCAGCAAAACGGTTCAGAGAAAATCTCTCAAAGAATATGCAGAGCCTTATGGCGGAAAACTTGGCCCATACAAAGAATTTGATTTCGGAGAAAGAATTGGGATCGAGAGGTGGCTGGATGAAAACGATTGACCAGGGAGATATCATTCGCATCGAGCATGGCCGCGTTCCATTTCTGGTTGTCAGCTCTGTTTTCTATAATCAGTCAGGTCTGGCTGTAGTATGTCCGATCGTACCAAACGCTTCGGCCGATGCAATGCATGTTCAGATTGAAACACCGGATATTTCAGGAACTGTTTTGTGTGAACAGATCGCTGTCGTATCCACAGGGGACAGAACATGCAGCGTAAAGGATCATCTGTCCGGAACCCCTCTTCTGGAAATTGTTTTTCGCGTGCAAAGCATCTTCGATTATGTACCTCACATCTGACGAAATGCGTGACAGAGAACCGTCCCCTGTCACGCCTGCTGTTATTTAGAAAACAGTGCCACCGCCACGTCATTTACGTTGGTCCCGGCTATAGCCGGTGCAGCCGCCAGGGCCAGCTCCTGGTTACGGCCTCCCAGGCCTTTTCCGGTCAGGTGAACAACGGTCTCGCCGCCTGCGATCCACGCTGTTTTCTCTCCTTCCGCCGCATGGGTCCGGACGATGCTTCCCATAAACCGGCCGGCATCTCTTGCCTCGCAGGAGAACTGATCCGCGAGCAACACCGGCGTATAACCCATCTCGCGGCACCTGGAAGCTGCCGCAGCACATAATTCGCGGACACTGCCGTTGATCTGTGTGGTCACATTATCAAGTTCCTTCGGGGTCTCCTGGTGCAGCAGTTCCATTGCCCTTTCGGACAGTTTCAGGTTATATTTCTTTACGACGGCCAATGCTTCTTCGCAGGTGGATGAATCAGGATAGGCCGGTCCGCTTGCGATCATATCCAGGGGATCGCCCAGGATATCGCTCAGAACGATGCTGAATACATTTGCCGGCGCGCAGTCCCTGGCAAACTTTCCTCCCTTAACGGCACTGAGCCGTTTACGGATGGTGTTCATCTCCACGATATCCGCCCCGCAGGCGAGCAGCTGCCTGGTAATGTCCTGAAGTTCCTCTCCCGGGACCAGGGGCTTTTCAAAAAGAGCGCTCCCTCCTCCGGATAGCAGGAACAAGACCGTATCCTTTTCTGTCAGTGAACCGACCAGCTCCAGGGCTTTGGACGCCGCGATGAAGCTGTTCTCATCCGGCACCGGATGCCCTGCCTCATAGCAGGCAACACCGGGGATCTCTCCCATGACATGCTCATACTTGGTGACGACGATGCCGTCATCCACTTTTCCCAGTTCTGATCAGAATATCTATTTCGACTGATTATATTATATCACCCATCGCCCGATAGAACAAATGTTCTTTTTCGCATCTGAATGAAGATCACAAAACAGTAAGTGGGCAATTCATCCCACCACCCGTAGAGGATGGGGGAATTCTTGCTAAATTATGTTAAATGAGAAATACAGAATTAATAGAAAGAATTAATCTTCTAAATCCGGAAGACTATGATTTTGTTGTTGCTTTGATTGTCCGTCTTGGTCAAAATGCGTATTCTTTACCTAGACTAAGTGAAGATGAATTGGCCAGGGAACTTGCTCTGTCAATCGAAAAAAGTAATCAGGGTTTAACACATTCCGCGCGGCAGGTGTCAGATGAGATGAGGAAGAAGTATATTTCCAGTGCCGGTTGACACCATTTTTGACACCATTTTGTTATCATATTACGGTTTTTTATGATATGTTATGACGAGTTGATCGTCCGCCTCCATACCCCGGGAATGCTGTAAAATCGCTGTTTTTCAGCATTTCCGGGGTGTGCTTTTCCTTTCGGAGATTGAGTTCTATATCTTCCAGGTGACGGAGGAGATCTGACCTGTATTTATGAGAGTTTCCTGGTATCGGAAAACGGAGGGGCCAATGTGGAAATGGATCGCTGAAAACGAAGATTTCCTGCAGGAATACCATGAGACTATGGAAGATTTTATCTCCCGCTGTTTTGAGTCCGGGTATTTCGAAGAAAAAGCGGATGCGCTGTATGAAATGCTGCTCCCCTTTCTGGAAAAGGATCCTTCTTCTTTTTACACGCCGCAGCAGTTTACAGATGCATATCTTGCGGTACGTAAATTCGGCATGTGCCGGGCCGAAAGCATCCGCCTGCCTCAAGGCTGTGAGGCATAGGCGGTGAGCAGTTCACCCCTTTTATCTGGAATGAATCGTCCGGTGCTTTTCCGATCCCCTCAGAATAAGCCTTGTGGGAACCGATACATGGTCCTGCTTTGCGTCCGCATCCTTCATATGGCGCAGAAGCATCTCCATGGCCTTCTTTCCCATCTCTTTTTCTGACCGGTCAACAACCGACAGGGGAATCCCCACGATATTCAGCACATTGATATCATCAAAGCCGATCATGCTGATATCTTCGCCGGGTCTGATATCATGTTCGATCATATACCGGTATGCTCCCAGGGACATCATGTTGTTCCCGCAGAACACCGCTGTGGGAGGCTTCGACAGCGACATCAGCCTCTTCATGCATTTATAGGACTGATCTGCCATCTGGTTGCCATAGGCAATATACATTTCCCTGATCCTGATCCCGTTCTCAGTCAGAGCCCTCCGGTAGCCCAGCTCTCTCTCATAAACGGGACTGAGTGACTTCTCGCCGGCAATGATCGCGATGCGCTCATGCCCCTGCCTGATCAGTTCACAGACGGCTTCATAAGATCCCGCCTCATTGTCTGCCATCACCGTGTCCAGAGATTCTCCGCCCTCAATAAAGCGGTCGACCAGGACCACCGGTGTTCCTGAATTCTGATATTCGCTCAGTATCCGCCCGGTCCTCTCATCTCTGACGCCGGCAGCTGTGATCAGGATCCCCGCTACATTACGTTCACGGATCGCTCTCAGTATATTGTATTCTTTTTCGGCATCTTCGTTGGTATTGAAGATCAGCACCTGGTAGTGTTGTTTTTCAGCAACCCTTGTTATTCCTTCGATCAGTCCGTAGAAGAAGGGATTCTTCAGATCAGGAACAACAACCGCAACCACCTCAGACCGCTGAAAGCTGAGATCCCTGGCAGTCGCGCTCGGAATATAATTATGTTCCTGCATCACCTTCTGAACCCGTTCCCGGGTCTCCGGCTTTACATAGTCAAAATTGTTGATCACACGGGAAACGGTGGCGACAGACACCCCCGCCAGCCTTGCGATCTCCTTAATATTGGTTTTAGCAGCAATTCCCATAACCAGCGCACCTTTCGGCTGTTAAAATATCCGATTTCATTTCTCCGCTCATAATAATACCGCAAATCTTCCTGTTAGAAAATTGTTTTTTGAGCAGCAGTCTGTTCGGGTCGGCAGTGCATATCATTTAAATATGCCATCCCAGGAGTATCTGCGCTATGCGTTTCAGGCGGTCTGTCTTTCCGGTAAAGATCCATTTTGTAAGGCGGTCTGTTGAGTGATGGATCCTTGTCGGATTGCCGACCGTAAGCATATTGCATTCCATCTCCGCAAAGCCTCCCGAATTGCCGTCGTCGTTGTAAACATGAATGGAGTATCCGGTATCCCCCTCGATCAGAGGCGGTTCCTCTGAATACATCGCGGAGGGATTATTGGGATAGCAGACAATGATCAGCACAGAAGAATCCGTATCGGAATCTGCCAGATAGCCGAAGCGTCCGGTCATGACAGCACTGCGGTAAGCGATCTTGTATCTGGAATCGCCGGTAATGCGCAGGCAGATGCCATTATCAGCCACCGTCTCATGGTCCCCTGCGGGCTCATAATGATCCGTTCCCCTGAGAGGTTCATACATGGGAATAAACAGAGTTCCCTTCGGACGGATCTGAAGAAGGTCCCAGCTTTCCGCAAGCACATCCTGATCGCTGGATACCTTCAGGTCGATCACTTCCTCCAGGCCGCAGTAAGACAGGCCTTCCATCAATTCCCGGTATGCAGGAAGCTTTCTGAGCGGATCAGGCGCATAGTGGATCATCCGGCTAAAATCGATGTGCATACTGCCTTCCACGGTATTATGGCTTTCGAGATCCAGACTCATGGATAAACGGATGCAGTCCTTCTCCCGGCTCATCCTGTAAGAACCCGGATCGATCGTTTTCGGCGTATCCAGCGTCTCACGGAAGCGGGAACGATCCCTGATATTAAACTGGATCTCCGGAGCGATCCATACACGGTCGCCGCCTATATTCCAGATCCCGTTATCGATCAGCTCTTTATAACGGTTTTTGTCTTTCACTGCATCCGGGATCCAGAAGATCCCCTCCGGATATAAATCCGAGAAGGGTCCGAAAATGTGTCCCCCATGCTCGCTGACGATCACCTTCCACCCGTCTCCGACCTCGAGGATCTCACAGTTCATCCCGCAGTATCTGAATACTTCCAAAATCTCATTCATATTCATATGATCTGTATCCTTTCTGCTGTATCCTATATTATCCGGACAAAAAACGCGGGCTGCCGGCATAGTGTCAGCAGCCCGGAAAATCCATTCTTTACTTAAGAAGTTCAAGTATCAGGTTCTGGGCAGCAATTCCATCATGCTGATCCACAACTCTGGTGATCGCTTCAATACCGACACGATCCACCTTGGATTTGATCAATTCAAAGGCATCGATGTTCGCCTGGCATTCCGCCCTGCATTCCTCGCGGATCGGGAATGTATCGAAGAATACCACGCCATCATATTTATAGCGCTCCAGGAAATAGATGAATTCGGCGCACAGAGAAAAGTTGACGGATCCGAAGATCATCCCGCTGTCCTTGTAGCCATATCCGTCATTCATATGAAGGCCGAACAGTTTTCCGCGGGATGCCGCAAGGGCAAGGCCGAAAGACGGCTCGTCATGCTTCATCAGCATATGGCAGAAGTCCAGCGTGCATCCGATATTCGGACGATCCACGCAGTCGATCAGGTACATAGTCATTCCGGTACTGTCGACCATGGCGAACTCACGCTCTTCATACGGCTTATATTCAATGGAGATCTTAATGTCCGGCGCATAATCGCAGACTTCCTGAATCCCCTCCACAAGGAGCTTCCAGCATTTCTCATAGTCCGTCTGGAACGCGTATTCAAATCCGTCATTTTCAAACCACAGCGTCACGACCGATCCGCCGATCTCACGGCATACATCACAGCCTTCCTTGGCCAGGTCGATGGCACTCCTTCTCCTATCCTCATCCGGGTTGGAGAAATTTCCCGTAAGCCAGTTTTTGCGCCAGCGAACAGCCAGTCCGTTGACTTTAAGAGGCGCAATATGTTTCTTCAGGTCTTCCAGGTCAAGGCCGGCAAAATGTTCCGGATAGTTGAATTCCAGATGGGTGATCCCGTTCGCGTTTTTATAGGCATCGATCGCATCATAGACCGTCTGTCCCTTGAATACAAATGAGTTAAATCTTCCTGCGTAATTCATCCGTTTTCTCCTCTGTAGATCTCCATGACCTCCTCCAGTGTCGGCATGGCGGGCTGTCCGCCGGTCTTGCATACCGTCCGTGCGCTGCAGCAGGTAGCAAATCTGCCTGCCTCAAACAGATCCATCTGCTTTACAATTCCGTAGCACAGTCCGCCTATAAAGGAATCTCCCGCTCCGGTAGATTCCACCGCCTGCACTTTCCTTGAAGGAACGAACTGCGTCTTTTGGCCGGCGCACACCACCGATCCCGCCTTGCCAAGCGTAAAGATGATGGCGGTTCCCAGTCTCTTTGACATCTTCAGGATCTCCCGGACGGCTGTCTCTTCCGAATCGATCTGCGTATTTCCGTAAAAAGAGGCTTCCACTTCGTTTACGATAAAAAGATCCAGCTTTTTCAGTGTCTCCTCCGGGAGCGCCGCCGCCGGCGCTCCGTTCAGAATGATATAGGCATTCTTTTTCCTGCACTCATCTATGGCATAGATGATCGTATCCAGCGGAATCTCGAGCTGAAAAACCACGATGGTCTCAGAATCGATCACATCGCCGAGGGCATCGATATCCGCTCTTGTGACACAGTCATTAGCGCCCCTTACTACGGATGCCCGGATCCCGCCGTCATAAAGCGACTGCGCAACAGACATTCCGCTGTTTCCCGGAACTCTCTTCAGATAATCCGTACGGACTCCGTACCCTTCTACCGTCTTCTTCAGAAAATCACCGCTGGCATCCTCACCTATGCAGCCTGCCATATAGACCGGAAGTCCCAGCTTTGCAGCCTGTACGGCCTGATTTGCTCCTTTGCCGCCGCTGCAGTATTCCACCGAATCCGCAAAGTTGGTCTCGCCCTCTTCGGGCAGTCTCTCCAGCTTCAGGCAGACATCATAGTTCAGGCTGCCTATAACCACTACTTTGTTGTACATTGCTCTCCTCCCGGTGTTCCCTGTCTGGTCTGTACCTACTGAATACATTTTATATTTCCAGATCAGCCACTGTCCAGTTTGGTCCATACAAAAGTGCCGGAACCTCAGGGTCCTCGCCGCCCTCCGGATGGGCGATCAGCCATTTATTCTTCGCCGTAAGAAGCCTGTCCTCCTCCGTCACCGGCACAAAACCCGGATCAAGAGGCAGATTAGTCTCTTTCGGAAGGAAGGTGGCATGTGCGTATCCTCCCTCCTGTACATGGCAGGCGCAGTAGTGAAGTGTCGTCGCATAAAACTCCACCGCCATGCCCTCTTTCACATAGAAGGCTTCCACCTTTCTGGTATCATAACGCATGCCCGGCTCCAGGTCCTGCAGCTTTCCGACCATAACGATATAGTCGGTAGCGGCAATATTGATCTCCGATCCCCTGTGGTACTCCAGTCCGTTCAGGCTGTCGTTATGTCCCATACAATAGCCCAGCTCCGCCCCGAGCTGTCCATAGAAGCGGTTTTCAAACTCTTTGAACACCGGCAGTGCTTCCAGCTCGGGAGCACTGGCGACATATTCTACGGGACCGGGGATCGGTTTCTTTTTCATAAGGGCGATCACTCCGGAGAAATCATATCCTTCTATGATCCTTCCATAGACCGTGAATCTGGAGTCTCTGACATCATATACTTTCATGGCATCCTTCTCCGCTTAATGTCTGTTCTTCTTTCTCTTATCCAGATAATAATTCACGATCATGACGACCAGCAGCAGTCCGCCCCATACGATCTGCCTGCAGGCATTCGGAATAAATGTGTACATATTCAGGAGCGATGACAGCATCTGGATGATCAGGACTGCGAGCACAATACCCGTGACAGATCCGCTGCCGCCCAGAGGACTGACTCCGCCGAGAACTGCGATCAGGATGGCCTGCATCGTATAGGTGGATCCGGTATCCGCCTTGGCGGAACTGTAGCGGCCCCACATGATAATGCCGGAAAGAGCGGCAAGCATCCCGCTGAACATATGCGTGCAGACAACGATCTTGAAGTTGTTCAGTCCGGAATAGGTTGTTGCCCGGTTATTGGTTCCGTACATCTTCATCTCACGGCCCAGCTTTGTCTTCTGTACGACCAGCCCGGCAATAAGCGCCGCTGCCGCAAAGATGATGATCGGGATCGGGATCGGACCGAACTTCATATTGATCATCGTTCCGAGCACCTTCGGGAAGCCGCTCAGCGTCGATCCTCCGGTCAGGACCACACCGAACCCCCAGAAGAGGGACTGTGTGCCAAGCGTGGCCAGCATGGCAGGAATTCCGAGTCCGGAGATCAGTACACCGTTGATGATTCCGCCGATCGCGCCGATAAGCAGTGCGATCACAAAACTGGCGAGGACCAGTCCGGCTCCTCCCTCTCCGTCTCCATGATAGAGGCGAAGGACAAACAGTCCGGCCACGATCGAAGAAAGATTGGCCAGATAAACCGCGCTCAGGTCGATACCGCCGATGATCAGCGCCATACCGATGCCGATCGCGAGAAGTCCGTACTCAGGGAACTGCCTGAACATAGCCAGGAAATTGTCGCCGTTCAGAAAGTTCTTTCCCTGCAGCAGGGAGCAGGCTATGAATACGACCACAAAAAGTGCGACCATGCGGGCAGCGCTGTTATCCAGGATTGTTTCCAAAGGCTTTTTTACAGTAGCTTCTTTACTCATTTCAGCACCTCCCTTACTGGTCAGACACTGCGACATGCAGTGTATTCTTGCGCGTCTTCTCCTGAACCGCAGATACGCCGGTACCGATGATGATGATCAGGCCGGTAAATACACGTGCCCAGACAGTCGGGATACCCAGAAGGATCAGGCTGTTCGATACGA
>DGTA01000121.1 GCA_002394165.1 Lachnospiraceae bacterium UBA4348 | reverse complement strand
CTGATCTATCTGTGCTTCCCCAACAACCCGACCGGAGCGGCCGTCACGAAGGACGTTCTGCAGGCGTGGGTGGACTATGCGAATAAGACCGGCGCCGTGATCATCTACGACGCTGCCTATGAAGCCTATATCAGCCAGGAGGATGTTCCGCACTCAATTTATGAATGTGAAGGAGCCCGGACCTGTGCGATCGAGCTTCGCTCTTTTTCCAAGATCGCCGGCTTTACCGGAACGCGTCTCGGGTTTACCGTCATCCCCAAAGATCTGGTCAGGGAAGGAGAAAAACCCCACGCTCTCTGGGCAAGACGCCACGGAACAAAGTACAACGGCGCGCCCTACATCGTCCAGCGGGCCGGTGAGGCGGTCTACACGCCGGAAGGCCGCACTCAGGTGATGCAGCAGGTGGGCTATTATATGGAAAACGCCGCCCTGATCAGGGAGACCTTGGCCGCTGCGGGTTATACGGTCTACGGCGGAGTGAACGCTCCCTATATCTGGATGAAGACACCGGGCGGAATGAGCTCCTGGGAATTCTTTGACTATCTGCTGGAGAACGCCAGCGTGGTCGGAACACCCGGCAGCGGGTTCGGACCCAGCGGTGAAGGCTATTTCAGATTGACGGCTTTCGGCAGCAGGGACAACACGAAGGAAGCACTTGAGCGTATCCGGAGGATGTGATACGCCTCAGAATTAAGAGTTGGCAGGAAAGTATCAAACAGTGAGAAAGGGGAACCGGAATGAACAGAAACAGATTTTTGGCTCCCGGTCTTCTTGCCGGGCTTATACTCCTTGCAGTGACTTTCCTGTCTGTTTCCGGCGCGGTGTATGCCGCAGAGCAGGATGAACAGACAGCATTTGCATTTTTTGTCGATGAAATGGGCCTGAGTCCCGCCGCCGCCTGCGGGATCATGGGGAATATCAGTATAGAATCGGGATTTAAGGCGGACATCACAGGGCTCGGAGGCGCCTATGGCATCTGTCAGTGGATGGGGGTCCGCAGGTCGAACCTGATCAGCTTCTGCGACCGGAACGGGCTCAGTTATAAAACCCTCACCGGGCAGCTCCGTTTCCTGGAAAGCGAGCTCAAGGGAACTTTCCCGAGTGTTTACAAATACCTGACCAGCGTTCCCAATACGCGGCAGGGGGCTTACGACGCCGGTTATCACTGGTGCTATGATTTCGAGATACCCGGTGACCGCCACAATGCCTCCGTCTCGCGAGGTCAGGTGGCCAGGGATACCTTCTGGCCCAAATACGGGGAGACATCCCTTTATCTGACAACGGCCGAGACAGACAAAGGCTTTGAGCTGACCTGGACCGGGTTCGCGGGAAAATCCTGCACGGTGCTGCGATCGGATCGCGGCGCGGAAAAGTACAGCAAGATCGGAACGGTAAAAACCGGGACTTATACGGACAGTACGGTCAGCGCGGGCAAAAAATATGACTATATGGTCTGCCCCGCTTCTCACGCGGACAAGCGTGACGTAAAGTCCAATATCGTGACCGTCTACCGCAGGTTCTACCTGACTGATCCGTCCTGCTCTGTCACTCTCGGCGCAGTCACGTGCGTGTACAACGGACGATACAGAAGACCGTCCGTGACGATCCGGTTCGGAAGCAAAACGCTTAAAGAAAACACCCATTTTACCGTGACCTGCTCCAACAACCGGGATGCCGGGACGGCAACCATGGAGATCACGGGAAAAGGCTACTGTACCGGAACCGTAACGAAGCACTACACCATCAGAAAGGCTCCGCGGGTGATCACCGCGGGCAGCTTTACGCTTCCGGTGAGCAATGACATCGTTAATATCCCGGTCAGTGTGACCGGGGAGGGAGCCGTTGCATGCACGTCTTCTGTTTATGCGGTGGCCTATGCGCGGGGCGTGAAGATCGTTGCGAAAAAACCCGGGATCAGCTATATCCGGATCAAAGCGGCGGCAACCAAAAATTACAGGGCAGCCTCAAAGACCATAAAGCTGACGGTGGTGCCGCCGGCTCCGGTGATCACGCTGGGCAAAAAGGCCCTGGCGAAGAACGGAAGGATAAACGTCGGCATTTTCTGGAGAGCAAGGAGCAGCCGGAACGGCTATGTGCTCAAATACTGGACCGGGAAGGTAGTCCGCCGTGTATTGATCACAGATCCGTATAAAACATCCTGGCTGATCCGGTCCCTTCCGAAAGGGTACCGTTGGTCATTCCAGATCTGTTCCTATCGGATCATTGGCGGGAAGCGCTGTTACGGTCCGTGGAGCAGAGCGTGGATCATAACGACGTAGATCGGAGAGCTGACTATCAACTAATGAACATGGGGGATCAGGATGAAGCACAGATTTGCCCGGACCCGGGCTGCGGTGACCTGCGTCATCGCGGCGGTCATACTGACCGGCTGCAGCCGGTCGGCCATCAATTACCAGATCGCGGAGAGCATCGGAACGGTCGGACTGTATGAAAACAATGAGCCGGTGGAGTCCCCCCAGATGAAAGCGGACCGCGAACAGAGGGAGATCGCAGAATCTGAGGAGACGGCGTTCCAGGAACAGCTCGACACAGCCCAGGAGATGGCGGACGGTTATTTTTATGAGGAGGCCATCAAATACCTGGAGCAGATCGAACCGATGGAGAACACCCGGGAGCGGCTTACCGAGATGATCGACACCTATAATTCCGCCCTTGAAGGGCTGACCGTCTATGAAGGGGATGTTGCGCATCTTTGCTTCCCGATACTGATCGAAGATTCCGGCCGTGCTTTTGACGGGGATGATTATTCCTACAACTATGCGGGGACGATGATCACGACAAAGGAATTCAAGGGAATCCTCCAGTCGCTTTATGACAACGGATATATCCTGGTCGACATTGCGGATGTAGCCGCCAAGACTACGGACGAAAGAGGGATCACCATCATGGAGAAGTGTGAGCTGAAGCTTCCGCCAGGAAAGAAACCGGTGATCATCTCGCAGGATAACCTGAATTATTCCTCCATCCGGAACGGGGACGGAATCGCCACGGCGCTGGTGGTGGAGGACGGTATGGTCAAGGCAAGATATACCGACGAAGAGGGCCACGACCTGAACGGGGATTACGATCTGGTCCCGATCCTGGATACCTTTGTCAGGGAGCATCCGGACTTTTCCTGGAGAGGGACAAAGGGAATCGTTTCTGTTTCAGGATCGGAGGGCGTGTTCGGCTACAACCTGGAAAGCACCCTGGGCAACAACGCGTCGCAGAACAGGGATACGGTCAGCCAGATCGCCCAGACGCTCGTTTCCGACGGGTGGAAGATCGCGTGTGCGGGATATAATCATGCCTATATGAATGAGATGACCACGCAGCAGCTGGAAAGTGACATTGACGACTGGCAGAAGGAGGTCGGCGAGCTGACGGGCAGCACGAATATCCTGTTCTATCCTTATGGCGGGGAGGTGGCCTATCCGAGTGAACAGCTTACCTGCCTGCTGGATAAAGGCTTCGAATATCTGTGCGGACTGTGGACCGATCAGGATTTCCTCGAGGTCAATGAAGATTATACGAGACAGACCAGACGGTTTGTGGATGGATATACGCTTGAGTACGCGCCGAATTACTTTACTTCATTCTTCAGCGCCGCGTCCGTTCTCGACCCTGACAGATAAGGGCATTTCGGAAGAATCCGGCTTTCGGATCAAAAAAGGAATATGGGGTATTCCGGTTTTGACCGAAAGTATGATACAATATTATATTAAGTTACAGATAAGGGGAGTTTTATCTGATTAAGAGGGGAGTGCTGACAGATGAATTCTTTCAAGGAGTGGTTGTCGGATAATCTGAGATATCTTCTGCTGCTTTTCGGGATCGCGATCGGCGTGCTGCTGATCATCCTGGGAGTCAGGACGTATAAGGTGCTCGAAATGCAGCGGGCCGGCAGGTCTGTCAATGCATCGAAGATGCAGACAGGAACGGAAACCGTCGCCGAGCAGATGCTTGAGGCCGAGACGGAAACGGAAACAGAGACCGAGGCAGAAACAGTTGCTGCGACGGAAGCTGAGACAAAGGCGGAGACCGAGACAGAAACAGCTGTCGTGACGGAAGCTGAAACAGAGACGGAGACGGAAACAGCTGTCGTGACGGAAGTTGAGACGGAGACCGAGACTGAAACGGAGACGGAAACCGTCGCCGTAACGGAAGCTGAGACTGTCGCCGTAACGGAAGCTGAAACGGAGACCGAGACAGAGACGGAAACAGCCGTCGCAGCGGAAGCCGAAACGGAGACAGCCGCTGAGACAGAGACCGAAACGGAGTCCGAGACTCAGAACGAAACCGGGGAACGGTTTAACGGAAATGTGATCATCTCATCAACTTCGGGTGAAGTGCTGGCCTCCAGGGATGAAACAGAAACCGAGACAGAGACGGAAAGCGAAACTCAGGCTGAGACCGAAACGGAAACGGAGACAGAGACCGAGGAGCAGACCCGGGCTCAGACCGAACCGGAAACGACGGCCGAAACAGAGACCGAGACTGAAAGCGAAACGGAGACGGAAGGTAAGCCGCAGCTGAAGATCGTTTACGTTGGCCAGGAAAGCGAAAAGACCACTGAAACGGAGAGCGAAAAAGCGACAGAGGCACAGACTTACGTCGATATCGAGACGCTCGTACAGCAGGGCGTGGTCGAAGAGCTTGAAAGGGATCCCAATTCGGAAGGCCCGACTGCTTTTGAAGAAACGATCGATAAGAATAAAACGGCTTATCTGAGAGATGAAGAGTCTTATCTGGCTTCGACGGATCTCGCTGCCGGCAGCGCCGGGGCGGCCGGCCTTGAGGCAGCGCTGGATAAACTCGGGGATGAGAAAAAAGAGGATGAGGAAACTCCGGAAACGCCTACGGCTGAGACAGAAGCGGCTGCGGCGCCCGAGCCGGCTGACCTGCCTCTTCCGGTACCGGTCCCGGTTGAAACGGAAGCTCCCGTAGTGCTGGAGATCGACACCCTCAAACCCATGACGCCTGTTACCAAATATGCGGATTCGATGATGAATATCCGCACTCAGCCGGATACGGAGAGTGAGATCATCACTTCAGTCGATACCGGAACGGAACTGATCGTGAACGGTGAGACGGACAACTGGTACAGAGTCATGTACGATCAGAAGGTCGGTTTTGCGTCCAAGAGTCTGGTGACGGACGAGTATACTCCTGTTTACGGTGAACTTGTCAGCACCTGCTATTTCCGCTCCGATGCGGATTACGGCGATAACATCATCGGAGAATACTATGGCGGAACACCGCTCGAAGTCCTTCAGGACCTGGGCGGATGGACGAAGGTCAGGATAGACGGCATGGACGGTTACGTCGGATCCAAGTTTGTGTCAGTCTATTGAAACGGTTCAGCACAGGAATAGAAATCACATATCAGAAACAAACAGGGAACGGCAGCCTGCCGTTCCCTGTTTTTAGTTTAAAGTGTTTCTTAAATCATAATAGTGACAGCAGCGGGATGGAAAAGACGGAGATCACAGTCGAGAGCAGGATGATCTTGCTGGCCTCGTTTCCGCGGCCGGCAAATTCCTGGGCGAGCATGCCGCCGATCGTGGCGGCCGGCATGGAGATCATCAGGGTAAAGATGCTGTAAACATCTGAATGGAAGGGCAGCAGCCTGAAGAGCAGTATGCCTGCGGCGGGCAGGAGGATCATCCTGAAGAGCAGGAAGATATAGGTATCTTTGTCGAAGAAGAGCTCTTTCAGGTCGGACTGCGCGAGGGAGATGCCGATCACGAGCATGGAGAGCGGGATGGCACAGTCACCCATGTAGGTGCAGAAGGAAACGACCGGTTCGGGAAATCTGACTCTGGCCAGGAAACAGATGACAGCGATGACGCAGATCACCAGGCCGGAATTGACCATGAGGACGGGTGAAAAGCTCCGCCGGCTGTCACTCATGCCCATTGCCAGCCAGATGCCGTAGGTATAAGCAAGTATATTGAAGATCAGCAGATAGATCACGACATAGATGATGTACTCCGGCCCGTATACTGCGCGGATAAGGGGGATCCCCATAAAGCCAAGGTTGCCGAAAGCGGTCAGCAGGACATACAGGTTTCCGTCGCGCCTTCCGTATCCCCGGATCTTACAGAAAAGGTAAGAGCCCAGGATGATGAACGCAAAATAGAGCGAAGCCAGCACGAGATCCTGCCCGAGCAGGTTTCCGGCGTTGGCAGGGCGGTCTCCGAGCACGGAAGAAAGGATGAGCATCGGATTAAAGATCTTTATGATCAGGGTCGTCAGCTTGTTGCTGCCGTGGCGGTCGATCCACTTCATCCGGCAGGCCCAGAATCCCGTTATCATCATGGCAAATAAGACCAGCATCTGCTGCAGTAAAAGATACGCTTTCATGAATACCTCTCAATTATCCCGTTCCGGGGTTTTTTTATTGTCCGCCTATCAGTATATTCGTTTCATTCCCCGGATACAAGCCGCATTTCACTCTTTAAGGAAAGCTGCCGCCTATAGCGGCAGCCGCTTCGTATAAGCTGTTTTGACAAAATGGAACACCTCATTTTGTGCAATATGATGAAAGAAACAGCGAAAACGTTTTTGCTGTTTATTTATGATTGACAGTGTAAAGAGGCGGTGCTATACATAGATTATCCGATATATTTTATCCAATATCCAATCTGGATAAAAACATTTATTTAAAGGAGGGTATTATGAAGGCTAGAAATCTTGGCAAAGTGTTTTTGGCAACAGTTCTGGCAGGCGCTATGATGGCTGCTCCGGTTATGGCAGGAGAGCTTTCCAAAGCGACTGAGGTTCCCGTTGAAGAGCTTCCCGTTACCGGTATCGGCACCACTGTTGCTACTGAGGTGAAGGCTGACGGCGAGTACAAGATCGGTTACATCGCAAAGAATACGACCAATCCTTACATGGTCGCCCAGGCTGCCGGTGTTGAAAAGGCCGGTGAAGATATGGGATTTGAAGCGATCACCCAGGCTCCGTCCACTCCCGACAGTGTTGAAGAACAGGTTCAGCTGATGGAAAACATGATCCAGCAGGGCTGCAACGCGATCATCGTTCACTGTGCTGACTCCAACGGCATCATGCCCGGTGTCCGTGCTGCTGAAGAAGCCGGCATCATCGTTCTGACCATCGGAACTCCCGCTTCTCAGGATACTTTCCTTCGTACCGGTGTTGACTATTACGAGACCGGCTACACCGTTGCCAAGGATATTGCCGAGGCTCTGAACGGCGAAGGCCAGATGATCATCCTTGAGGGACCTCCCGGAGCAGCCAACGCTATCGAGAGACTGAACGGCATCAACGATGCTCTTGCTGATTATCCCGGCATCGAAGTGGTTGCTTCCCAGACAGCCAACTTCAAGAGGACCGAGGGTATGTCCGTTACCGAGAACCTTCTTCAGAAATATACTGACGTTGACGCGATCATCGGTGCAAACGACGAGTCCGCTCTGGGCGCTGTCCAGGCTCTGAAGGCTGCCGGCATCGAAGGCGTTCTGGTCGGCGGTTTCGACGGTTCCGTGGATGCTTCCAACGCGGTTAAGTCCGGTGACATGTTTGAAACATACAACACCGATCCTTACGGTTCAGGTTATATCGCATGCGCTTACGCAGTTATGTATCTCAATGACGGCACAGAGCCCGCAGGCAAGTTCATCCCGTTCCCGTCTGCACAGGTTGAGCCGCTGATCACTGCTGACAACGTAGATACTTACATCAATGAATTTGCATGGTTCAATGCAGTTCAGGAGTAATAAACGGGATCATCTGAATAGTTGATTATAGTTCAGTGCCTTCCCGGTCATCGGGAGGGCACTGCGAGATTAAACACCGCCTGTGAGGTTTTTATATGGGGAAAACAATACTTACGGCAAAACACATCACAAAACTCTTTCCCGGCATGAAGGCGCTTGACGATGTGGATTTTGACCTGCAGGAAGGCGAGGTACATATCCTGGTAGGAGAGAACGGTGCCGGAAAGAGCACCCTCTCCAAATGTATCCTTGGGGCCTATCAGGCAGAGGAGGGTGAGATCATCTACCAGGGGGAGCCGGTTAAATTCAGCGGAACGAAGGACGCACTGGCCAGGGGGATCGCGGCTGTTTACCAGGAGAATTCACTGGTGCCGTACCTGAATGCGGCTCAGAATATCTTCCTGAACCGTGAATACAGAACGGCCGCCGGCCTACTGGACTCGAAAAGAATGGAGAAAGAAGCGAAAGATCTCCTGGTCTCCTTAAACTGCGATTATATCAACATCAAAAAACCGGTCAAAATGCTTTCGACAGCGGAACAGCAGATGGTTGAGATCGCAAAGGCGCTTTCATTCAAACCGAAGATCATCGTCTTTGACGAGCCGACTTCTTCGCTGTCGGACCGCGAGGTGGAATCGCTGTTCGAGCAGATCCATCGTATGAAAGCCGAGGGGATCGGCATCATCTATGTATCTCACCGCATGCAGGAATTCCCGCTGATCGGCGACCGCATCACGGTGCTTCGTGACGGCAGGAAAATAAGGACAGTGGGCATCAATGACTGTACCAATGAAGAACTGGTCAATATGATGGTGGGACGTGATGTCTCCCAGGTCTATGTCAGGAGCGAAAACCCCTATAAAGAAGAGGCCCTGAGAGTAGACAATCTGTATGACCGCAGCGGCAGGGTGCAGGGCGTGAGCATGGTGGTCCACAAGGGTGAGATCGTCGGACTGGCCGGACTGGTCGGCGCCGGCCGTACGGAGACGGCGGAGACGATCTTCGGGATCAGGCCCATGGCTTCGGGCGAGATCTATGTGTACGGCAAAAAGGTACAGCCCAAAAACCCGAAGCAGGCTGCAAAGATCGGCATCGGGCTGGTGAGTGAGGATCGTAAGACGCAGGGACTTGCGCTGCGCCAGTCGATCGCGGAGAATATCGAGGCGGTCAGCTGGGAGAAGGATTTCCCGGGGTTCTTTGTTTCCGGCCGGAAGGTCGAAGAGAGGGCGCTCAAATACAAGGATAACCTCAGGATCATGACCACGAGCGTGCGGAAAGCCTGCCAGTATCTGTCAGGCGGCAATCAGCAGAAGGTCGTGCTCGGGAAATGGCTGAACTATGATCCCGATATCCTGATCTTCGATGAACCGACGCGCGGCATTGACGTCGGCGCCAAGATGGAGATCTATGCGCTGATGGATAAGCTGGCGACGGAGGGAAAGGCGATCATTATGATCTCCTCCGAGCTTCCTGAGATCATCGGAATGACGGACTGCATGTATGTCATGCATGAGGGCCGGATCTCCGGAAAGCTTGACAGGAGCGAGTACAGCCAGGAGCGCATCGGACAGCTGATGATGATCGGACAGGAGGGCGAATGATGAGTGAGAATAAAGTTTTGAATGCTCTGAAAAAAATGCCTCCTGTTGTCTTCATGCTGATCGCTCTGATCATCCTGTTCTCGGTGCTGAACCCGAATTATTTCGCGGTCAACAATTTCAGGAACGTATTCATCCAGTGCGCACCGCTTATGGTGCTGGGCTTTGCCCAGACGCTGGTCGTCCTGACGGGCGGCACCAACCTGTCAATGAACGCGGTCGTCAATATCGTGACCGTGCTGGCGGTCTTTATGGCCCTTAAGGGTGTGCCGCTTGTTCTGGCCATGGTGATCGCGGTCGTCGCGGCGGTGGGTATCGGGATCTTTACCGGTGTGCTGATCGCAAAGGGGCATATGCCTGCTTTCATCGCCACCTACGGCGTACAGAACGTGTTCAACGCGCTGGCGCTGACCATCACCGGCGGCGCATCTATTTATTACAACAGCGACCTGTATCATAAAGTGTACAGCTCCTCATTGCTTTTTATCCCGGCACCTGTGTGTGTGGTGATCGTGATGTTCATCTTCACCTGGATCCTGCTCAACAAGTCGAAGCTTGGCATGCAGATCCGCGCTCTCGGCGGAAACCGTGAGGCGCTTAAGCTGGCCGGTGTCAATGTGGTCCGCTCCGAGATCACGGTCTACGCGGTGGCCGGTTTCCTGGGAGGCATTGCCGGTCTGCTGACCCTGTGCCGCGTGGAGTCAGGACAGCCGATCGTCGCCAACGGCTGGGAATTCCAGTCCGTAGCCGCAGCCATCCTCGGCGGATCTTCCTTCAAGGAAGGCAAGGGCGGCGTGACGGGAACGATCTTCGGCGTACTGCTCATCCAGATCGCCCAGAACGGCCTGAACGTCATCGGTGTCCAGGCGATCTATCAGAGCGTACTGGTCGGATCCATCGTACTGGCAGCCATCATAATCGATGCTGTGGTGCGCATGCGCCGCAGAGACTGATGGAGGTGAGATCATGAATGCAAAAGGACTGTTTCAGAGAATAAGGGAGTCCAAGGTGTATTACAGCCTGATCGGCCTGATCGCGCTGCTGATCATCTCATCGGTCGCCGCACCTAACTTCCTGAGCCTTAATAATTTCATCACCATCTTCCGCCAGGCTTCCATCCTGCTGATCTTAAGCGCCGGCCTTACCGCCGTGCTGGTCACGGGAAACATGGACCTGTCTGTAGGCGCGACGGCCGGCCTGATCGGATGTATCGTGGCTCAGCTGATCAAGACGGGCATGAATGTCGCCGTCGCGACGCTGATCGGACTTATGATCGGCGCCCTCGTCGGTGTGTGCAACGGCCTGCTGGCGGGTATCCTTCCGGGATTTGTGGCCACTTATGCGACAAACTGGGTCATGACGGGACTTGGCATCGTCGTCATGCACGGCCAGGTGATCTATGATCTTCCGCCGTCCTTTACCCAGCTGGGTGTCGGCTATATCGGTCCCATCCCGAACCTGGTGATCTTCGCGACCATCGTGGTTGTGATCATCTATATACTTATGAGCATGACGACCTTCGGACGGCATCTGTACCAGTACGGTGCCAACCCGCTGGCTGCCCGCTATGCGGCGGTCTCGGTCAGGACCGTGATGCTCTCCGCTTACATCCTTTGCGGTATCTGCGCCGGTTTTGCCGGCATGCTGATGACGGCCCGCCTCAATGCGGCAGACGCCGCCATGGGCAGTGCCTACGGCATGCAGACCGTGGCAGCAGCCGTCGTAGGCGGCACTTCCCTTGCCGGCGGCGAGGGCGGTATCCTTGGCACCGTGATCGGCGCACTGATCCTGACGATCATCGTGAACGTGATGAACCTTCTGGGGATCCCCTCCTATGCACAGGGCCTTGTCGTTGGCGCTGTCATTATCGGGATGGTGCTCTTTGATATCAACTCCCGCATCCGCAGGGAGAAGAAACTTGATGCTTAATGACTTGTTTTCAGAAAGAGAGGAATACCTATGGCACTTACCATCAGACCCCTTAATTCCGGCTATATTCCGACAAAGCCGCTGGAGTACTGGTATCATTTCTCCTGCAAGAAATACATTGAAAAGCAGGGAATCACCAATGAGAACAGCCAGCTTCCGGATTTTACCTTCCTGATCGAGGGCGGCGAGAAGCTTGTCCTGGTCGACACCGGCATGGCATGGACAGAGCGCGCTGATAAATATCATCACGGCCCCTCCAACCAGAGACCGGGCATCGATGACATCGAATCCCGCCTGGCTCAGGTCGGCTACAAACCTACTGACGTGGATGTGATCCTTTTCACCCATCTTCACTGGGATCATGTGTTCTATGTTGAGAAATTTACAAATGCGCGCCTGATCTGCAACGAGACCGAGTGGGAGTATGCCCACAATCCCATCCCGCTGCACTACAAATCCTATGAGATCCCGATCATTGCCAAGGACGGCGATGTGATCGTGGCTCCGTTTGACCAGCCCGGCGTGAAGGAACGCTTCGAGTTTGTCAAGGGTGAGTGCGAGATCCTTCCGGGCATCAGCGTCTATGAGTCTCCGGGACACTGCCCGGGCCATATGACCGTGGTGGTCGAGACTGAAGAAGGCCCGTTCTTCTGCGTTGGTGATTCCGTATTCGTTATGGGCAATATCGACGTTCCCGAGGATATGGCAGCCGAGCTTCACTATGATATCTCCCCGCCCGGACGCTATGTGGACATCGTTGCCGCCTGGAATACCATCCGCGACACCGTCCGCAGATGCAAGGAAGCCGGCGTTGATCCCCATAAGCATCTGATGCTGGCCCACGACGGCATTCTTGCCGCAGCCGTTGAGAAATACGAGGCGACGCATAACAATCAGCTTCCGGTGATCGGCAAAAAGGATACGGATTTCGATTTCGAGACCTATCGCCACGCTGTGGAAGAAAAGTAAGCGGCTGAATAATAAGAAAGACTGTAATGAAATGACCCATGCTGCCGGTGAGAGATACGCCGGCAGCATTTTTCCAAAACGGCAGAGAAGGCATCGGGATTATGAAGACAATAGCGATCATCGAAAGCTGTGATACGAAATACAGAGAGGCGGCGCTGATGAAGGAGATCATCACCGCAGCCGGTCTGGAGGGGCTGGTCGTCAATGTGGCCACGGGACCTGACCGTTCTTTTAACTATGATATCTCCCGCGAGGAGGTGGCTGCTTTTGGAGGCACATCCTGGGAGGATATGGAGGATAAGACAAAGGGCGAGAAGATCACCTACATGCAGGGGGCGGTTTCCGGCTTTGTGAAAGATCTGTACGAAAAGGGAAGGATTCACGGAGTGGTCTCCGTCGGCGGCCTTCAGAATACGGTCATGGCCACAGAGGTGATGAAGAAGCTTCCGATCGGCGTTCCCAAGGTGATGGCGACGACGGTGGCCTGCGGCCAGAAAACATTCGGCCCGGTCGTGGGAGAGAGGGATATCGTGGTGATCCCCTCGATCTGTGACTTCACGGGCATCAATATGGTCACCGAGCAGATCATCCGCAACGCATGCGCCTGCTGTATCGGCATGGCAGTTCAGGAGAAAGCCGGCGAGCCTGTAAAGAAAGGGAAAAAACCTGTCGTGGGCGTGACACTGATGGGCATCACCAACAAAGGCGCCTGTGCGGCCATCGATGAGCTGGAACGATGCGGTGTGGAAGCTATCGGGTTCCATTCCACCGGCACCGGCGGTGGGATCATGGAGGAGATGGCCGGAAGCGGCCTGATCGACGGCGTTCTCGACATGACGGTGCATGAGGTCGCGGAAGGCTGGTTCGGCGGCGGATTTTCCTTCGGCCCCTGCTGGGAGACAAGGATCACGAAAAGCCTCGAGGCGGGTGTGCCGCTGGTGGTGTGCCCGGGCGGACTGGATTTCTGCGATTTCCAGACACATGAGTTCCCGCCCCGCATGGATGAGCGCAAATACATGATGCATAATTCAAACACGGCCCACATTAAGCTTTTGCCGGAGGAGGCAGAGCAGATCGCCGGGATTTTTGCCGAACGGCTGGAGAAAGCCGCGTATCCGGTCCAGGTGCTGGTCCCGACACAGGGAATGAGACACAACACGATGGAGGGGGAGGAGCTGTATGACCCCGAGGTCGATGAGATCATCCTCAGCGCGATCGACGGAATCCGCAATGAAAATGTCCGGATCGAGAAGATCCCGGGCAATCTGGATACGAAGCAGTGGGGGATCGAGGCGGCTCACCGGATGCTGGACGCGCTGCGGGAGAGAGGCATCATTGAATAAAGCCGGAGAACATAAACAGGAGGAGACAATCATGTCAAGAACAGAAAAACTTTTGCCGATCGCCGAGGATCTGGTGATCGCCTGCCAGAGAGCTTACACGAGGGGCCTGCAGACGGGCAGCGGCGGAAACGTGAGCGCCCGGGTTCCGGGGGAGGACCTGATGATGGTGAAGGCCAGCGGCAGTTCCTTTGCAGACTGCACGACCGACGGATTCGTGATCACGGATTTTGACGGGAATCTGGTGGAAGGAACCGGAAAACCGACCCGTGAGGCACTCCTTCACGGACTACTCTACCGGATCTGCCCGGATGTGAATGCCGTGGTTCATACGCATTCCGTCTACTCGATCGCCTGGGCGTCGACTGGAAAAGCGTTGCCCAGAACGACCTGGCATGCTAAACTTAAAATGGACAGCGACATTCCCACGCTGAATGTCCCGGCTGCCATGGTAAATCCCGAGTATTTCCATCTCGTGGAGGAGGCCTACAAAGCTTCGCCTAAACTGCCCGGGTTCATACTCAAGGATCACGGCATTGTTGTGACCGGCAAAACAGCTGTCGCAGCCGAGCACGCAGCCGAACTCATCGAGGAGACCGCACAGGTAGCCTTCCTGAAGCAGATCGCAGCGAAACTGGGAATGTAGAATGGAGAAGACCGATGAGAATCACTATGCGTGATGATGACAAAACACCTCTGAAGAAAAGCAAGCTTCCTGAACAGGTCTTTGACCAGCTGATGGAGTGGATCATGGAGGGGAAGCTTTCCATGGGAGACAAGCTGGTAACGGATGATCTTGCCGAGCAGCTGGGCGTGAGCCGGATGCCGGTCAGGGAAGCGATCGCCAACCTTGAAGCGATCGGACTGGCGAAGACGATTCCCTATGCGGGAACCAAACTGGTCAAGCTTGAAAAGACGGACGTACAGGAGATCTACCTGGCCCGCTCGGCTCTGGAGCCGATCGCGGCCCGATTTGCCTGCATCCGTATCACTCCGGACCAGCTGGAGAAGGTTGAACAGATCCATGAGGAGTACAAAAAGGCGGTCATGAAGGATGAACTCGACCCGGTCGAGGTGTATCAGCTCAACCGCAGGTTTCATTTCACCATCTACAAGGCCTCCGGGCTGAAGCGCATCTGTGAGGACGTCGAGAAATACTGGGATAATCTGGCCTATTTCAAATTCATATACGGCCAGAAGCTTCTTCAGAACCAGGAATTAAAGGAAGATATGATTCGTGAGCACCAGTGCTACCTGGATGCCTTAAGAGAGGGGGACTCTGATCGTCTCTACTACGAACAGAAGCGCAATCTTGAAAAACGGGCCGCGGATCTGGCCCACTATACGGACGGCTATTTCGAAAACGAGTAGAGATCAGCGGTCCCCGGCAAGGAGGATACATATAAGATGGACAAAGTCTTATTTGCCATGGCCGAGGACATGCGCGATCGGAATTACGTGACAGCAACATACTATATTGACCTTCCCGCTTCGGAGGATATTATCCGCAAAGCCTCCTCCCTGGCGGTCGGTCAGACGATCGGGACATGGGTCCCGATCCCGGGGATCACTGATGAGATCCGCGAAAAATACATGGGAAAGGTGCTGAACATTTTTGACACCGCTCCCGTTGAACTGCAGACCCAGTCCGTGTCGGAGCGGCAGGCCTATGTGATCCAGATCGCTTATCCGGCCGCGAATTTCGGAACGGATTTCCCGCTGATGATCACATCCCTTCTGGGAAATGATGCTTCCACCTCGGCTCAGGTCAAACTGCTTGACATCGAATTTCCGGATGAGTTCCTCGGCTGTTTTGCCGGGCCGAAATTCGGCATTGAAGGGCTGAGGGATTATTTCGGAGTACAGGAGCGTCCGCTGCTGCTGAACATGATCAAGCCCTGTACAGGGATCACACCCGAGGAAGGGGCCCGGATATTCTACGAGGTGGCGAAAGGCGGCGTCGACCTGATCAAGGATGACGAACTGCTCGGGAACCCGGTCTATTCCGATCCCGCAAAGCGCGTCAAGGCCTATAAGGAAGCCGGGAAAGCCGCTTTTGAGGAGACCGGGAACAAGGTCTTCTATATGGTGAACATCACCAGCGGAACCCGCGAGATCCTGGATAATGTCAGGCGGGCCGAGGAGGCCGGCGCGGACGGACTGATGATCAACTTCGCCGTGACCGGCTACAGCACGCTCAGCTACGTGGCCGGGAATACATCCCTTCCCATTCTTGGGCACTCCGCGGGAGCCGGCATGATGACAGAAGGGATGCTGAGCGGAATGTCCTCTCCGCTGGCAGCCGGAAAGCTGGCCAGGCTGGCCGGCGCGGATATCGTGATGATCAATACGCCTTACGGCGGGTATCCGCTCAGAAAGCAGAAATACCTTCAGACGATCGAGAAGCTCGTGCTTCCGTTCGGGAAGATCCGCTCCTCGATGCCCAGCATCGGCGGCGGCGTGCATCCCGGGATCGTGGAACGCTATATCCGGGAAGCCGGGTCCGACATCGTACTGGCCGCCGGCGGCGCCATCCAGGGCCATAAGATGGGGCCCACCGCGGGAGCGAGAGCGATGCGCCAGGCGATCGACATCGTGATGAAGGGCGGCGATTTCGCCGAGGAATGCAAAGCTTTTCCGGAGCTGGCAGAATCCGTCAGCCGCTGGGGCTACGTTTCATAATGGTTTTTATCCCGATCCGGGATGTTCACACCCGTACACGTGCACAGACAAGGTGTCCGTGTACGGGATTTTTGTGTTCCGGCGCACCGTCCGCCTCTTGACAGTTCTTCGGAGGGTATGGTTAATTAGGGGATGCAGGAACATTCCTGTCGGAAAGGCGGAATTAATATGAATTATAAAATAACGAACGGACGGCTCCTGGTCCGCGGGGAAGATGGTTACGAGATCTCCCGGGAAGACCTTTTTATCCGGGACAATACCATGTCTTTTGTCCCGTTCGGGCCGTCGGAGTCCTATGAGACGGTGGACGCCTCGGATCACCTGGTGATGCCGGGACTGATCAACATGCATACTCATGTTTACATGACGCTCATGCGCAACTACGCGGATGATGTGCCCTTCCACCAGTGGCTCTTTGACGGAGTCATGCCCGTGGAGGATTCTCTCGATCCGGAGGCGGCCTACTGGACCTCCCTTCTGGGCATGACCGAGATGATCAGGACCGGGACCACCTGCTTCGTCGATATGCATATGTACTGCGGTCAGTCCCCGAAGGCTGCAGAGCAGGCCGGTATGCGCGCATTCATCGGGCGGGGCCTGGTGGGAGAGGATCTTTACAAAGACGGGGCCAAACGCTTTAAGGAAGCGCTGGACGAAAAAGAAGAATATGAGAGTGACCTGATCCGCTTTGTCCTCTCGCCGCACGCCATCTACAGCTGCTCGGATCTCCTTATTGGTCAGGTTGAGCAGGAGAGCCGGAAGAGAGGAATGCTCAAGCAGATCCATCTCTCCGAGAGCGTGAAGGAAGTGGAGGACTGCCTGGCGGCAAAGGGGAAGACTCCGGTAGCGCTGCTCGACGACCTGGGCTTCCTGGATGAGCATACGATCCTGGCTCACTGCGTCCAGATGCAGGGAGATGACCTGGACAGGATCAAAAAAAGCGGCGCCACGATCGTGACCAATCCGGCGAGCAACGCCAAGCTCGGAAACGGATTTGCGCCGACCTTGGAGATGCTCCGCAGGGGGATCAACCTGTGTATCGGAACGGACGGCGCGGCGAGCAACAACACGCTGAACATGTTCCGGGAGATGAGCCTGCTTTCGCTGCTGCAGAAAGGCCTGCACCGCGATCCGACTGCGATGGGAGCCGATGAGGTCATCAAGGCGGCCACAGAGAATGCCGCCGCGGCGCTTGGAATGAGCGGAAAACTCGGTGTGATCCGGGAGGGAGCCCTGGCTGACCTGATCTTTATCGACCTGAATGAGCCGTCCCTGTTCCCGGACAACAGTATTCCGACATCCCTCTGCTACAGTGCGAACGGTTCGGAGGTGTCATCGGTGATGATAGACGGCCGGTTCGTGATGAGGGACAGGCAGATGCTCACGATCGATGTGAAGAATGTTTACGAACATGTCCGCGAGGCGGCACAAAACCATCTTAAGACAGACGGGAGGAAAAGATGAGCAATATCCTGGATGCATCCCTGGCGCCTTCAGGGATCAAGAAGATCGAATGGGTCCGCTCCCACATGAGCGCCCTGTCACAGATAGAGAAGAAGTTTGAGAAGGAGCAGCCCTTTAAAGGCCTCAGGGTCGCTGTCTCGATCCACCTGGAAGCGAAGACCGCCAACCTGGCTCTGGTGCTTGCGAAGGGCGGCGCGCAGGTATTCCTCACCGGAAGCAATCCGCTGACGACCCAGGATGATGTGGCCGCGGCCGTGGCTTCAATGGGGGTGGAGACCTTTGCCAGATACGGGGTCTCCCCGTCGGAGTACGAGCAGCTGCTTGCCCAGACGCTCGAGTGCCATCCTCATCTGATCGTGGATGACGGGGGTGACCTGGTGAGTCTCCTTTGCGGCGACTGCGCCGGATACGCGGACGAACTGTTTGGAGGATGCGAGGAGACGACCACCGGTATCCTGCGCCTGAAGGCAAGGGAACGCGACGGCCTTCTTCCGTGCGCGATGATGGCAGTGAACGACGCGAAGGCGAAGCATTACTATGACAACAAGTACGGGACCGGACAGTCCGTCTGGACCGCCATCATGGATACGACCAACCTGATCACCGCGGGCAAGACCGTGGTCGTGGCCGGTTACGGCTGGTGCGGCAAGGGAGTCGCCATGCGGGCCAAGGGCCTGGGCGCCAATGTGATCATTACTGAGATCGATCCCTTCAAAGCGCTGGATGCCACGATGGACGGCTTCCGGATCATGAAGATGGATGACGCGGCGAAGATCGGCGACATTTTCGTTACCGTGACGGGCTGCAAGGATGTGATCGTATCCAGGCACTTTGAGACGATGAAGGACAACGCCATCCTGTGCAATGCCGGACACTTCGACTGTGAAGTCAATGTGGCCCAGCTTAAGGAGATGGCAGTCTCGGTCGGCGAGCGCCGGAAGAACATCGTCGGCTACACCCTTAAAAACGGAAAGACCCTGAATGTCCTGGGAGAAGGCCGCCTGGTCAATCTCGCCTGCGGAATGGGTCATCCCGCCGAGATCATGGACATGTCCTTCGCCGTACAGGCCCTGGCGCTGCGCTGGCTCGTGGACCACAAAGACGGGCTGGAGAAAAAGCTTTATCAGATTCCGGATTCGATCGATGATGAGATCGGATGGCACAAACTGGCCGCGATGGGAATGGAGATCGATCGGCTGACGCCGGAGCAGGAGGCCTATCTCAACGGCTGGGGTTAATATGACAGGGATGGTTCTGTGTCAGCTTACGCTGACAGGGGGACAGTTCTTCCAGGTACAGAAGAATAAAAGACCACACCCTGTCCACGGGGAATGCTCGCGCTCTTGCGTCGCGCAGCGGTACATAAGGCTCGGGCTTTGCCCTCGCCAAGTACCGGCGCTGCGGCAACGTCCCCTTAGGACAGGGTGTGGTCTTCTATTCATACTGTAAACTTCAAAGGACTGTCCCCGTGTCATCGTCCGCTGACACAGAACCGTCCCCTGTCAGGAAAGCAGGGAGATCTTGGTGATCGGCCAATAGCGCAGATACGCTTTCCCGAGGATCTGTTTCCTGGTCACGAACTGCACCGCTTCGGCGTCTTCCTCGCTCAGTTCCGCTCCGGCTGCACTGAAAAGTGCCTGTGCTTCTTTTTTCCAGTACCGACTGTCTGCGGAGTTGTTTCGGTTGTCGCCGAGCATCAGATAGCAGCCTTCAGGGACTTCAAAATGACCGTTGTTTTCTGCCACCCATTCTTCATGCAGATAGGGCTCATCCAGCGGTTCGCTGCTTCCGTTGATATAGATTTTTCCGTCCTTGATATCTACCGTCTCTCCGGGGAGACCGATGAGACGTTTAATATAATTAGTATGCCTGATTTTTTTGTTCATTTTGAAGAATTCTTTGTACTCCGACCCTTTGAGTTCCTTTAAGGCCAGTTCAAAAACGGGATATTTGAAAACGATGATATCGCCGCGACTGGGCTCATGGAACAGGTACGTCAGCCGGGAGCCGAAGAGCCTGTCGCCGGTCATGATGGTGGTCTCCATGGAGCCGGACGGGACCCGGGCGTTGAGAATGATGAACTGGGTGAGGAACAGGGCGATCAGGACAGCGGCGCCGATCGTTACGGCCCAGCTGATCAGCTCTGAAACGAAGGTGGGCTTTTCCTTGCTTTCAGAGGAGGAAGCCTGTTCACGGTTCGTTTTTTCTTTGTTCTTATTGGCCATGCCGGATTTCCTTTCTGACCGGCCTGTACTGGAAGGAGGCATCGGCAGATCCGCTTCCGGCCGGACGTGAACGATTATATCATAAAACAGGCCGCAAAAACATATCTAAACTTGTAAATATTGACAGGTCATGGTATCATTGTATAGGTTGTACGTTCTGATATCAGGTTATATTGGGAGTATGAATTGAATTAACGGAGGGTTGATCATGAAAAAAAGAATCGCACTGCTTGCATTGGTTGCTTCAGTATCTGCAATGGTACTTGCAGGCTGCGGCACCAGGGCTCCGGAAGAGAACACTACTGAAGCACAGACACAGCCCAAGACCGAGCAGCAGGAGACGGAAGCCGCCACCTTTGCGGTCGAACCGGCTACTGAGACGGTGGTGATAGAGCTTCCGACGGAAGCACCGGTACAGACAGAGCCTCAGACCGAGGCTGTCACAGAGGCTCAGACTGAGATAGAGTTCCCCGACAATCTGTCAGCTGACGAAGAGATGGAATATGAGACTGAACTTCCTCAGATCACGGTCTACTATGCATCAGATGACATTAACGTCCGCTCCACACCGGAGACGGAGAACGGCGACAACATCGTCGGCAGTTTCCAGAAGGGCGATGAGGTCAATGTGGTCGCGGTAACGCCTCACTGGTACAGGATCGCTGTGGACGACTGGGAAGGTTACGTTTACGGGGAAGTGCTGTCGGAGGAAAAGGTAGCTCCGATGACAGACGAGGAACGTGATGCGGCAGCGACCGCCGAGGCTGAGCAGATCGCTCAGAACGCGGAGCCGGCAGCATCTGCGGATGTTTCTTCCTACGCCGACTCTTTCAGCGTGGTAACAGCGGGTGACTGCAATATCAGGGCAAATGCCAACCAGCAGGCCAATATCATAGGAACTCTTAATGCGGACACCACTGTGACAGCTATCGGTGAAGCGGGAGACTGGTATCTGGTCAGGCTTGATGACGGCACAGA
The DNA here is from genome assembly GCA_002394165.1 of Lachnospiraceae bacterium UBA4348. GTDB lineage: Bacteria > Bacillota > Clostridia > Lachnospirales > Lachnospiraceae > Merdiplasma. The sequence goes on along the minus strand of DGTA01000121.1, from coordinate 8,131 downwards.
AGGCTATATCAATAAAAATCTGACTAAATAAATACATTTGGAAGAAACGGCATAAGCGGACTCAGAAAACAGGCGGGAGCCTGTTTTCTGGGTATCTTTTATGTAAGGAGAGGGCCTGCCCGGGATGACAGGCATTCTTTTTCGGCGCCGTTCATATCCATGGGACGGATTAACAAGGGGTTTCAAAGCAGGGAGGATGTTCAGTATGAAAGGGAAAGCAGGGCATATAGTGCTGCTGGCAGCGGCTGCTGCTGCGGCATTGTCTTTGTCCGGCTGTGGACAGCGCGTTATTGATCAGACAGAAGCCAAAAGTGAGGAGAAGACGACGGAGGCCGTCACTGAAGCGGCCGTTATGGTGACGGAGGCGGAGACCCAGGCGCAGACTGAGCCGCCGAAACTGATCACTTCCGTCGATTATACTTCCAAGGACGGCTCCATAAAGATCACATTGCCGGACAATACCTGGAAAGTAACACAGGATGCCGATGAGATGAGGGTGTTCCAGTCCGGCAACGACGCGATCATCAATATCGTTCATGCGGACAACCAGACGGCCATGAAGAGCCTGACGGTCATGACAACCAAGGAAGACCTGGATGCATCGCTGAAGAAACAGTACCAGGAAGAAAATGCCTACGAGATCGAGGATTACGTTAACGCGACGATGGAGAGCATCGGCGTTTACCGCTATACAGTCAAGTACAATGCCGCTGCGCGCATGTGGGCTTATGCGGTGACGAATGCGGTGATCGACGGGGAGGAAGAGGCCTACGTCGTGACCGGTACCGTTACGGATGACAATAAAACGCTGCTCGAAGCCGTCAGGAAGGCCGTGGAGAGCTTCCGCGTCCTGAGTGACGAGACGCTGCGCAAAGTTACGGGCGAAGTGATCACCGGAACACCGCAGGTCACTTCCGAGGAGGTCCAGACGGGCACGGTTTCGGCGGAAGAGATGGATACGCTGCAGGAGTACGGAGCGGAAGGCACGCTGGTAACCAACGATTCGGTGAACGTCAGGCTGTCTCCGGGCACGGATGCCGGCGTGATGACAACGCTGGATAAAGGCGCTTCTGTCTCGGTCACTGGTGAGACCAGAAACTGGTTCAAGGTCGTGATCAACGGAAATACAGGCTATATCCGGAAGGATTTCCTTATCTATCCGGATCAGGCTGCATCCGGAACCGCTGCGAACAGCCAGCAGACGGAGGCGGGCACCCAGCCGGCCGCCGGGAACGGCACTTCCACCACGATGACAGCGACAGCGGATGTGAATGTCCGCAGCGCTGCGGGAACCGATTCGGATGTGATCGGGGGCCTTTATACCGGACAGGCTGTTACCGTCGTCGGTGAGTCGAACGACTGGTATATTGTTTCCGTTGACGGGAATACAGGATATGTTTCCAAATCGTATTTAAGCGGTGCTCCTGCCCAGACTGCTTCAACGGAGCAGCAGGCCGAGACCGCGGCGCAGCAGGCAGCCCAAGGCCAGTCCGAGGCAGCTGCAGGCAGCACCGATGCGAACGCGGCGGGCACAGGTACGGCAGATACTGCAGCCACACCCGCTGCCGATACCAGCATGACCGCTGTGGGCGGAACCGTGATCTCCAGCTCCATCGACACGATCACGATCCAGGCGGATGACGGCTCCACCAAAACGATCTATTACGGGGATGCCGGACTGAACACCGCGGACGGCATTTACGACGGCGTCTATGTCGAAGTAACGCTTGACCCGAGCCAGGCGAACGGCACCGACGGGACGCTCTATGCCACGAACCTGACAGGCTACTGATACCAGCGCCCCATAAAGACCAGGAAGAGGACATCGAGTGGATTACAGACTTGACTCACACATGCACACAGTTGCCAGCGGACATGCCTACAACACCATCATGGAGATGGCAAAGACGGCAGCGGAAAAAGGGCTGGAGCTGATCGCGATCACGGAGCACTCCGTCAATATGCCGGGCACATGCCAGCTGTTCTATTTCATGAACCTGAAGATGGTGCCCCGGCGCCTGTTCGGGATCGAGGTCCTTCAGGGAGCGGAGCTGAATATCACGGACTATAAGGGCAGCGTCGACCTGCCGGCCGATGTGCTTAAGAACCTGGATGTCTGTATCGCAAGCCTGCATCTTCCGTGTATCAGGCCTGGCAGCATTAAGGAGAATACGGCCGCCCTGCTTTCGGTCATGGAGAATCCGTATGTCAGCATCATCGGGCATCCCGACGACGGCAGATACGCGGTCGATTACAGAGAACTGGCCAAAGCGGCCGCAGAGCGGCACGTCCTGCTGGAGGTCAACAATCATTCGCTTGACCCCGCAAGTTCGAGAACCATGGCCAGGGAAAACCTGATAACGATGCTGAAATGGTGCGAAGAGTTCGGGACGCATGTCATATTGAACAGCGACGCCCACTGGTGCGGGGATATCGCAGACCGACGTTTTTCGGGTCCGCTTCTGGAGGAGATCCGTTTTCCGGAGGAGCTGGTTGTAAACCGCGATGTGGATCTGTACCGCTCATTTCTGAAGTGATGATCGATTCACACCTTTACATTAACACTTCAGAGTGTTAAAATGAATGAGTGACGGCCTTTCCAAAAGCCGACAACAGCGGAGGTGAATGAATGAGCAAAAACATCAACACAGATGCGGTGAACGGGTTTTTCGAAGCGATTCTGACATTGCAGGACAAAGATGAGTGCTTCCGTTTTTTTGAGGATGTGTGCACAATAAACGAACTGCTGTCCATATCCCAGCGCTTCGAGGTGGCCAGGATGCTTACGGCAGACTGCACATATCTTGATATCGCGGAAAAGACAGGTGCTTCCACTGCAACGATCAGCCGGGTCAACCGGTCACTGCAGTATGGAAAGGACGGCTACGCACTGGTGTTTGGCAGAATGGAAAAACCGTCCTATGATTCGACAAGAAAGAGCGAAAGATAAAGAGATCATTTTTTTGACGGAGTATCGTTCGAAGGACCGGATACTTCGTCAATCATTTTTTCTACGATCCTTTTCTTAAAATAGATATCGATGCTGAGAAAGCAGATCATGGCAAAGTACTGCAGCATGGGACGGTCTTCGGGATCGGCCTCCTTAAAGCAATCGAGAGCGTATCGCGTGAAGTCTTCCATATTGCGGGAAACATTGCCGATATGGTCGGCGCCTGCTTCCGATATGGTCCGGTAGATCTCACAGATGTCGGGACTTTCTTTGCTGCCGAAAAACTCGGAAGAGAGGGGCTGCAGCAGGAAACGGATATCCTGCATGGAAAGAAACCCTTTAAAATAGTAGATAAAGAGCATCATGATCAGGTGCTCTCTGGAATATTTCTTCTTCTCCGGCGGGGGAAGGAGTTTATTTTTTGCGTAATTATTGATCATGGTCTTGGTCAGCACCTTGTCCGTCTCATTTCTCCTGGCTGAGCCGAGGTGAGAATCCATAAAGGTGGTGACCTGATCCATATACAGGTCTATGTCCGGAATGTCATCCGCCTTGAGATCGGGAAGGATGCTTTCCATCTGGGACGGTGAGAGCAGTTTGCTCATCAGCTTTTGAAGATCAGGGAAATCCTCCCGGGTAATATCTGTTTTTTTCATGGTCTGTCGTCTCCTCTTTCCGTATTATATGGTTTTCAAAACCATGTGACAAGGATTTTTTCATGCCGGCTGGAGAGGCCCCCGGACGGATTGACCTGCCTGAGCTAATCAGGTAAAATAACGAAAGGCGTTTTTCAGAAGAGAAACAGATCGGAGTCAGAAGATGCGTGTGATGGAGTTTAAGATGGAAAGAGAAGGGCTGGTAAAGCCCGGGGATCCGGTTCATGTCTCGGAGGGAGTCCTGCCCTCGAGCTGGTATTATACCATCGAGCCGGCCGTCGCCATGTCTGCCAATTTTACGTTCCGGCAGCGGCTGAAAGTCTTTGACGGGACCGTGCGGGAGGTGCGCACGGATCCTAGCGGTTATACCGTCTTTGTGGAATTTGATGAATAAAAGAACAGAGGTTTTTGAAATATGAATGTACTGGAAGGTTTGAACCCACAGCAGATGGAGGCTGTGAAGCATTATGAGGGGCCCCTGCTGATCCTGGCGGGAGCCGGATCGGGAAAGACCAGGGTCCTGACCAACCGGATCGCCTGGCTGATCGATGAGAAGGATGTCAGTCCTTGGAACATCCTTGCGATCACCTTCACCAACAAGGCGGCCGGTGAAATGCGGGAGAGGGTCAACAACCTGGTCGGCTTCGGCGCTGAGAGCATCTGGGTGGCGACATTTCACAGCACCTGCGGACGCATACTGCGCAGGTATATCGACCGGCTGGGATATGACAGCCATTTTTCGATCTATGACACTGATGACCAGAAGTCACTGGTGAAGGAACTTTGCAAATCACTGGAGATCAATACCCAGATGCTCAAGGAAAAGAGGATCATGGCAGCGATCTCCAGCGCCAAGAATGAACTGATCGGTCCGGCAGAATATGCGGCCGCGGCGGGCTCGGATTTCATTACGTCCAAGATCGCCGCCGTTTACAGCGCCTATCAGAAGGAGCTGAAAAAACGCAATGCCATCGACTTTGATGACATGCTGATGCTGACCGTTGAGCTGTTTGAAAAGAATGAGGATGTGCTGGACCAGTACCGGGACAGGTTCCGCTTTATCATGGTGGACGAGTACCAGGATACCAATACGGCCCAGTTCAGACTGATCAGCCAGCTGGCAGGCCCGGAGGGGAACCTGTGCGTGGTGGGTGATGACGATCAGTCGATCTACAGCTTCCGCGGCGCCAATATCAGCAACATCCTGAATTTTGAAAAGATCTGGCCGCAGGCAAAGGTGATCAGGCTTGAGCAGAATTACCGATCCACCACGAATATCCTGGAAGCCGCCAATCATGTCATTGCGAACAACCGCTCCAGGAAAAAGAAGACGCTTTGGACAGAAAATGAAAACGGCCCGCTGATCCATGTGAAAGAATTTGACACCGCTTTCAATGAGGCTGATTTTGCCGCTTCGCAGATCGCTTCCCTGGTGAGCCGGAGGGAGGCTTCCTACAGTGATTTTGCCATCCTGTACCGGACGAACGCACAGTCCAGGCTTCTGGAAGAAAAACTGCTGATGAGAGGGATCCCCTATCGCCTGATCGGAGGCGTCAATTTCTATGCGAGAAGGGAGATCAAGGATCTGCTCTCGTACATGCGGGTGATCGACAATACCAGCGATGATCTTGCCATCCGGCGCGTGATCAATGTTCCCAAGAGAGGGATCGGCGCGGCCTCCATCAACAAGGTGGCGGGTTATGCCGCAGCGAACGGACTGAGCTTTTACGAGGCCCTGACCCGCGGAGTACAGATCCCCGGACTGGGAAGAGCAGCTGTCAAGACCGATGCTTTTGTCACGTTCCTGCAGGCCCTGCGGGGCAAAGCGCAGCTGCTGACGGTCAGGAAGCTGCTCGAGGAGATCATCGAACAGACCGGATACATAAAAGAACTCCGGGAGGAGGGAACCGACGAAGCCAAAGAGCGGATCGGAAACATTGAGGAGCTGATCTCGAAGGCGGCTGTCTTTGAGGAAACGGCTGCGGACCCGTCCCTGTCGGCCTTCCTTGAGGAGGTCTCCCTGGTCGCTGACATTGACGAGATGGACGAGCAGGAGAGCCGGGTGGTCCTGATGACGCTTCACAGTGCGAAGGGCCTGGAATTCCCCAGAGTGTTCATGACCGGAATGGAGGAAGACATTTTCCCCAGCAGCATGAGCATGATGGAGGACGATTCCGGGAGCGCCGTTGAGGAAGAGCGCCGGCTGTGCTACGTGGGGATCACCAGGGCCATGAGGGAGCTGACCATGACCTGGGCGCACACGCGGATGCTGCGCGGGGAGACCAGGTATCATGAACGATCGCGCTTTCTTGGCGAACTTCCGGCTGACCGGGTGGACGCTGGCGGGCCAAAGGAAAAGACGGTCAGGCCTTCCTCCTCCGGACCGGCATTGCCCTCCGGGAACAGAAGCACATTCCGGTTCGACAAGCCGTTTAAGCGGGAACCGGTCAAGGCCGCGGTCAAGGCGGACAGGCTTGATTACGCCCAGGGAGACACGGTCAGCCATATAAAATTCGGCACCGGGACCGTGCTCAGTATCGTGGACGGCGGCAAGGACTACGAGGTGACCGTTGACTTTGAAAAATACGGGGTCAAGAAGATGTTTGCCGGATTTGCAAAGCTGAAAAAATTATAAAACGATAAAACAGGATTTATGACTGGCATATCCGGTGACGATATGCTATACTTTGTAAAGATCGTTGAATCTCTATGAAAGGATGTGTGACCATATGATCAGGGTAGAAGATCTGCTTTCGGTCCTTAAGAACCAGGATCGTGAAAAAACAAAAAACAGAATACTGTGGGTGTTGGCCATCATCGGCATCGTTGCAGCGGTAGCCGGAATCGCCTATGCCGTATATCGTTACATGACTCCGGATTATCTGGATGATTTCGACGATGATTTTGATGATGATTTCGATGATTTCTTCGAGGATGACGTTGAGGAAACCTCCGAAGAAGAGCCGGCTGCGGAAGAAGAGACCGCCGAGGCTCCGGCAGATGCCGAGGAAGCTCCCGCAGGTGCCTGAGACAAGCTCCCGCTGAGGGCAAGCATGTGAAAACAGATAAAGAACAAGGTGCTGCACAAAAGCGCAGCACCTTTTTTTTAGGGGAGGACCTATGAAAAAAGGCCAGATCATCGAAGGAACCGTGGAGCGTGTGGATTTTCCCGATAAGGGCATCGTGAAGGCGGAGGAGCGGGAGGTCGTTGTCAAACATACCATCCCCGGGCAGAAAGTACAGGCCCGGATCACAAAAGCCCGCTCCGGAAAAAGCGAAGGCCTGCTGCTGGAGGTGCTGGAGAAGGCCCCGCAGGAGTGCGAGCCGGACTGTCCCCATTTTGGCCGCTGCGGCGGCTGCAGCCTGCGAAATCTTCCTTACCCGGAGCAACTGAAACTGAAGGAGAGGCAGGTCCGTGACCTGCTGGAGAAAGCCTGCCCGGACCCGCATTTTGAGGGCATCAAAGGCAGCCCGCTGGTAAACGGATACCGCAACAAGATGGAATTTTCCTTCGGGGACGAATACAAGGACGGACCGCTCTGTCTGGGACTCCATGCCCGGGGCAGCTTCTATGATATCGTCCTGACGGATGAGTGCCGGATCGTGCATGAGGATTACAGGAAGATCCTGCGCGCCGTACTTTCATGCGCCCGGGAGAGCGGCCTTCCCTATTACCGGAGGAATTCCCATGTGGGGTATTTCCGTCACCTGCTGATCAGGCGGGCTTTCGGGACCGGACAGATCCTTGCTGTCCTGGTGACCAGCTCGCAGGCAGAAGCGGCAGTCGAAAAAGAGCTGCTGGAAAAGATGAGCCTGTCCTTAAGATCACTGGAACTGGAGGGAGAGCTTGTCGGCTTTGCCCACACTGTCAATGACAGAGAGGCAGATGTGATCGACGGGGAAAAGACAGAAACGGTCTTTGGAAAGGATCATTTTTATGAAGAACTGCTGGGGCTTCGCTTCCTGATCACCCCGTTCAGTTTCTTCCAGAACAATTCGCCCGGAGCCGAGATCCTGTACGAGACGGCCAGGGAATACGCTCAGGCTCAGGGGGAGGAGGAGATCTTCGATCTCTACAGCGGGACCGGCACGATCGCCCAGATGATGTCGCCGGCGGCAAAACATGTAACAGGGGTGGAACTGGTGGAGGAAGCCGTGGAGGCCGCCCGCAGGAACGCCGCCATGAACGGGATCGAAAACTGCACCTTTATCGCGGGAGATGTCCTGAAGGTGCTCGATACACTGGAAAACCGTCCCTCCATGATCATTCTTGACCCGCCCCGGGAGGGGATCCACCCGAAGGCGCTGATGAAGATCATCGGATACGCTGTCCCGAGGATCATCTATATTTCCTGCAAGCCGACCAGCCTGGTAAAGGATCTGGAGATGCTGCGCAGCGGAGGCTATGAGGTTGTAAGGAGCTGCTGCGTGGATATGTTCTGCGGCACGCCGCACGTCGAGACCGTGTGTCTACTAACACATTCTTGAAGAAGTATACGCTTCTGGATCTTCGGACAGGAATGAA
>DGTA01000123.1:7555-9216 GCA_002394165.1 Lachnospiraceae bacterium UBA4348 | reverse complement strand
ACGACAACGAGATGTCCATCTCGGAGAATGTAGGCGGTCTGGCGCTGTACTTAAGCCGGGTGAGGACGGCTGAGCCCTACCTTGACCTGAAGAGCGGGGTGGAGGATGCCCTCAGCAGGATCCCGGTCTATGGCACCAGGGTCGCCGACTCGATCCGCCGGACGAAGAACGGCATCAAACAGTTCCTGGTACCGGGCATGCTCTTTGAAAACCTGGGCGTGAAATACCTGGGACCGATCGACGGGCATAATATTCAGCAGATGGTCCGCGTTTTCAATGAGGCAAAGCGCGTCCAGGGAGCGGTGGTCGTTCATGTGAATACCGTGAAGGGAAAAGGCTACGGGCCTGCCATCCGGCACCCGGCCAGGTTCCACGGGACCGGTCCCTTCGATATCGAGACCGGTGTGCCCAAAAAGCGGCAGCTGCCCGCATGGACGGATGTGTTCTCGACGGTCATGTGCAAGATGGGAGCGCGCGAAGAGCGCCTGGCAGCCGTCACGGCGGCCATGCCGGAGGGGACCGGCCTGAAGCGGTTCCGGAACATGTATCCGGATCGTTTTTTCGATGTGGGAATTGCGGAGGAGCATGCCGTCACTTTCGCGGCAGGTCTGGCGGTCGCCGGACTCATCCCCGTGGTCGCAGTCTACTCCTCATTTCTGCAGAGGGGATTTGACCAGATCATCCATGATGTATGTCTCCAGAACCTGCATGTGATCTTTGCCATCGACAGAGCCGGACTGGTCGGAAGCGACGGGGAGACGCACCAGGGCATTTTCGATCTTTCCTATCTGTCGGCGATCCCTAACCTCAGGGTCATGGCCCCGAAGAACAAATGGGAGCTGGCGGATATGCTCAAATTCGCGATCGCCGGGGACGGACCGTTCGCGATCAGGTATCCGCGCGGGACCGCCTGCGCCCAGATGAAGGAATTCCGCGCGCCCATCAGACTGGGTGAGAGTGAGACGCTCTATGACGAGCGGGGGATCGCGCTGATCGCCTGCGGAGGGATGGTCAGCATCGCGCTTGATGTCCGCGCCAGACTCAGAGACCTCGGGTACGGATGTTCCCTGATCAACGCCAGATTTATCAAGCCTGTTGATGAGGAGATGCTGATGCGAGTCGTCAGGGATCATTCCCTGATCGTGACCATGGAGGAGAACGTCAGGACGGGCGGCTTCGGAGACCATGTCCTGGAATTTGTCAATGACATCAATGCCGGGGTGCACGTGATCAATGTGGCGCTCCCGGATGATTATATCGAGCACGGCAGTGTGGACGTCCTGCGCCGGGAAACAGGCGTGGATGCCGAGAGCATTGCCAGGAGGATCATTTCCGAGTATATCGGGAAGGATACGGAGCAGTGACGACATGAAAGAGAGACTGGATGTACTGCTGGTCAGGAACGGCTTTGCGCCTTCGCGGGAGAAAGCAAAAGCTGTGATCATGGCCGGGCTTGTCTATGTGGACGGACAGAAAGAGGATAAGGCGGGGAGTACCTTCGGACCTGAAGCGGCTATTGAGGTGAGGGGGCAGGAGCTTCCCTACGTAAGCCGCGGAGGGCTGAAGCTGGAGAAGGCACTGAAGGTGTTCGGCCTGGACCCGTCCGGAAAGGTTTGCCTTGATATCGGCGCCAGCACCGGCGGCTTTACGGACTGCATGCT
>DGTA01000123.1:475-7509 GCA_002394165.1 Lachnospiraceae bacterium UBA4348 | reverse complement strand
TTACGGACTGCATGCTGCAGAACGGGGCGGTAAAGGTGTACAGTGTGGATGTCGGCAGGGGACAGCTGGACTGGAAACTGCGCAATGATCCGCGGGTCGTGTGTATGGAGAAAACGAATATCCGGTATCTGACCCCCGACCAGGTCCCCGAGCGCGGCCAGCTTGCGTCCATCGATGTGTCCTTCATTTCACTGAAGCTGGTGCTTAAGCCGGTCAGGGAGCTGATCGCCGACGGAGCGGACATCGCTGCGCTGATCAAGCCCCAGTTTGAGGCCGGCCGGGAAAAGGTAGGAAAAAAAGGCGTGGTCCGCGACCGCGCTGTTCACGAAGAAGTGATCGAAAATGTAATGGAATACGCGTCGGAGGCTTCGCTGAGTGTCCTCGGCCTGGACTTTTCTCCAATCACCGGACCGGAAGGAAATATTGAGTACCTGGTCTGGCTCAGGAAAGCCCCGGAAGGAGAGGCGGTCAGGGTGCCGGATAAGGAAACGGCCGAGCGCGTGGTCACACAGGCTCATATCGCCCACGGCAGGTGAAGATTTTCAGGAAATATAAGCTATGAGAAATTTTTTCATCATCACGAACCATATCAAGGATCCGGATCTGACAAGCACGCGCCGGATCCGTGAGATGATACTTGACTGCGGAGGCAAATGCGAAGTCTACGACAGCGCCTGCGCGGAAGCGGAGGAAAAGAAGGCCAGGTATACGGATCCGTCCCTTGTACCGGAGGATACCGAGTGCGTGCTAGTGCTCGGCGGCGACGGGACGCTGCTCAACGCGGCGAGGGATCTGAAGGAGACGAACCTTCCCCTTCTGGGGATCAATCTCGGCACCCTCGGATACCTGGCGGAGATCGAGATGAACAATGCGGCCGATGCTCTGAGGCGGGTCATGGATGACCGGTATTTTACGGAGCAGCGCATGATGCTCACCGGAAAAGTGATGCGCGGGGATGAGCTGCTCATGGAGGACACCGCCCTCAATGATATCGTGATCGGAAGGCGCGGACACCTGAGAGTGGTCCGGTTCAATGTTTATGTGGGAGAGACGTTCCTGTGCGCATACCGGGCGGACGGTGTCATCCTCTCCACCGCGACAGGCTCGACCGGGTACAGCCTTTCGGCCGGAGGCCCCATCGTATCGCCCGACGCGTTCCTGATCCTGATGACCGCGCTGGCACCGCACTCACTCAACAGCAGGACGGTGGTCCTGCCCAAGGACGTGACAGTGTGTGTGGAGCTTGGGGAGGACCGGGCCGGCAAAGAAGGCGGCGCGGAGGTCACCTTTGACGGGGCCGTCTCCATGCGATTGAACAGCGGGGACAGGGTGATCATCAAAAAGTCGGAGCTGCTCACCACGCTGGTAAGAGTCCATCATACAAGCTTTGTGGAAGTGCTCAGCCGTAAGATGAAACAGTAAACTAAATTTGCAGCCAGGAAGGAAAACACCATGAAAACGCAAAGGCATGCCAGGATCATTGACCTGATCAGCCGGTATGAGATCGAGACGCAGGAAGAACTGGCCTCCTATCTTATGAAGGAGGGATTCGACGTCACACAGGCGACTATCTCCAGGGATATCCGCCAGCTGAAGCTGACCAAGATCACCGGACGAAACGGGCGGCCCAAATATACCCTGATGTACGAAGAACCGGCGGGAATGAACGAAAAATACCTGCGCGTGCTCCGGGACGGATTTGTCTCCATGGAGATGGCGCAGAACATTCTCGTGGTCAAGACCGTCTCGGGTATGGCAATGGCCGTGGCCGCGTCGATCGACAGTATGCACTGGAGTGAGGTGGCCGGCTGCATAGCCGGAGATGACACCATCATGTGCGCGGTCAGAAGCGTGGAAGAAACGATCCAGGTGATGGGCAAGATCCGGAAGATCATAGGGGAATAAGAAATGCTGCTCAGTCTGCATGTTAAAAATATGGCTCTTATCCGCGAGGAGGAGATCTCCTTCGGAAAAGGGCTCAATATCCTTACCGGTGAGACCGGTGCGGGTAAATCGATCGTCATCGGCTCGATCACGGCAGCCCTGGGGTCGGGAAGCTTTAAGGACTTCCAGCCGGAAGGTTCGGACATGTCTCTGGTGGAGATGATCTTTGAGACAGATGACGAGGAAGTCCTGTCGATGCTGCGCGAAAGACAAATCGACACCGAGGGCGGTATGCTGGTCCTTGCAAGGAAATACCAGAACGGAAGGACCATCAACCGGATCAACGGGGAAAGCGTGCCCTCGTCTCTGTTAAAGGAAGCGGCGGCAAGGCTGATCGATATCCACGGCCAGCATCAGCACCAGTCGCTCCTGCGCCCGGCTTATCATATGATGCTGCTGGACCGGTACGCCCAGGAAACGCTTGGGACGCTGCCGCAGCAGTGCCGTCTCCTCCATCGGCAGCTTCGCTCCCAGCTGGATAAGCTGAGATCCGCGCAGATGGACGAATCGGGCCGGGCCCAGAAGATCGATCTTCTTCAATATGAGATCGCGGAGATCGAGAGCGCCTGCCTGCAGCCGGGGGAGGACGATACGCTGGAGAAGGAATTCCACAGGATGGCCAACGGCCAGAAGATCCTTTCCTCACTTGAGCAGGTCAGGGAGCTGACCGACGGGTCCGACGGAGCACTTGACCGGATCTCAAGGGCGCTGCGCGCCCTTTCCGGGGCCGCAGCCTTTGACCCTGAGCTGGACGGGATGATGGAAACCCTCTCGCAGATGGAGGACCTGGGAACCCAGTTCGGGCATGAGCTTTCCGGATATATGGACGATTTCAGCTACGATGAACAGGAGTTTTCCCGGATATCAGAGAGACTCGACCTGATCAACCGCCTGAAACTGAAATACGGAAAGACGATCGAAGCGATCCTGGAGGCGGGAGAGGAACGCCGCTCACAGCTGGAGAGCCTTGAGAACTATGAGTCCTGGATCGGACAGCTGAGCGCGGAGGCGGAAAAGACCCGCCGGGACCTTGACGGAGTATGCGGGAAGATCACGCTCATCCGGAAGGAGAAAGCGCAGGAACTTGAGAAAAAGATCACGGACGCTCTCCGGGACCTGAATTTTGAGTCCGTCTCGTTCGGCATCGATTTTAAAGAGCTGGAGGAACCGGCTGAGAACGGTGCGGATGCGGTCTGCTTCCTGATCAGCCTTAATCCGGGGATTCCCATGCGGCCCCTGCAGGATGTGGCTTCCGGCGGTGAGCTGTCCAGGATCATGCTGGCGATCAAGGCCGTGATGGCGGACCAGGATGAGATCGGGACCCTGATCTTTGATGAGATCGATTCCGGGATCAGCGGCCGGACGGCGCAGAAGGTGGCGGAGAAGATGGCTCTTATCGCCTCTACTCACCAGGTGATCTGCATTACCCATCTTCCGCAGATCGCGGCCATGGCGGACACTCATTTTGAGATCGAAAAAAGCAGCAGTGACGGAACGGCAAGGACCAGTATCCGGCTGCTGGATGAAGAAGAACAGATACAGGAACTGTCGAGACTGCTTGGCGGCGTGACCATCACAAAGACCGTATCGGAAAGTGCGGGTGAGATGAAGCGGCAGGCCATGGAGAGAAGGGATCAGATCCGCCGGGGACGTTAAAGCCAGGCAGTGAGGACCGGTAAAGGAGGAGAAGATGAGCGTAGTTTATTCAAAGGATGAAGAATTCCACCTGAAGATCACGGCGGAGGATATCGGGCAGTATGTCCTGATGTGCGGAGACCCGGGGCGCTGCGAGAAGATCGCCGCTTATTTTGACGAATCCTGGTTCGTAAAGTCCAATCGTGAATATACGATTTATACGGGCATGATGGAGGGCGTGAAGGTAAGCGTGTGCAGCCACGGCATCGGCGGCCCCTCCACAGCCATCGCGCTTGAGGAGCTGATCCACTGCGGCGCTCATACCTTCATCCGGATCGGCACGAGCGGCGGGATGGACAAGGATGTCCTCGGCGGCGATCTGGCCATTGGTACCGGCGCGATCCGCATGGAGGGAACCAGCAAGGAATATGCCCCGATCGAGTTCCCGGCGGTGGCTCATTACCAGGTGGTCAATGCCCTGGCGGAGGCCGCGGCCGCGGAGGGAGTGCGCTATCACGTGGGCGTTTTGCAGTGCAAGGACAGTTTCTACGGGCAGCACGATCCGGCCAGCATGCCGGTATCCTATGAGCTGGAGAGCAAATGGGATGCCTGGGTCCGCTGCGGTGCGCTGGCGAGCGAGATGGAGTCGGCAGCCCTGTTTATTGTCGGCAGTGTGCGGAAAGTCCGCACCGGATCGGTCATGGCCGTGCTTGCCAACCAGACGAGAAGAGCGCTGGGACTGGACGATCCGATGTGTCTTGACACCGAGGCAGCCGTTCGCGTGGGCGTGGCGGCCATGCGCATCCTGATCAGGCAGGACAAGGCCTGAAAGATGCTTTTCACCGGCAGGGAAATGCTGTATAATAAGTCTTGCGGAGGACAACAGTTATGAAAAACATTCTTTTTATCTCGTCGGAGGTAGTGCCTTTCATCAAGACGGGCGGCCTCGCCGATGTGGCAGGTTCCCTGCCGAAATGTTTTGACAAGAAAAAGTACGATGTGCGCGTGATCCTGCCAAAGTATATGTGCATGAAGGATGAGTGGAAGGAGAAGATGACCTACCTGACTCATTTCTACATGGACCTGGCCTGGAGAAGCCAGTACGTCGGCATCATGGAGATGGAGTATGACGGCATCAAATTCTACTTCATCGACAACGAGTATTATTTCGCAGGACCCATGCCTTACGGCAACATCTACCAGGATATCGAGAAATTCGCCTTCTTCTCAAAAGCGGCGCTTTCCGCACTGCCGGTGATCGGGTTCAAGCCGGACATCGTCCACTGCCATGACTGGCAGACGGGCCTCGTGCCTGTGTATCTGAAAGACAGCTTCCACGAGGGAGACTTCTTCAGGGATATCAAATCCATCATCACGATCCATAACCTGAAATTCCAGGGCGTGTGGGATATGAAGACGGTGAAGGATATCACGGGACTGTCCTCCTCCTACTTCGCACCGGATAAGCTGGAGGCCTACGGGGATGCAAATTACCTCAAGGGCGGCATCGTCTACGCGGATGCGGTGACGACCGTCAGCAGGACCTATGCCGAGGAGATCAAGACGCCGTTCTACGGAGAACGCCTGGACGGCCTTATGAGGGCAAGATCCAATGTGCTCTCCGGCATTGTGAACGGCATCGACTACGATGAGTATAATCCGGCAACGGACAAGTTCATCGAGAAGAATTATACGCCCAGGAATTTCCGCAAGGAAAAGGTGAAAAACAAGAAGGCGCTCCAGAAAGAGCTGGGACTTGAGCAGGATGAGCGCAAGTTCATGATCGGCATCGTCTCGCGCCTGACCGACCAGAAGGGCTTTGACCTGATCGCCTACATGATGGATGAGATGTGCCAGCTGGATGTCCAGTTTGTGGTGCTGGGGACCGGCGAGGAGCGATACGAGAACATGTTCCGCCACTTTGCCTGGAAGTATCAGGGAAAGGTCTCCGCGAACATCTTCTACTCCGAGGCGCTTTCACACAAGATCTATGCTTCCTGTGACGCGTTCCTGATGCCCTCGCTGTTTGAGCCGTGCGGCCTGTCGCAGCTGATGAGCCTCCGCTACGGCACGGTCCCGATCGTGCGCGAGACGGGCGGGCTGAAGGATACGGTGGAGCCATACAACGAGTATGAGAGCAAGGGGACAGGATTCTCCTTTGCCAACTACAATGCCCACGAGATGCTCTACACCGTGAAATACGCCATGGATGTGTTCTACAATCACAAGAGAGAGTGGAACAAACTCATCGACAGAGCGATGGCGGCGGACTTCTCCTGGGATGCCTCCGCGAGAGAGTACGAGAAGCTGTATGATTCTCTGCTTTCAGAATCATGAGACAGATAAAAAAGGTGAGTCAGGAGACGTATCTCCTGACTCACTCATTTTACAGAGGCTGCTCCTTCGGCTTATGTCCGACATAGACCTGATAAGTCTCAAAGCCGGTGCTCCTTGCAAGGGCAGCGGCTTTTTCCATGCCTCCGGCGACGTCCTCCGGGGCATGTGCATCGGAACCGAAGGTGATGAGCCTTCCGCCCAGATCCCGGTAGCGCTGAAGGATGCCGCCGCAGGGATTGGGCTGGGAGAAGCCTTTCCGGTAAGGCGAGGAGTTGATCTCCAGCGATCTGCCGCAGCGGATGACATGCCTGAGGATCTCGTCGATGACGGTTTTGTGGTCTTCCCAGCGGTAGGAGGCTCCTCTTGAAGGAGAGTAGCGCACCACATAATCCAGGTGAGCCAGGCTGTCCCAGGTGTTCATCAGGCGGATGTTCTCCAGGATGGCTTCAAAATACCGGCGGATGACATCCTTTTCCTCTTTTCCCTCCCAGAATTTGGGATAGTAAGGATCCTGCCTTTCAAGCAGGTGGACGGAAGCGAGCACGAAGTCAAAGTGAAATCGCGCATCCAGGTCATCGTACCTGGCGGCCAGGCCGTCCTGCATGCCGAATTCCGCCCCGAAAAGCAGCCTTATCTGTCCGGAATATTTTGCCCGGGCCTCGCAGACGGCGCTTCCGTAAGCGGCCGGATCGGCCTCCCAGGCGCCGGGAGGACCGGGAAAGTCCAGATCGATATGTTCGGTGAAGCACATCGTATCGAGGCCGGCATTTATCCCGGCCAGGACCATACTCTCGACGGGCGCGTCGGAGTCTTCGGAATAAACGGAATGCAGGTGAAGATCAGCTCCGGGGATCATGGGTTCTCCTTTCAGATAGAGCGTGGACAGTGAAGTCTGAAAAACCGGTTCCTTTTCCTTTACTATGATATTTGCATCTTTTTAAAAAGTCCATGATATTTTTGAATTAGCACTTGAATTTTATGAGGGTATCCGATAGAATTCTAAACAGGGTCAGTATGCGCAATCGTGCGACTGACAGTTACCATTCTTATATTTATATCAGGAGGAATTAAACATGGCAGTAAAAGTTGCAATTAACGGATTTGGCCGTATCGGTCGT
>DGTA01000123.1:0-411 GCA_002394165.1 Lachnospiraceae bacterium UBA4348 | reverse complement strand
TCAGACAGATGTTCGGTGCTGAGGGCTTTGAAATCGTAGCGATCAACGATCTTACTTCCCCGAAGATGCTTGCTCATCTGCTGAAATATGACAGCACACAGGGCAGATATGCAAAGGGTGATACGGTTGTTGCCGGTGAAGATTCCATCACTGTTGACGGCAAAGAGATCAAGATCTATGCTATTCCGGATGCCAACAATGCTCCGTGGGGTGACCTTGGTGTTGACGTTGTTCTTGAGTGCTCAGGTTTCTATACCTCCAAGGCTAAAGCTCAGGCTCATATCAACGCTGGTGCAAAATATGTCATCATCTCCGCTCCGGCTGGAAATGATCTTCCGACCATCGTTTACAATGTAAACCATGAGAAGCTGACCAAAGATGACCAGATCATCTCCGCTGCTTCCTGCACCA
>DGTA01000117.1 GCA_002394165.1 Lachnospiraceae bacterium UBA4348 | reverse complement strand
CGATCGTTGCCATCGCGGCACTTGTCGTAGCGGCAGTTCTGGCGGCGCTCAACGCATTCTTCGATGTGAAGAAAGAGGCCTGATGCCGGAATGTATTGGATTTTCCAACCGAGAAGCTGCCCTTCGGGCAGCCCGCACGCGGCGCAGCGGCTCGCGCTGCGAGCCTTGAATAGTAAGGAACAGTCCTTTTTGGCATAAACTCAATATTTTGCAGTTTCATCTCCCAATTGTTTACCTGATGGCAGCACCGCAGGCAGCAATTGGGAGATTTTTTTTCCATATAGCATCATTTTGCCTGAATCTATGGAAAAAACCTTCTCATTCTATTCAAAAGAGGCATTTTCCCGGAGGTCTTTGGGAGCTGTTTCTTCAAATATGGGTGTTTGTGCCTAAACCCCCATGTCTGCTGTTATGAGCACAGTATAACCTAATGGATCTGCCCACCGCCTCTACAGGCGGTGGGCAGCCCGCGCACGGCGCAGCGGCTCGCGCTGCGAGCCTTGAAAGCCTCAATCAGCACATCCACGCACCCGGCAGAGATTACTTGAATTTGTCATAATTTTGTACGAAAATACTATTATGCGAGAGAGTGTTTACATTTTTCCATTTTACCTGATAGGGGGAAATGTCGGTTTGTAAAGCGCAGGGTGAACTGCAATGATCAAGATCGCGATCGTGGAAGACAATGCGGAAGAGAGACAGCTGATCAAGTCTTTCATTGAGAGATACAGCAAAGAGAAGAACATCAGCTGCAAAGCGGACTTATATACGGACGGAGACGAGATCGTGGAGGGCGCGCGCGCCGGATACGATCTTATTATCATGGATATTGAACTTCCTCTCTTAAACGGCATGGATGCGGCGGAGCAGATCCGGGCCATGGACCGGGATGTGGCGATCATTTTCACGACGCACAACCCGAACTACGCGATCCGCGGGTACAAGGTCCAGGCGCTGGACTATCTGCTCAAGCCGGTCACTTACAGCGCCTTTGAGGATGTGATGGAGCGGGCGCTCAGACAGCGTGTAGAGAGCAGCAAAAAGTATATCCGAGTCAGGATTCGAAGCGGCACGGTCAAGCTGGACACTTCGAAGATCCGGTATGTGGACGTGCTTGACCATTATATTTGTTATCACACGTCGGAAGCTGACATTAAGACCAAAGGATCCATGCGGGAAGCCGTGCAGGCACTGGAAGGGGAACCTTTCTTTCAATGCAACAAAGCTTTTCTTGTCAATCTGGCCTATGTGGACGGGATGACGGGAAATGATATCATCGTGGGCACGGAGAGGATCCCTGTCAGCCGCGCGCGCAAGAAGGCTTTTCTGCAGGCGATGAATGAGTATCTGACGCGGTGAAAAAGAGCTGTCAAAAAAGAACTGTTAAAGATGTGGACTTGGTGATCGAAAATGTTCAATCCTCCGGTTGTTGATCTGTATAATACGCCGGGCGTTTACTATGCGGCTTCCTACTGGCTGTCGAGTATGGTATTCGGCTCGGTCCTGTCAAATGGGAGAAGGTCCCCGGGCGTATGGGCAAAGCAGTTCCTTCTCCTGATCGTTCTCTGCCTGTTCATGACATTGACGCATAAACTCCCTGTCGTACTTTTTATACCTTGCATGCTGGTCGCTTTCGGCCTGATCTGCCTCAATCTCAGGATCAGCTGCAGCCTCTCGCCCAAAGAGAACGTATACTACGGCGCCCGCGCCTTTATTGTGGGAGAATTCGCGGCGGCGCTGGACTGGCAGCTCTTTTATTACGCGCTGACAACACTGAAGATGCCGCTCAATATGAGGACCAATCTTTTGTTCCTTCTGCCGACCTGGATCCTCGTGTTCGGCATATGCTATCTGGCGGAGCGGCATGTCCTGAAGACGCAGGGCCGGCCGGAGATCAATTCGATGATCGTCACGGCCATCCTTGCCGTTATTGTCTTTTTCTATACCCTGAGCAATCTCAGCTACCTTTTCCGGGGAACGGCTTTCACAGCTTCCGGCGTGCAGGAACTCTTTATCATAAGGACGCTCTCAGACCTTGGAGCCGTGGGAATATCGGGAATCTATCACCTCATGGTGTGTCAGCTGAGCGCCCGGCTTGAGTCGGAGAAGCTCAACCAGGTCCTGGAGATGCAGTACGCCTCTTACAAAGTGTCGGAGGAGAGCATCGCGCTGGTCAACAGAAAGTATCATGACCTCAAGCACCAGATCAGCGTTCTGCGCAGCAGTACGAGCGATGCGGAGCGGGACGAGTATCTGGACCGGATGGAGGACGAGATCCGGGGCTTTGAGACGCAGACACACACCGGCAATGAAGTACTCGACGCGATCCTGGGCACGAAAATGCTTCAGTGCATGGGGGAGGGCATTGATTTCCATGTTATGGCCGACGGAAGCGCACTCGGTTTTATGAATAAGATGGATATCAGCGCACTGTTCGGAAATATTCTGGACAATGCCATCGAGGGGACCCGCAAGGTGGAAAAGCAGGAAAACCGTCACATCCGCCTGTATGTGAGCACGCAGAAAGGATTTCTCAAGATTCTGGCGCAGAACACTTTCAACGGGAACATCTCCTTCGAGGAGGGGATTCCCAAGACCAGTAAGAATTACGAGATCGGCTATCACGGCTTCGGAGTGCGCAGCATTCGCGCCACGGCCGAGAAATACGGCGGCAGCGCCATGATGAAAATAGAAGACGGCTGGTTCCAGGTCCATGTGCTGATCCCGCAGCAGCAGTCGTAATCTCCGCCCTTCTTTTTGCGAACAAACAATAACCGTTTACGAACGAGAACCGGCCTCTGTGGCCGGTTTTGTTATGCTTATTTATGAAAAAATCGAAAATATCAAATACATCGGTATAAGGGGAGGTACAACTTGAGAAAACTGGATTTTAACAAGGGATGGGAAATACGCTGCGTGACTACGGACAGCGGCTTTAAAGCGGTTTCAATTCCGCACGACGCGATGATCTCGGAGCCGAGGATCGCGGAGAGCCTGGGAGAGGGCAACATCGGTTTCTTTGCCGGATATGATTACGAGTATCGCAAGACCGTCGAGGTCCCGGCCGAGGATCAGGGGAAGTCCCAGATTCTCGAGTTCGAGGGCGTCTATCACAACGCGGAGGTCTATATCAACGGCGAGAAGGCGGGGGAGAGACCTTACGGCTATTCCAACTTCTATGTAGACGCCTCCGCATTTTTCAAATACGGTGAGAAGAACGAGATTCTGGTCAAGGCGGGCAATTCCGACCAGCCCAACAGCCGCTGGTATTCCGGCACCGGCATCTACCGGCCGGTATGGCTCTGGGAAGGGAGAGATGCCTGTATTCCGGTAAACGGCGTCAGGATCCGCACACTGGATCATGAGACCCGCAGGATCAGCGTGACTGTAAAGACATCCGTGCCGGGTAAGGTACGGGTCCAGATCCTGAAGGGGGAGAAGGCGAACCTTCAAGGGGCATCCGACCGGGAACGCCTCATCAGCACCTATGAAAAAGAGAGCGAACAGTCCGCCTCCGGCGCCTGGACCGAGTTTCGCTTCAAAGTAAAGGACGGTGAGCTCTGGAGCCCCGAGACTCCCAATCTCTATACCTGCCGCGTCACATTCGGCGAAGATGTGGTGGAGGAGACTTTCGGCATCCGGACCCTGGAATGGAAGCCCGGAAAGGGCTTGCTCATCAACGGCGAGCGCGTCATCCTGCGCGGCGCCTGCATTCATCACGATAACGGCATTCTGGGCGCCTGCGCCTATCCCGAGGCGGAAGAGCGCCGCGTCCGGATCCTTATGGAGAACGGCTACAATGCCATCCGCTCAGCCCACAACCCGGTCTCCAAGACCATGCTGGAGTCCTGCGACCGGCTGGGAATGCTGATGATGGATGAATTTGTGGACTGCTGGTATATTCATAAGACCAAACACGATTACGCGGACCTCTACGACAAGTGGTGGCAGGCGGACCTTCACGAGATGGTGGACAAGGACTACAACCACCCCTGCGTCATCATGTACTCCACCGGAAACGAAGTGGCGGAGACTTCCGAGAAGAGGGGAATCGCGCTCACGCGGGAGATGACGAAGTACCTGCACAGCCTGGACGGGACCAGGCCCGTTACCTGCGGCGTCAATATTTTCTTCAATTTCCTCTACTCCATGGGCTTTGGCGTCTACAGCGACGACAAGGCGGATAAGGCGGTCGACAATGCCAAAAAAGTGCAGGCGGACGGAAAAAAGAAGAAACCCGTGGGCAGCGAATTCTACAACACACTTGCCTGCATGCTGGGAGACAGCTTCATGAAGTTCGGCGCGACGCTCCCGCCCAGCGACTGGAAGA
>DGTA01000030.1 GCA_002394165.1 Lachnospiraceae bacterium UBA4348 | reverse complement strand
AGCTGCTGCTCTATCGAAACATCACGCTGGCCGGCGGATGAGTACCGGGCATAGGCAACCGCCGTGCGCGGCGGGCAGGTGGGAACGTTCGTCTTTTTCATAGACATCACTTCTTTTTCTTTGTGCCCATCTGCTCAAGATACAACTTTGTTATATCAGATTCAGATGGTTCGCCCTTATTCTTCATAATGAGGATGTTCACGATGCGGTGAAGCTGCCAACCGATGATAATGAGCACACCCAGGATAGCACCGAGAAGGAAAAAGAAATACTGGTAATCACTCATAGGGAGCCCTCCTTTTTGATGTAGATTATTTTACCTTTGTGAGTAGTTCTTTTTTTGGGTGGTCGAGAAGTGTCTTCAGGGCATCCTCCCGCGCCCGGTCATCCGCTGCACGGTAGGCCTGGACCAGGCGGTGCTCATCGGCGGTGAGTTCATTATCGTCATCGAGCAGATAGGAAGATGGCACCCCGAAGACACGACATAGAGAGACAATAGTAGATCTTTTAAGGTTGACGACAAGGCCTTTTTCGTACTTGTTGATTGCGGACCTCTGGACGCCGATCTGGCGCGCCAGGTCCTCCATTGTCATATTGTTCCGCAATCTGAGATCATGGATTTTTTCTCCGATGGTCATAACAGAAAGTCCTCCTTTCTCCGTTTTCTATTGTAGCAATAAATAAATTTAATGTAAAGAAAAAAAGTTCTTGACAAGACACACAGGGCAGCGGTATATTAGTGTCGGTTTAAGACACAACTGAAAAGCACCGGAGTTCCACAGATCTACACGAAAGGGGGCGTAAGGGTGAATAGCAATCTTCTGAAGTCGGTGATCGTCAAGCATGGCGACACCCAGGAAAAGCTGGCGGAGGCGATGGGACTGGCCGTGTCTGCTCTGAATCTGCGGATTAACGGGCATATCGAGTTCAGGCGGAACGAGATCAATTTCATCAAGCATCGGTACAATCTGACAAGCGCGGAAGTTGACGAGATTTTTTTTGAAGAACTTGTGTCGTAAACAGACACAAAGGAGGGGAACATGACAGAAAAAGAGAGGCGCGAAGGCGAGGCCAGGGGCCTGCTCTACGTGCCGGCGGACCAGGCACCGACGATCTGGACCGGGCGGAAGCGCATGGAAAAGCCGGAGCGGCTGGCTCCGCTGCCGGAGATGGTGCCGATCTACGAGCACGAGCATGACGGCCACCCGGACGCGCTGCGCGTGAGCTTCGAGGACGGGAGCACGGCGGTGTATGAGATCCGCAGGGACCAGCCGCACCCGATGACGATCAAAAGCATCGAGATCATCCGGAAGTGGAACACCGGCACCCTGCCGGAGGAACCGAAGAAACGGAGGTGGCGGAAGCCGTGAAGGTATGCCGGAAATGCGGGCTGATGATCGACATCATCACGACGGGGATCTACCGGAAGACCGTGGTGGACGCGGTGCCGTACTACGTGGCGCCCGATCCGGAGGGCGAGCAGTTCCTGCGGATTGACGGGACGAAGATCCAGGCAAAGGAAATGCCATTTGAGAAGGAAGGCACGGAGCCGGCCTACAAGCCGCACAGGTGCCCGAAATGAAATGCAAGCGGTGCCCGGAAGGGCGGAGGTTTGCGGAGGGGTGCACGTTCTGCCGGTGGTACGGCATGATCCTGCCGGACGAGCACGAGTGCAGACAGGAGCGGGGGAAATACCATGAGCGAAACAACCATTACCGCCACGAGGGCTACGACGGCCCCAGATTACGGGAAAACGGCGGCTACTTTGCTGGAAGCGTGCCGGACGTTCTACCGGAACCCGGAGAACGAGAAGGCCTTCCAGGAATGGAAGAAGAGCCGGAGGGAGAGTGAAAGCGCGTGAGCACCTTCGCGGCGATGATCCTGGCCTACCTGATCGGGAACGCGGCGGGGATCGTCGAAATGGCGATCCTGAGCGGGCGGCTGGATGACCGGATGGAAAGGAAAAAGAAAAAGGGCCGCTGATGCAGCGAACATCAACGGCCAGCGCTAAAAGCGCAGAAAGGAATATGTCATGAAATATTATAGCACGAAGAGCAGGGAAAAGGCAATATTTGCCGGAGTTGTAGGGCTGATCATGATCGTTCTGGCGGCGTGGTTCGCCTTTTTTGCGCCGGTGGAACGGCACGCCGCGCCGGATGCCATCTATCCGATGGTGAACCAGCGGATCACCTGGGAGGGCGCCGGGTATGACGGATTCCGGGGAGGTGCGAAGTAATGAACGAGATCGTGATGATTCCGATTAAGCAGCTGGAGCATCACCCGGAGAACCCGCGGAAGGACCTGGGAGATCTGACGGAGCTGGCAGCATCCATCAAGGCCAACGGCATTATGCAGAACCTGACGGTGGTGAAGCATGATCCGATGAGGGTCACATATTACGTGGTGATCGGCAACCGCCGGATGGAGGCGGCCAGGATGGCCGGGCTGGAGGAACTGCCCTGCGTGATCAGCGAGATGGACCACAAAACGCAGATCGCAACGATGCTGGAAGAGAACATGCAGCGGGCTGACCTGACAGTGTTTGAACAAGCCCAGGGGTTCCAGATGATGATGGACCTGGGCTACAGCGCGAAGGACATCAGCGAGAAGACCGGCTTCGGGGAAACCACCGTGCGCAGGCGGATCAAGATGGCGGAGATGGACCCGAAGCTGCTGAAGAAGGCCTGCGAGGCGCAGGACGCGGACCGGCAGATCACGCTGTTTGACTTCGACCGGCTGGCCCAGGTGGAGAGCGTGAAGGAACGCAACGACCTGCTGAAGGGCATCGGGGAAAGCAATTTCGAATGGAGACTGAAGCGGGCGCTGAAGGTGCAACAGGCCGCGAAGATGAAACCGGCGGCGCACAAAGCGATCCAGGAGGCGAAGCTGAAGAAGCTGCCGCAGAACGAGCGGTACAGCGGCAAATATGACCAGATCTGGAACGCCAGTCTGGAGCTGGACAAGTGGGACGGCAAAAAGCCATTCATTCCGAAAGTGGACGGGGAGCTGTTCTACGACGAGGACGATACGGACATTATATTCTTCCAGAAGGCGAAGAGGCAGAAGACTGAGGCACCGAAGAAAACGCCGGAGGAACTGGAAAAGGAAAAGCAGATTGACCTGGCCTGGAAGACGGCGGAGCGGGTGGCGGAGGCTTCCGCGGAACTGCGCCGGAGCTTTGTGGATGGGCTGACGGTGAGCCCGAAGACCGCGATGCGGATGATGCAGTGGACGCTGATCGCGGCGATCGGCGCGATGATGTCCTACGACACGCCGACGCTGGCGCTGCAGAAGAAGCACGGGCTGAACGGCATGAGCATCCCGGAACGGATTGAAAAGATGAGCCGGATCATCCTGGACATGCCGCAGAAGCAGTGGCCGGGAATGATCCTGATGATGTTTGAAGGGGATAAAGAACCGAAGACGCTTTCCTTTACGTGCGGCGGGCGGTACGACTTCCCGAGGTACGACAGAAGGGTGAGACTGGAGCTCTGCTATGAGTGGCTGACGGAGTTCGGCTACCAGATGAGCGACGAAGAGATCCAGATGATGGCCGGAACGCACCCGATCTTCCGGAAGGAGGCGGCGGAAGAATGAAAGGCCGGCAGCTGAGCATATTCGATACCCCGGCGAAGCCGGAGAAGGTTACCCAGGGGATGAAGATCCTCAAATATATGCAGGATTACGGCAGCATCACGCCGGTGGAAGCGTTCCGAGACCTGGGCGTGATGCGCCTGGGCGCCCGGATCTACGACCTGGAGCAGGAAGGCATCCGGATTGTCCACGAGCGGGAAAACAGCACGAACCGCATGGGAGAAAAGGTGAGCTACAGCCGGTACAGGTTGGAGGTGTGACGGATGGAAAAGAAGAGAAAAGACCCGAAGGAAAAGAAGTGCGCGGTGTGCGGCAAGGACATGTACGCCGGCGAGGACTGGGCATATAAGCGCCGGACCGGCGGAGAGCGCACGAAGTGGTTCTGCTCATATAAGTGCATGCGGGAATTTGACGGGAAGAACGGACAGAAGGAAACAAGGCCGGCGGGACTGCCGGCGGATCTGGACGCGCCGGCACCGAAGGAACCGGTCAGCCGGGCAGTGCTGGCGCGGGCCCTGGCGAAGGAAATCAAAAACGGCGGCAGCGTGATTGCCTACCTGACGGCGGAGGGGTACAAAAATCCGTACGAGGCGTACAACGCCGTGCGGCACTACTGCGAAACGAAAGCGCCGGAGCTGGCGGAGGTGCTGAAGCCGCTGAGGGAGCTGCCGAAGGGACCGCAGAAGAAGACCGGACGGACGCGGAAGCGCCCGGTGGAGGTCGAAACGGTGGACCAGGTGCCGGATGTGGAGCCGGATCTGCAGCCGGTCCAGTGCATCGCGCACGTGACGGCGGCGGAGCTGGAAGAAGCGGAGCAGGCGGTGGCGGATCTGATCCTCCAGGGCGGGGTCAACTACCAGATGAAGATCGACGAGACCATGCAGGCGGAGGCGAAAGAGAAGAAGCCGGGGTTTCGGTACGAGATCAAAACGATCGAAACCGAAATCGGTGATTTCAGCTATGACCGGAAGGCCCACCTGCTGATCTTCCGGCGGAAGGACGAGGAAAAGGAATTCGGGTACCAGTACCTGTCCATGTCCACCGCCGAATGGGACAAGCTGCTGATCATCGTCCCGCAGCTGGCGGATCTGATGGGCGTGACACTATGAACGTCCGGCTGTGCACGGTGCTGATCATCAAACGGGGTGCGGAGTTCCTGGTGGGACGCATCCCGTACACCACGGAGCTCAGATGGAGCCGGAGCCCGTACGATGCCTGGAAGACCAGGAAGAAGGAAACCGCCCAGGCGGTGGCCCACGTGGTCGGCGGGGATCTGTGGCTGTTCAATCCGATCGTAGGGCAACTGAAGGAGATGGAACAATGAACGAACCGTTAAGGACGACCCGGACCTGCGCGGTGTGCGGGAAGGAGTTCATCTTCTACCGCGGGGCCGGATGGATGTATAAGCGGGTGAGGAAACAGAAGACGATCTACTTCTGCAGCTGGAAGTGCCAGCGGGAGGTAGAACTGGGAAAAGTCACAATATAGGAGGAACGAATGGAAGTAAGACAACAGTTTCCGTTTGTAGCGTGCGAGAAGTGCAAGAGCATCCGGCCGTACACAAATGAGAACATTTGGTACAGCGGGGAAGAAGTGGCAGGCATTGAGCTGATCATCGGGTGTGAGCATGAGCAGGAGTGCAGAGTGCTGCGCGAGACGATCCTGCACGACGCACTGGTGAAGGACCTGGAAAACAAGAAATATGTGGTGCCGGTGATCAAGATGCCTGGACGGAACAGGGAAAATCATTACTACGAGTGCCAAGAGTGCGGAGAGGAGATCGTATTCGAGCAGAAATACTGCTCCGGGTGCGGCAAGCCGATCAAATGGGACTAAATAGGAGGATAGCGAAGTAAATGAACAGGCCAAAGGCGAACGAATACCGGAGCCGAGTTTATACTGACAGACCGGCTTATGCGGATTATGATGCGCCACAAAAATTTGATGCGATCAGAAGCATCGTGATGCAGCGGCTCAGGGAACACCCAAAGGCAATATGTTCATATTCCGGTGGGGCTGACAGTGACATCCTGATGCACCTGATCGAGCAATGCCGGGAAATGCTTCCGACACTTCCGCCTGTGAAGTATGTTTTCTTCAATACTGGCCTTGAAATGAAAGCGACAAAAGACCATGTAAAGGAAATGGCAGAAAAGTACGGCGTGGAGATTGAAACGATCAGACCGAAGGTGAACATCGTACAGGCCACAAGGAAATACGGACAGCCGTTTGTTTCCAAGATTATGAGTGCCGGCCTTGAAGGATGGCAGAAGAAGGAAATACCGCTGACCATTGTGGACGAGTACAACAACGCCGAGGACAAGGCAGCGAAACGAAAGGAACTGAAGGAAAGGTTCCCAGGATGCGAGTCGACCATCAACTTCCTTTGTTGCTGCAATGGAGCCGGAGAGCCAAGGCCAAACATCCAGCTTGTAATCAACTCATCAAAATACATGCTGGATTTTATCAGAGAGTGTCCGCCGGAGTTCCAAATAAGCGCGAAGTGCTGCGATTACTGCAAGAAACAGGTGGCGCATAGCGTACAGAAGGATTACGAAATGGTTATCACGGGAGAGCGCAGAGATGAGGGCGGCATGAGGTCTGTACCAAGACAGGGCGAAGCCAACTCCACAATGTGCTTTTCTGAAACGGCCAGCGGACAGTTTCGGCTGCGTCCTTTGTACTATGTGTCAGACGATGACAAGGAATGGTACAAACAGACATGGGGGATCAAGTATTCAGACGCATATGAGGTTTACGGTATGAAACGCACAGGTTGCTGCGGATGTCCGATATCATACCGGGCGACTGAAGACCTGGAGCTAATCAGGCCACATGAGCCGAACCTTGTCAAAGCGGCGTGGAATGTGTTTGGTGACAGTTATCGATATCGGCAGAAATATGTCGAGTACAAAATGAAACGGATGGCAGCAGATAAACAGATTGACGGACAGATCGACATGTTCGATCTGATGGAAGTTAATGCGATATAACGTGATAACGTTGATACGCTAAAGGAGCGGATTGAGAAGTTGAAAGAGTATATATGCGGAGAAATGCCAAAGAGAGACGGAGACCGCTGGACGTTTCTGCAAAAGGAAAGAGAGCTTGTCAGGTGCAAGGACTGCGAGCACAGACCGACAAAGCCGGACGATTATGATCCTACTGAGGCAGACTCAGGATTCATGCTTGAATTTCCTGACGAAGTGTGCCCGGCGCGAGTATCTGGTGACGACTACTACTCATGGTATCCGGGGGATTATTTCTTCTGCGGATTTGGCAAGCGGAAGGAAATGTAATAATTCGGACAGGGAGGTGAAAGCATGAAGATATACAAAAAGGGATCGGCGGCGTACAGCCGGCAGAAGAAGACGCAGAAGAACCAGGCCGCAGCTGCTGCCAGGACGAAGAAGCCGCTGGACCAGCATGGGAGGATTTACCTGCACCCGGAGCGGCACAAGGATTATCTGGACAAGATGGAACGCAAATTGGCAAGGAAATACACGAAATTAATCACCGCGGGCTGATCAGCCCGCATCATGCCGGCAGCGGTTGATCCGGTTCGACTCCGGAAGCCGGCACTCAGTTTCTTCATTATAAGGTGGTACCCGGCGGGGGAGGGCTCCGCGAATGGCGGGATGGGTTCCGCAAAACAGAGCTTGTAATGAGTATTAAGTGAAGGGCCATTTCCGGAAACATGATCAACTGATCAGGGAGATATACAAAACCGAAAGTACAGACTTCCATCGGGATGATCATGATGATTACCGGATGGAGGGGGACGGGGGGAACCGAAGCGCAGCGAACGGTGCCCCCGGCTCCACCGGAAGACAACCAGAAAGGAGGCGGCAGGCATGGCGTGGGAATACGAGGGGCTTTTCGACAGCATCATGGAAAGCGGGAACCAGGGCGAGGATCTGCTGAGCGACTTCTGGAAGAACGAGCCCAGCGCGATCCGCGTGGGGAGCATGGGATACCGGACGAGGACGATCAAGGCCGGGTCACGCCTGGAGGCGGAGGTATACCCGATATTCGGGCGGGAAAAAGAGAAGCGGTTGCGGGCCGAGAAGAAGAACCGGACGCCGGACCGGGTGCTGAAGAACAACATCAACCGGGCGAAGCGGCGGCTGATCCTGCTGATGGAGGCGAACTTCCGGGCGGAGGAGGATCTGCACATGACGCTGACATACGCCAGCGAGGTGGACTACCAGCGCGCGGTGCGGGATCTGAAGAACTACTTCAAGCGGGTGAAGCGGCTCCGGGAGAAGCGGGGCCTGGATGAGTTGAAGTACATCTGGAGCATCGGGCACGACCAGAACAAGCGGCTGCACGCGCATGTCGTGATGAACGGCGGGATCAGCCGGAAGGAGCTGGAGCGGATGTGGGGGCATGGGATCGCAAACGCGCTGATGCTCCAGGAATACGGGAAGGGACTCCAGGGCATGGCCAACTACCTGTACAAGCAGAACGAAAGGGAGAAGCTGAAGGGCAACCGGATGAACTTCAAGAGCTGGGCAGGCAGTCGGAACCTGAAGCAGCCGAAGGAGCACACCAGCGACAGCAAGATGTCGAAGGCCAGGATCAAGCGGATTGCGTACGATTTCAAAAACTCAGCGAAGGAGATCATGGAACGGACCTATCCGGGGTATGTTTTCGAGAACTGCGTGGTGTATTACTCAGACGTGGTGGACGGGGTTTACATCCGGGCGGTGATGCGGCGAATAGAACCGAACGATGAGGAGGGACGAAGATGGTAGACTTTCAGAGGATCAGGCAGCTGAACCAGCAGAAGAACGACCTGGGCTGGCGGATCATCAAGATGGAGGCCAGGGCGACAAAATCCACGACAACGATCACAGGGATGCCCAGGAGCGGAAGCGCCGGGAACCGGATGGAAGCGATCATCGTGGAGATCGCCACCATCAAGGAAGCATACATCGGGATCTGCGATGAACTGAACACCAGGGCGGCCGAACTGGAGAAGGCCATGAAGGTGATCAGTAATCCGATGGTTCGGGTCTCTATTCATATGCGCTACATCCGCGGATGCAAGATCCGGGAGATCTGCGAAACGCTGAACTATTCAGACCGCCAGGTGATCCGCTTCCTGAAGCAGGGAGAGCGGGAGATCAACATGGCGGAGGTGTAAAACATGTCACATCATGTCACTTTTTTCTGTGATAGGATATAGCATGGAGATCTGGCAATGAACAGACCGACAGAGGTTGAAGCCTTCTATGTTTCCTGGAGATGGAGGAAGTGCCGGAAGGCGTTCGCCGC
>DGTA01000040.1 GCA_002394165.1 Lachnospiraceae bacterium UBA4348 | reverse complement strand
CCGCGGCATCAAGAAAGCGGCCGGCGACATCGGTTCCGTCAATTATGAACATGTCACCTATGAAGGATACGGACCGAGCGGCATTGCGATCATCGTGGAAGCGCTGACCGACAACAAGAACCGGACGGCCGCCAACGTCAGGAGCGCCTTCACAAAGGGAAGCGGAAATATCGGGACCCAGGGATGCGTCTCTTATATGTTTGACCAGAAAGGCCAGATCATTATTGATAAAGAAGAGTATGAGACTGATCCCGACGAGCTGATGATGCTTGTGCTTGATGCCGGTGCAGAGGACTTTTCCGAGGAAGAGGACAGCTACGAGATCCTCACCTCCCCGGAGGATTTTTCTTCGGTCAGGCAGGCCCTTGAGGAAGCCGGCATTCCCATGGCATCCGCGGATGTCACTATGATTCCCCAGAATTATGTATCCCTTACTGATGAAGATGCACTCAAACAGCTTAACAGGACTCTTGACCTGCTCGATGCCGATGACGACGTCCAGGCTGTCTACACCAATCTTGACGACTGATCGCTTTTGATCGGCCGATCTGATCCGAAGGGGAGGTTCATGAGATGAGTGACTATCAGGTTGCCGTCCAGGCCATGGAAAACATGGCTCAAAGTGCACTGGAAAAACTCGATCTTTTTCACAGGAAGACATATGCAGAGGCGTTTAACGGCTTTTACGAAGCGCATATTCCGGCATTTGATGCGATCGAACATCTCTTTGCCCAGGTTCGGGAGCCGGATGAGATGCTCCTGAATATGGCGGCCGCCTATGTGGAAGGGGCAAAGCGTATTCTTGAGAAGATCTCAAAAAGGTCGCAGGCCGACGCAAAGCAGATGCAGCTGAACATGGGGCTGGCGGTATTTACCTATCCCGCAGTCCTTCATTATAAAGGCAGTTCATCCCGGCCCCTGGCTGATGCCATCGCGAAGGAATGGAAAAAGGCCTTTCCGAAATCCAATGTCTCCATTGCAGAATTTGACACGATCGAATCCGGTTTCCACCGCAAATTCTGCTATATCACGACGGCTGTATGCCGCAGTACGGGCGGCGGCGACAACTGCTATGAGCTATCGCTGCTGCGCAGGTACCGGGACGGTTATCTCTCCTCGCTGGAGGGAGGAGCCGACCTGATCCGGCGGTATTATGACGTGGCTCCGTCCATCGTCAAACATATCGACGAACGGGAGGATGCCGGCCGTGTTTACGAAGGCATTTACCAGGACTGGATCTCCCCCTGTATCCGGATGATCGAAGAAGGCCGGAACGAGGAGTGCTGCCAGACATATGAACAAATGGTCGAAACACTGAGAGATCAGTTCTTTTTCCGGGAGCAGTGATACTGTCTGCCGACAAAACCTTTTACGCCCGGCAGTTCTTTCAAAGAACAGGCCGGGTCGTCGTTTTTTAATTCAAGTAAGTTCACGGAAAGGAAAAGAATATGAATTTCCTGCAGTCTATATTTCTCGGAGCCGTTCAGGGTCTGACGGAGTTTTTGCCTGTCAGCAGCTCCGGCCATCTTGCCATTTTCCAGAACATCTTTCACATCGATACTGGAAACAGCATACTCTACGACGTACTGCTTCATCTGGCCACGCTGCTGGTCGTGTTCATCTATTTCCGGCATGAGATATGGCAGCTGATCCGGACATTCTTTGCCATGGCAGGAGACCTCTGCCACAATTTCAGGGCAAGATTCTTTCCCCCGAAGGATCAGGAAGAGATCGTACTTCGCAGGATCATCACTTCCAATTACCGGAAATTTGTGCTTCTGATCATCGTTTCCACCATCCCGACAGGCATTATGGGATATGCCGGCAAAAAGCTGATCGCTGATGCTTCCGATACGCTGCTTGTTCCCGGGATCTGCCTGCTGATCACGGGCATACTCCTGCTGCTTTCCGACAGGGTGACGGATACCTGGAAGATCCCAAAGGATGTAACCTGGAAGGAGGGCATTATCATAGGAATCGCCCAGGGCTTTGCCACGCTTCCGGGTCTGTCAAGGTCCGGAACCACCATCAGCACCTGCCTGTTCCTTAAGCTGGACCGCAAATTTGCTGTCAAGTATTCCTTTATTCTTTCCATCCCGGCCATTTTGGGAGCCACGCTGCTGGAGCTTAAGGATCTCGGAGCCGAGCAGATCACGGCCTCCGCAGGACTGTGCTACGCGGCAGGCATGATCGCGGCCGCACTGGTCGGATATCTTTGCATCCGTTTTATGATGAAGGTCGTTTCCCAGAGGAAATTCAGGTATTTTGCCTATTACTGCTTTGCAGCGGGAATCCTGGCGGTCATCGGACATTTTGTCCTGATGCGCTGAGTAGTTTGAAGGAGTTTTAGATCTATGGCAGCATCAACTGCATCCGGAAACAGAAAATCTACATCATCCGGCAAAAAACCGGCCGCCTCGACCCGGAAGAATACCCGTTCCTCCGGGAAGACCGCTCCGGCAAAAAAAGCTTCGCAGAAGAATACCCGGTCCGGGAAGCAAACCCCGGCCCAAAAGATGGACTACGAAGTCTGGGTGGAGATCACCCTGTGGGTCACACTGGCCTTCTGGGTGCTTGTATTTATCAGCTTTTTCGGGTTTGGAGGAAAAGTGGGAAAGACGGCCGCGGATGTCTGCTTCGGGCTGTTCGGGACACTTGCCTACATTCTTCCTCCGCTTGCGTTCATCATCACGATCGTGATCATTTTCCCGACGCAGAAAGTGAAGAAATACCGCTGCATCGGCGCCTTTGTACTTTATCTGATCCTGTGCGCCGTCATGCAGGTCGCCCTGGTGGGAGACAGCCGGGGCTTTAAAGCGTCCGAATTCTATGAGGCGGGACGCACCTACCGCACCGGCGGCGGGGTCGTCGGCGGTGTGATCGTTTCGTCGCTGACACCGTTTTTAGGCCTGATCGCCACGTGCATACTTCTCGCCTTCCTGGCGCTCATCTGCCTTCTGCTGATCACTCAGCGTTCCTTCATGAAGGATATCGGATCGCAGACAGGCCGGATCCGGGCACACCAAAAAGAAGCGGCCACCCAGCGCCGTGAAAGGCGTGAAGAGTGGATCCGCCAGAGACAGGAGCGGCGCAGGCTGCTTGAGGAGGAGGAAGAGCGTAAGGTTTCCGTGAGCACGCTGCCCCGTGAACAGATAAAGACGCCCAGACGCAAAAAAACCGACCGGGTTCCCGGTCCCGACGTGGTGACCGCGCCGGCAGCAAAGCGAGCAGATACCAGGCCCCTGTCTGAGATCTTCAACGACTGGGAGCATGAGGAAGATGTCTCGGCGCCTGTGATCACTCAAAAAGAACCCAGAGCGATGCAGACCATACGCAGCGCGGGCAAAACGCCGGCTGTAAAGGAAGCTGTTCCCGCCAGGCCGGACTGGATGGACCATATCGCCGGGCTGGATGAAGAACCTGTCCCGAATACCGCCGGTGCTGAAGAGGACCGGGATATTCCCGCTCCTGAAGAGATACCTCCGGAGGTTCCCGCAAAAAAAGAGGAGAGCACCCGGAAAAAAAGATCCTCACCGTCCGAGATCCGGGAAGGGATCGAGAGCGTGGAGAAGGAGATCGAGAATAAGGATGCCGCGCCCGCCAGGGAGTATGTGTTTCCGTCCATGGGACTGTTGTCCAGGCCTTCGCAGAAAAAGGGAACGACCTCCCGTGATGAGCTCGCCCAGACAGCGGCCAAGCTTCAGGAAGTTTTCCAGACCTTCGGCGTCAATGTCAAGATCACGAACGTGACCTGCGGGCCGAGCGTCACGCGCTTTGAGCTTACTCCGGAAATGGGAGTGAAAGTCAGCCGGATCCTGTCGCTTCAGGACGATATTCAGCTTAACCTTGCCGCCTCCGATATCCGCATCGAGGCTCCCATCCCAGGGAAAGCCGCCATCGGGATCGAGGTCCCGAACAAAACGTCTTCCTCCGTGCTGCTGCGTGAGCTGCTTGAATCCGAGACATTTGAGAAGGCTTCTTCAAAGATATCCTTTGCCGTCGGCAAGGATATCGGCGGCAAGATCATTGTCGGCGATATTGCGAAGATGCCTCACCTGCTGATCGCCGGTTCCACCGGCTCAGGCAAGTCCGTATTTATAAACACGCTTATCATGAGCATCCTGTATAAGGCCAGGCCTGATGAGGTCCGCCTGATCATGGTGGACCCGAAGGTCGTCGAGCTGAGTGTCTACAACGGTATCCCGCATCTGCTCATACCGGTCGTGACAGATCCTAAGAAGGCCGCCGGTGCACTTAACTGGGCAGTAGCGGAGATGATGAACCGTTACCAGAAGTTTGCAGACACGGGGGTGCGCGACCTGAAGGGTTACAACCGAAGGGTCGAGAACATCGGCGATGACGTTCCCGCCGAGGACCGGCCCGAAAAAATGCCGCAGATCGTGATCATCGTCGATGAGCTGGCTGACCTGATGATGGTGGCCAGCGCTGAGGTGGAGGATGCGATCTGCCGCCTGGCCCAGCTGGCCAGAGCAGCCGGCATACACCTGGTCATTGCCACGCAGCGGCCCTCGGTCGATGTCATCACCGGCCTGATCAAAGCCAACATGCCTTCCAGGATCGCTTTTGCGGTCAGCTCCGGCGTGGATTCGAGGACCATCCTCGACCAGAACGGCGCTGAAAAGCTGCTCGGAAACGGTGATATGCTTTATTCGCCGCAGACCTTCAAGATGCCTCTTCGTACACAAGGCGCCTATATATCAGACCAGGAGGTTGCCGCTGTCGTTAAGGAGATCAAGGAGAAGAACGGCGGCGCCCAGCTTGAGGTGGACATGAAGCAGCAGATGGAAGCGATGGAAAAGACCATCCAGGTCACCGCCGCCTCCAGTGATGTGGATGAACTGTTCGCGGATGCCGGAAAGTTTATCATCGAAAAGGATAAAGCTTCCATCGGCATGATCCAGAGATGGTTCAAAGTGGGCTTCAACAGAGCTGCCAGGATCATGGATCAGCTCAGTGATGCCGGCGTCGTGGGGCCGGAGGAGGGCACCAAGCCCAGGAAGGTGCTCATGTCCATGGAGCAGTTTGAAAACTACCTTGAGCAGAATTGAGCGTATCATTAAAGAACGTTGAATTTTACGGGTCCATGCTTTATACTCATAGTGGTTGTTTTTGTTTTATGCAGTAATGAGAAAGGCTAAATATGTATAAGATCGTTGAAGCCGGAATTCTCGCCGGCAACATCTGGCGGATGGTGGTCGAAGCCCCCCGGGTGGCCAAGAGATGCCTTCCGGGGCAGTTTGTGATCGTAAAACAGGAAGAGCATTCGGAGCGTATCCCTCTTACGATCTGCGACTATGACAGAGAAAAGGGAACTATTACGATCGTATTCCAGCCGGTGGGAGCCAGCACCTGGAAGTTTGCCCGAATGAAAGAGGGAGATGCCTTCATGGACTTTACCGGTCCGCTCGGCGTCCCGTCGGATCTTTGTACGGATCCGATCGAAGAAGTCCGCCGCAAAAAGATCCTTTTTGTTGCCGGCGGTGTCGGCACGGCTCCGGTCTACCCGCAGGCCAAATGGCTTCATGAGCACGGCATTGAGTGTGACGTGATCATCGGAGCAAAAACAAAGGACCTCGTGATCCTTGAAAATGAAATGAGGGAAGTCGCGAACACCTACGTGACGACTGATGACGGATCCTACGGAAGAAGCGGCATGGTGACAAAGTGCATCGAAGATCTTGTGCAGGAGGGTCATGTCTATGATCACTGCGTAGCGATCGGCCCCATGATCATGATGAAATTCTGTGCGCTGACGACTAAGAAGCTCGGGATCCCGACAGTCGTGAGCATGAACCCGATCATGGTCGACGGCACCGGAATGTGCGGCGCCTGCAGACTGCTTGTCGGTGGGGAAGTGAAATTCGCCTGTGTGGACGGACCGGAATTTGACGGTCACCTCGTTGATTTTGATGCCGCCATGAAGCGCGCATCTCTTTATAAGACCCAGGAGGGAATGGCTTTTCTCGAAGCGCAGGAAGGCGATACCCATCACGGCGGCTGCGGACAGTGCGGAGGTGAATGATCATGGCTGAAGGACTGAAAAAAATCGAAGTAAGAGAACAGGATCCGCTGGTCCGTGCCGGCAATTTCGAAGAAGTCTGCCTTGGATATAACAAGGAAGAGGCGATGGCGGAAGCGTCCAGGTGCCTCCACTGCAAAAATGCAAAATGTGTCGGGGGCTGCCCCGTAAATATCGATATCCCGGAATTCATCGGGCATGTCAAGACAGGAGATTTTGAGAAAGCCTATGAAGTGATCTCGGCTTCCTCCTCGCTTCCGGCTGTGTGCGGACGCGTCTGTCCCCAGGAAACACAGTGCGAAGGCCAGTGCATCCGCGGGATCAAGGGAGATTCGATCTCCATCGGAAAACTCGAGCGGTTTGTGGCTGACTGGGCATGTGAAAACGGGATCACTCCCAAAAAGACAGCCAAAAGCAACGGCCTTAAGGTAGCCGTGATCGGTTCAGGCCCCGCCGGTCTTACCTGTGCGGGAGATCTGGCCAGAATGGGCTACGATGTGACGATCTTTGAAGCGCTTCACAAACCGGGCGGCGTTCTTGTCTACGGTATCCCCGAGTTCAGGCTTCCCAAGGACAGGGTCGTTGCGAAGGAGATCGAGAATGTCCGCTCCCTGGGCGTCAAGATCGAAACGAACGTTATCATCGGAAAATCGGTCACGATCGACGAGCTGATCGATGAGGAGGGCTTTGACGCCGTTTTTATCGGATCCGGCGCGGGACTTCCGATGTTTATGGGAATCCCGGGGGAGCAGGCCAAAGGCGTTTTCTCCGCGAATGAATTCCTGACCAGGAACAACCTGATGAAGGCATTCCGCGACGATTATGACACCCCAATCTACTGCGGGAAAAAGGTGATCGTCGTCGGAGGCGGCAATGTGGCCATGGACGCGGCGAGAACCGCTCTGCGTCTCGGGGCTGAGGTGCATGTGGTCTACCGCCGCAGCGAGAAGGAGCTTCCCGCAAGGGCGGAGGAAGTCCATCACGCAAAGGAAGAGGGGATCCAGTTCGATCTGCTGACCAATCCTGTGGAGATCCTGACGGATGATCAGGATAATGTCACCGGTGTCCGCGTGATCAGGATGGAACTGGGCGAGCCGGATGCTTCCGGAAGACGCCGTCCGGTCGAGGTTCCCGGATCTGAATATGAGATCGAAGCCGATACGGTGATCATGTCCCTGGGGACATCTCCCAATCCTCTTATTTCCTCGACGACGCAGGGCCTTGAAGTCAACAGGCGCAGATGCATCATTGCGCAGGAGGAGACGGGAGCCACCTCAAGAGAAAAGGTATATGCCGGCGGCGATGCCGTTACCGGAGCCGCAACGGTGATCCTTGCGATGGGCGCAGGAAAGACCGCGGCAGCCGGGATCGACGCTTACCTTAAGGGTAAAGGAGCTCTCGATTGACCATCACGGTCATCTGTGTCGGAAAGCTGAAGGAAAAATTCTGGACAGCGGCGGTGGCGGAATATTCGAAACGGCTGTCCAGATTTTGCAGGCTCCAGATCATTGAAGTGGCGGATGAGCCGGCTCCTGAGCCGGTGCACGAAGGCGACAGGGAAAATATCCTCCGGAGGGAAGCAGAGCGTATCCGGAAAAAGATCCCTGCCGGCAGCCTCGTCGCAGCGCTGGCTGTTGACGGGAAACCTTTTTCATCCGAAGAATTTTCCGCCTGGATGGACAGCCTGAGGGTCTCCGGAACCAGCTCGCTCACGCTGCTGATCGGCGGGAGCCTGGGGCTTCACGAGGATCTGCTTAAGAGCAGCCGGATGCGCCTTTCGTTTTCACGGATGACCTTTCCTCACCAGCTGATGCGCGTGATCACACTTGAGCAGATCTACCGCGCTTTCAAGATCAGCTGCGGGGAGCCGTACCATAAATAAGCAGGAGATATCAGATTTAATGAGTGTGATTGAACGGATGCTCGTCATTCCGGCGGATCATGAGAGAAATGTGTTCGGTCAGTACGACGAGCATGTCAAAAAGATAGAAAAAACGCTTAACGTGACCATTCTTAACCGGGAGGGCAGCACCCGTGTCCTCGGATCCCAGGCAGCTGCGGACAGGGGAGAGCGAGTGCTCAAAAGCCTTCTGGCTCTTTCACAGAACGGAACGGTCATTACGGAGCAGAACGTTAATTACGCGCTTTCACTGGTCATGGAAGAGAAGGAGGAGGTCCTCGCACAGATCGACTCCGACGTGATCTGCCATACGGTAAACGGAAGAAGCGTAAAGCCCAAGACACTCGGGCAGAAACAGTACGTTGAAGCCATCCGGAAAAATATGATCACCTTCGGCATCGGTCCGGCCGGTACGGGAAAGACCTACCTGGCCATGGCCATGGCGGTGACGGCGTTCAAGAATGAGGATGTGGGCAGGATCATCATGACGAGACCGGCGATTGAAGCCGGCGAGCGGCTGGGATTTCTTCCCGGAGATCTCCAGAGCAAGGTCGATCCTTACCTCAGGCCTCTTTACGATGCTCTCTACCAGATCATGGGGGCGGAGAACTACCAGCGCAACATGGAAAAAGGCCTGATCGAGGTGGCCCCCCTCGCGTACATGCGCGGCAGGACACTTGACAACGCCTTTATTATCCTTGACGAAGCCCAGAACACCACGCCGGCCCAGATGAAGATGTTCCTCACCAGGATCGGGTTCGGGTCTAAGGTCATCGTGACCGGTGACATGACCCAGAAGGACCTCGCTCCCGGGGAGACCTCGGGACTGGATGTGGCGGTAAAGGTGCTCCGGTCGATCGACCAGATCGCCTTCTGTTACCTGACGAGCCAGGATGTCGTGCGTCATCCGCTGGTCCAGAAGATCGTGACGGCCTATGACGAGTACGAGAACAAACAGAAAAACCGCCGGGAACTGCTTGCAAACGTCCGGGAAAAACAGCGCGGAATTCCCTATCCGGACAGAACGAGGCGATCCTGAAGGAGCAGACCATGACTCTCGATTATGAAAATGAAAGCGGCCTTCCTGAGCCGTTCGACTTAAAGGCCCTGGCCCTGATGGTGGCCGAGGAGTCGCTTAATGAGACAGAATGTCCCTATGAGGCTTACGTGACGCTTCTGGTCACCGGGGATGAGGCGATCAGGGGAATCAATCATCAGTACAGGGGGATCGATGCGGTGACGGATGTCCTTTCGTTCCCGCTTCTCGAGTATGAAACTCCCGGTGATTATTCTTTTCTGGAAGACGACCTCACAGCCGCGGATCACTTTGATCCGGACAGCGGCGAGCTGATGCTGGGAGATATCGTGATCGATCTTGAAAGGTGCGCGCAGCAGGCGGCCGGATACGGTCATTCCCTTCGCAGGGAATTTGCTTTTCTGGTCGCTCACAGCATGCTTCATCTGGCCGGCTACGACCATATGACGCCCAAGCAGGAGGAGGAAATGTTCTCGCTGCAGGAAAAGATACTGAACCGGCTGGGGATCTTCCGTGATCCCGGGGACGGACAGAATATAAAATGATAACTGAAGACAGATTAATAAGGGAGGATGAATGATGATGAAAAGTGGTTTCGGAAAAAAACTGGCTGCCGGAATGATGGCTGCGGCTATGTTCACATCCGTCCTGGCGGGAACTGCCATGGCGGACGATGTATGCCGGAGCGCACTGACGGGTGAGACGGTCCCGGTGGAGATCGGCAGGAAAAAACCGATCGCGGTCATGTTCAATAATATTTACGATGCGATTCCCCAGCACGGCATCTCAAAGGCCGGCGTTCTCGTCGAGGCCGAGGTGGAAGGCCTGATCACCCGTATCATGGGTATCCTTGAGGATTACCAGGACTGCCAGCGCATCGGTTCTGTCCGCAGTGCCAGAAACTATTATTACTATTATGCAAGAGAATAC
This sequence comes from Lachnospiraceae bacterium UBA4348, assembly GCA_002394165.1. Classification (GTDB taxonomy): domain Bacteria; phylum Bacillota; class Clostridia; order Lachnospirales; family Lachnospiraceae; genus Merdiplasma. The sequence continues at coordinate 5,287 of DGTA01000040.1, read as the reverse complement.
AATGCGATCTTCTGCCATTACGGAGAAGCTGCCTGGGCAAGACCTCTTCTGGCGCTCGATTCTACGGTCGAGCTTGACGGTGAGACAGAGTATGGTGATCTTGTTTATTTCAGGTCTGACGACCGCGTATCGCCGCACAATGCCTTCCTCACGTACGACGGCGTTCAGGCAGGCATCGAGGCTCTCGGCATCAATCCGTGGCTTCCGGATGATTACAACCGTGACTGGGAATTCGTCGAAGAAGGCGATGTCGTCACCAACGAAGGCGGGACCGCTGCCAACGTGATCCTTCCCGGTTATGCCTATAACCACGCAAGATTCGAGTATAATGTCGAGGACAAGAAATACTACCGATATCAGTTCGGAGAGCCTCAGATCGACGGCAACACCGGCGAGCAGCTTTCTGTAAAGAACATCATTCTTCAGTACTGCGATTCCACTCCGTTTGATGACAACGGTTATCTGTGGACGGATGACGTTACAGGCGGAACCGGTAAATATATCACCAACGGCAAAGCGATCGACATCACCTGGAAAAAACGTGTATCCCAGGCGGATTCCACTCATATCGTCGATATCGAAGCCACCAATATTTCCGTTCCCGTCTACACCGGCGACCTGACAGAAACAGATTTCTATGATATGAACGGAAACAGGATCAAACTCAATACCGGAAAGACCTGGATCTGCCTGATTCGCAATTCCGCTGCCGACAAGGTGCTGGTCACTGATGATTACACCGTATCCAGCGATGCAACCGACTACTGATCCCTCCGGCCTTTGTAAAGAAAGGTAACTGATGAAGCCAAAGAAAAAGCATGGCGGCGGTGACTTTCTGGTGCAGGGATCCATACTTGCTGTGGCATCCATTGCAGCGAAAGTCATCGGCCTGATCTACAGAGTCCCTCTGACGAATATCCTCGGAGACAGCGGAAACAGCTATTATTCCACTGCCAATGAGATCTATACCCTGATTCTGATGATCTCTTCCTTTTCTCTGCCCCTGGCTATCTCCAGGATGATGGCGGAGAGAATATCGAGAGGAGAGTATCGGAATGCCAACAGAGTCTTTCATTGCGCCATGCGTTTTGCAGTGATCGGGGGCGGCGCGGCCGCCCTGGTCACTTACCTTTTTTCAGGACTGCTCACGAAGTATGTCATGAATTTTGAACTGGCGAAGTTCGGGCTTCGTGTCATTGCACCGGCCATCCTGATCTTCGCTATTACGGGAACATTCCGCGGATATTTCCAGGGCTTCGGGACGATGGTCCCCACAGCCGCCTCACAGGTGATCGAACAGATCGTAAACGCAGTCATTTCCATCGTCTGCGCCGGTATTATGTTCCGTTACGGAGCGGCCCTCGCAGCCGAGCAGGGAAACGAACTTCTCGGTCCGGCCTGGGGAGCCGCCGGAGCCACCTTCGGTACGGTTGCTTCCGTTACCGTGGCCATGCTTTTCATGATGGTCATGTATATCCGCAAGCGGCGGGAGATGGATGTCTATGTCCGTGATGATGTTTCCTCAAAAAGAGAGTCCTCGAGGATGATCTACCGGATCCTTCTTCTGACTGTACTCCCGATCGTTTTCTCAACGCTGGTCTACAACATGAGCAACGTGATCGACCAGGGTATTTTTAATGCCGTGCTCAAGGGCAAGGGGTATACGGAAGCCCAGTACTCGGTCATCTGGGGGATCTACGCGGGCAAATTCCGCGTGCTGATGAATGTCGTCCTCTCACTGGCGTCCTCGCTCGGGCCGGCGATCGTTCCGAGCATGACGGGCCTCACAGCCAGGGACCGGAAGACACGCCGCGAAGCATGCAACCGGGTAAGCTCAGCTATCCGCTTTACGATGATCTTCTCCATTCCCGGAGCACTGGGGCTGGCAGCGCTCGGCGGCCCCGTCATCATGATGCTTTTCCATCCCCAGTCAGGCGTGCCCTTAAGTGCGGGTATCCTGCAGGCGGGCGCTCCGATGATCATTCTTTACGCGCTCTCCACGCTGACGACATCCATCCTTCAGGGACTGGGAAAACTCAAGGAACCGCTGATCCACTGCTGTATCGCACTGGTGATCCATATTGCGGCGCTTTATGTGATGCTCAGCCGCTTTAACCTCAATATTTATGCGGTCCTTTATGCCAACACCCTTTTCGCGCTGATCGTTTCGATCCTGAATGCGTTTGCCATCAGCCGGATGCTCGGCTACCGTCAGGAAGTCCTGCGCTCGTTCGTGATCCCGGCTGCGGCCTCGGCGATCATGGCCTTCGCAGCTTTCGGCATCTATTCACTGCTTCACCTGGTGCTGGGAGTGTCTGTATCCACCGTATTTGCGATCCTCGCCGGTGTGTTTATCTACAGCGTTTCCCTGGTGGCGCTCGGAGGCATCTCCTCTGTGGAGATCCTGTCGCTTCCAAAGGGGAGGCAGATCCTGAACTTTTTCAAGCGCCTCGGACTGGTGCGGTAAGGGGGACCATTCATGAACGAACAGACGCAGCAGCTTCACCAGCTGGCAAGGGAGGCTCTTAAAAACCGGAAAAGGATCGTTGTGAAGATCGGTTCTTCCTCGATCGTTCACACGGCAACAGGAGCCCTTGACCTGATCCGGCTGGAGATACTGGTAAGAGAGCTGTGTGATCTTAAAAACGCCGGCAAAGAGGTGATCCTTGTCTCCTCCGGTGCGATCGCGGCGGGAAGAGTAGCCGCCCATATGGACCACAGGCCCGAAAAGATTGAAGAAAAACAGGCCTGCGCTGCCGTCGGACAGGCACAGCTGATGATGATCTATCAGAAGCTGTTCCACGAGTACGGCCACATGGCCGCACAGATCCTGCTCACGAAGGACACCGTTGTGGAGGAGCCGGCCAGGAGCAATACGATCAACACCTTTGAACAGCTCCTTGACATGAACGTGATTCCTGTCGTAAATGAGAATGATACGATCTCTACCTATGAGATTCAGTTCGGAGACAACGATTCTCTTTCAGCGACGGTTGCCTCTTTAGTCGGGGCCGACCTGCTCATACTGATGTCGGATATCGACGGACTTTACACCGACGATCCCCATGACAACGAATGGGCCGCCCTGATTCCCTTCGTATCCCGGATCGATGAACAGATCCTGGGACTCGGTGCAGGGACAAGAAGCGATGTGGGTACCGGCGGTATGGCGACCAAGCTCCACGCGGCCCAGATCGCAACGGAGGCGGGCGTTGACATGGTCATCGCAAACGGAAGAGATTTTCATAATATTCACCGGATCCTGTCCGGCTCCCTTATCGGGACCCTTTTCCTGGCAAAGCCGGGCGAAGAACAGCGGTGACCGGTGGTCAGGAGTAATCAACCCTATGATCAATGAAACAGATCTGGCCAGAATAAATGAACTGGCGAGAAAACAAAAAAGCGTCGGTTTAAACGACGCGGAGAAGGAAGAGCAGGCCATCCTCCGGGGGCGCTATATCGCAGCGATCCGGGCGAACCTCAGAAGCCAGCTTGACCAGATCGATGTGGTGGATCCGGACGGAAGCATCCATCATCTCGGGAAAAAGGACTGAACATGAAAGATATATACCAGGATGTGGATGTAACCGCACCGGCACCGGAATCGGAGCCGATGCGGCAGCATTATTTTATCGCAAAGAACGCTCAGATCATCCGCAGTGAGAGCGAAGCGGCCGGGCATACGCTGACCGCCTGTGTCAAGACCTTCGGATGCCAGATGAATGAACGCGACTCCGAGAAGCTCAGGGGGATCCTTGAGGCGATGGGGTGCGTCCTGACGGAAAACGAGGAAGCGGATCTGGTGATCTACAACACCTGTACCGTAAGGGAGAACGCGAATCTGAAGGTCTACGGAAGACTCGGATATCTGGGCGGCCTGAAAAAGAAAAACCCGCACATGAAGATCATTCTCTGCGGCTGCATGATGCAGGAGCCCGATACGGTCGAAAAGATCCGGAAGAGCTATTCCTATGTTGACCTGGTCTTCGGGACCCATAATATCTGGAAGTTTGCGGAACTGATCCATGATATGTACGAAAGCCGCGGTTTGATCATCGATATCTGGAAGGATACCCGCACTACCATCGAACAGCTCCCGACACAGCGCACCTATCCTTTCAAATCGGGTGTCAACATCATGTACGGATGTGACAACTTCTGCACCTACTGCATCGTTCCTTATGTAAGAGGGCGCGAAAGAAGCCGTACTCCGTCCGACATCCTCAGGGAGGTGTCAAAGCTTGCCTCGGAAGGGGTCGTTGAGGTGATGCTCCTTGGGCAGAATGTCAATTCCTACGGAAAAAACCTTCCCGATCCGGTCAGCTTTGCGGATCTTCTGAGGGAGGTGGAGAAGATCGACGGCATCGAGAGGATCCGGTTCATGACTTCCCATCCCAAGGATCTCTCCGAAGATCTGATCGATGTGATGGCCTCCTCGTCCAAGATCTGTCCTCATCTGCATCTTCCGCTTCAGTCCGGGAGCACCCGGCTGCTGAAGAAGATGAACAGGCATTATACAAAAGAATCCTATCTTGACCTGTGCCGTCGCCTTTATGACTCCGTACCGGATCTTTCCCTGACCACGGATCTGATCGTCGGTTTCCCGGGCGAGACCGAGGAAGACCTTGCCGATACCCTTGATGTTGTGCGTCAGGTGCAGTTTGACAGTGCCTTTACGTTTATATATTCGAAACGGACCGGGACCCCGGCAGCCTCCATGCCTGACCAGATCCCGGAAGAGATCGTAAAGGACCGTTTTGACAGGCTGCTTAAACTGGTGCAGGAGACAGGGGCGGCCAGGAGCGGACGCTGGCAGGGAAGAACGATGCCGGTCCTTGCGGAGAGAGTAAACGATCACGACAGTTCCCTGATCACCGGGAGGACTGCCCAGAATATGATCGTCCATTTTCCGGCTGATCCGTCGGTGATCGGAAGGATCCTGCCTGTCAGCATGGACGAGTGCAAAGGATTCTATTATTTCGGCACTGCCGTAGAAAAATGAGGTGAAGCGTGGCTGAGTTTACGCCGATGATGCAGAAATACCTGGAGACGAAACAGCAGTACAGGGACTGTATCCTGTTTTATCGCCTGGGCGATTTCTATGAGATGTTTTTCGATGACGCCGTCACAGCGTCGAGGGAACTGGAACTGACTCTGACAGGCAAAGACTGCGGCATGGAGGAGAGGGCGCCGATGTGCGGCGTCCCCTACCATGCCGTCGACACCTATCTGACCCGCCTCGTGTCAAAGGGTTATAAGGTCGCCATCTGTGAACAGGTGGAGGATC